>NZ_JAFEJA010000001.1:340714-681428 GCF_016919245.1 Streptomyces zhihengii | reverse complement strand
AAGGCGGCGGCGTCCACCGCGTCGGCGGCCCGTACGACGGCCGGGGACGCCAAGAGCACGGCGAAGGAGGCGAAGAAGACCACCGCCGCCACCGCGCAGTCGGCGGGCGACGCCACGCAGCGCGTCTCCCGTATGGCGGCCGCCGGGATACAGAGCGGGCAGCAGGCGGTGACCGCCAACGCGGCCAAGGTCGCCGCGGTCGCGGGCACCGCGTGGACGGTCATCAAGAACCGCAAGGCCATCGCCGCGGGTGCGGCGGCGGGTGTCGCGGGTGTGGCCGGTGCGGCGTTCGCCGTGGGCCGCTCGACGGCCAAGCCGCAGATGGGCCCGATCACCCGGCTCTCGCGGGGCCGGATCTGACGACGCGGTGCCTTGTGCCGGCAGCCGGGCGGGGACGTCCGAGGGGTGGACCCTCGGCCCCGCCCGTCGCCGTGTCCGGCGCCGTCCGCCGACGGGCGTCCGTCGCGCCCCTCACCCCTTCGCGGGACCTCCGGCGCCACCGGCCGGTGCGAGAAGGGCCGCGGTGACGCGCCCGAAGCGCGCGGTCATCTCCTCGGCGGTCTGCTCGGGGTGGTGCCGCCACCAGCGGATCGCCGCGCCCACCGTCCCGTACCAGAGATGGGTGACGAGGTCCGCGTCGAGCGGCTCGGTGATCGCCGCGGCGCCGAGGACCTCCGACACACCCGCCGCCCCCATGTGGTTGAGCTCCCGCCGGTGCACGGCGGCCGCCGCGTACGGCTCGCTCCCCTCGGGCAGCGTGGTGTCGTGGACCAGGTCCCAGTCGTGCACGCGGGATTCGAGCGCCCGGAAGAGCGCCCCCATGGTGCGCGCCGCGCGCCCCGCGTCCGGTGAACCGTCCTGGGCCGACGCCACCGCGGCGACCAGCCGGGAGCCCGCCCGCTCCATACAGGCCCGGTAGAGGCCGTCCCGGGAGCCGAAGTACTCGTAGATCATGGGCTTGCTGATCCCCGCGCGCGCCGCCACCACCGCCGTGGAACCGCCCGCGTACCCCTTGGTGCCGAACTCCTCGGCCCCCGCGTCCAGGATCAGCAGCTCGCGCTCCCGGCGGGGCATGCCCTTGGTGCCCGCACCACCGCGCCCGCCGGCCCTCTCCTCCTTGCTCATGGCGCCATCCTATGCCAGATTGACCGCTCGGTAATTTACCCATGGTTCAGATCGGCGGTGGACGGATCGTGCGAGGCGGGACGCGCTCCTGGTGGGGATGGGGAAACGTCGAGGACGCGGTGACCGGCGCGGAGCGCGACGCGCTGACCCGGCGGGTCGCCCAGCTGCTGCCGGGCGCGGACCTGACCGTGCACCGGCCGCCGCCCGTCGAGGCGTTCGGGGTGGGAGCGAGCCGTGTCCGGGCCCCGCGGGCGCTGGCGCCGCTCGTGTCCGACGGCGTCCGGGACCGGCTGGCGCACAGTCACGGGCAGGCCTTCCGCGACGTGGTCGGGGCGCTGCTCGGCCGGCTGCCGCACGTCCCCGACCTCGTCGTGCGCCCCACGTCGGAGGCCGAGGTCGTGCAGGTGCTGGACTGGTGCGCCGGAGCCCGGGTGGCGGTCGTGCCCTTCGGGGGCGGCTCGTCGGTGGTGGGCGGCGTCGAACCGCGTGTCGGCGGCGACTGGCGGGGCACCGTCAGCCTGGACCTCACCGCCATGAACCGCGTCCTCGACGTCGACCGCACCAGCCGGGCCGCGCTCGTCCAGGCCGGTGTCCTCGGCCCCGGTCTGGAGGGGCAACTGCGCCCGCACGGCCTGACCCTGCGCTTCTTCCCCCAGTCGTTCGAGTTCTCCACCCTCGGCGGCTGGCTGGCCACCCGGGCCGGGGGCCACTTCGCGACGGGGCCCACCCATGTCGACGACCTCACCGAATCGCTCCGGGTCGTCACCCCGTCCGGTGCCGTGGAGTCCCGCCGGCTGCCGGCCTCCGGCGCCGGGCCGTCCCCCGACCGGCTGTTCCTCGGTTCCGAGGGCGCCCTCGGCGTCATCACCCAGGCATGGGTGCGCCTCCAGGACCGCCCCCGCCACCGGGCGGGCGCGTCGGTGGGCTTCGCCCGGTACGAGGACGGCGTGGAGGCCGTGCGGGCGCTGGCCCAGTCCGGGCTGAACCCCGCCAACTGCCGTCTCCTGGACCCGATGGAGGCCCTGCTCAACGCCGGCTCCCCGACGTCCGTCCTGGTGCTCGGCTTCGAGTCCGCGGACCACCCCGTCACCGCCTGGGCCGAACGCGCCCTGGAGATCTGCCGCGACCACGGCGGGACCCCGGCGGAGCCGCTGCGCGTCGCCGACGACGCCGGGGAGCGGCCCGGGGGCGGCACCGCGGCCGACACCTGGCGCTCCTCGTTCCTCAGGATGCCGTACCAGCGCGACGCGCTCGCGGCCCAGGGCATGATCGTGGAGACCTTCGAGACCGCCTGCACCTGGGACCGTTTCGACGCCGTCCGCGCCGCCGTCGACGACGCGGCCCGGGACGCGATGCGCCGGGCCGGTGTCACCGGAGTCGTCACCTGCCGTTTCACCCATCTCTATCCCGACGGCCCGGCACCGTACTTCGGCGTCTACGCCGCCGGCACCTGGGGCCGGACGGTGGAGCAGTGGGACGAGATCAAGGCGGCGGTGTCCGACGCGCTGATCGGCGCGGGTGCCACGGTCACCCACCACCACGCGGTGGGCCGCGACCACCGGCCCTGGTACGACCGCCAGCGCCCCGAGCTGTTCGCCGCCGCCCTGCGGGCGGTGAAGGGGACGCTCGACCCCGCGGGCATCCTCAACCCCGGTGTCCTCGTCGACGCGCCGCCGGACGCGGCCGGTCCGGAGCCGGCGGGGGAGTACCGGTGACCGCGTGACGGCGGGCGCGGGCGGGGACGGCGTGCCGGGCGGGGGAGCACGGGTGGGCGGAGGTGGGGAGGGCGTACCGGCCCGGGGAGTACGGGGTGAGCGGGGGCGGGAGGGCGTGCCGGGCGGGGGAGTGCCGGTGAGCGACGGCGGGAGGGCGTACCGGGAGGGCGTACCGGGCGGGGGTCCGGGTATCCGCTGAGACACCTGGAGGAGGACCCCATGACCATGACAGACCACCCGGAGAGAGAGACCCGGCGCGCGGAGCCGCACGCCCCCGGCGCCGGGGACGACGGTGCGGACCGCGACCATCCGGAGAGCCCGCACGAGCGGGTGAACCGCCGATGGAACGAGATCCTCCAGGAGACCCGCGTCGCCCAGACCGGCGTGCAGATCCTCTTCGGCTTCCTGCTGAGCGTCGCCTTCACCCCGCTCTTCCGTGAACTCGACCCCTTCGACCGGGGGTTGTACGTGGTCACCGTCGTGCTGGGCGCCTCGTCTACCGCCGCGCTGATAGCGCCCGTGGCGATGCACCGCTTCCTGTCCGGGCTGCGGATGAAGCACGAAGTCGTCGAGGCCGCCGGGCGGTTCATGGCCTGCGGCATGGTCATGCTGGCCCTGACCATCGGCTGCACCCTGATGCTGATACTCGACGTGGTCCTGCCCGGCGCCGCCGCCGCGGCGCTCGTCGGCACCGTCATGTTCTGGTTCGCCGTCTGCTGGGTCCTCATCCCCGTACGCATCCGCTTCAAGGCGGGCCGCCGGAACAACTGACCGGCCGCCGGAACGACCGACCACCGCCGGAACGGCCGACCGGCCGCCGTGACCTCGCGGCGGACCGGGCCGCCGGAACCGCTGACCGGCCGCGCCCGTACCGTCACGCCCGGTCGCCGCGCCGTCGTGTTCCCCGTCCGTCCCCGTCCGTCTCCGTCCGTCTCCGCCGTCCCGCCTGTCCCCGCACATCCGCGCCGCGTTTGCGCAGGCCGGAGCCGTGCCCGCGCGGTCGGGCCGGGGGCGGCGCACGATGGAACGACGGACGGACGGCGCCCGGGCACGGCCGGGGCCCGGTGAGGAGAGCGGACGCATGGCGCATCACCACAAGCCCAACCGGGACGTCGGGAGCGACCCGCTGCACGGCCACGGCCGGGGGCTGCCCCGGCGGCCCGACGAGGCGGAGCTGGAGCGGCGGACGCTGCGGGACCGGCGCGAGGCCGGGCTGACCGTGAGGGCCCCCGAGGACTCCGACACCGTGTACCGCGAGGCGCGGGCCGAGGTCGAACGCCAGGTGGGGAACGGCGAGATGCCCACCGCGCAGGGCCGGGGGGAACGCGACCCCTTCCCGCCGACCCGCTACGGGCGCTGAGCCCGCCGGCACCCGGGGCGCGGCCCGCCGTGTGCATCCGGGGCGCCCGCGAAGGTGTGGAACATCAGGACCGAGGTAGACGACTGCCGAGCGGTGCCCCGGCGTGCGCCGGGGCGCGCGGACTCCGGTGTCGCGTCATCTCGGGCGGAAGGGCCTTGAATGAACAGTTCCGTCAGCATCGAACTCGTCCGGCACGAGCACGGTTGCGTCGTGCTCGCCGCGCGGGGCGAACTCGACCTCCAGACCGCCCCGTTGCTCTACCGGCGGGGCCTGGACGCCGTCGGGACGGGCACGGCGCTCGTCCTCGACCTGGGGGAGGTGCACTTCTGCGACTCCTCCGGCTTCAACGCCCTGCTGCGGCTCTACCGCCGCGCGGTGCTGGACGGGGGCGGCGCCTTCGCGCTCGTCTCGCCGCCGGAGCAGGTCCGGCGCCTGCTCGCGCTCACCGGGGGCGAGGCGTCGATCCCCGTGCACCCGAGCGTGGAGCGGGCGTGCGCGAGTCTGGCCGAGCCGCCGGCGGCCCGGGCGGCATGAGCCGGCGGGCCGCCGCCCGTGCACGCACCCGGCCGCCCACGGCGGGGCGCGGCGGCCCCGGCCGCCGCGCCCCCGCGGAAGTGGTCCTTGCGGAGGCCGTCCGTGTGGACGCGGCTCCCACGGACGCGCTCCTTGCGGAGGCGGCTCCCACGGACGCGCTCCTTGCGGAGGCCGTCCCCACGGACGCGCTCCTTGCGGAGGCCGTCCCCACGGACGTGGTCCTTGCGGAGGCCGTCCGTGTGGACGCGGCTCCCACGGACGCGCTCCTTGCGGAGGCGGCTCCCACGGACGCGCTCCTTGCGGAGGCCGTCCCCACGGACGCGCTCCTTGCGGAGGCCGTCCCCACGGACGTGGTCCTTGCGGAGGCGGCTCCCACGGACGCGACCGTCGCGGACGCCGCCCCCGCGGACGCCGCCTTCGCGGCCCGGTACCGCGACCGGCCCGCCTGTCCCGGCCGATGGAGGGTAGACGGCAGTCATGATCGCAACCACTTCCCTCGCAGCCGGCGGCTCCTCGTCGCTCCTTCTGATCATCGTGGGTGTCGTGGTCGTCGCCCTGCTGCTGGGCGCGTTCCGGCTCGGCAGCCGTCGCGCCGCCCAGCGCAAGGACCCGGCACCCCGTCCCACCACCGCCGACCAGTCCGGCCCCGCCGCGGCCCGCAAGGACTCCTGGCGGACGCCCGGCCCGGACGACCGCCCGTAAGCGGACATCCGTCGCGGCGACGGCCCGTGATGCGGCGCCCGTTGCGACGACGGCCGGTGAGCCGGTGTCCGGCTCGACACCCCTCTGTGCGCGGGCGCCCGGCCCGGCGTCCGCCCGTATGCGGGCATCCGGAGCGGCGGCGGTCCGCAAGCGGACGCCGTGCCCGAAGACCGCCCGCGTGCGGGACCCGGCCCGGACGACCGCCCGTGAGCGGGCGCGTTCCGGCGCGCCGGAACGTGCGCCGCGCGCCCGGCGCACGGCCTCGGGCGTGGATCAGGCCGATCCGGGCACTCCGAAGGGAGACGCCCCGCTTCCCGGGCCGGACCGAGGCCGTGCGGGGCGCCCGGTCGGCGCGCGGGCGCCGCTTCCCCGACGGCCGCGTCACGGCGTTTCTTCCCGGGGCGGCACGGGGACGCCGGGCACGATGCCCACGGTACGGATGACCGGTGACGGAAAGGGTGGACCATGTGCGGCCTGAGCGGCGAGATCCGCTACGACGGAGGACGTCCGGACCTGGCGGCGGTGGAGCGGATGACGGACCGCCTCGCGCCCCGCGGCCCGGACGGCCGGGGCCTGTGGTCCCAGGGGCCGGTCGCCCTCGGCCACCGCCGGCTGAAGATCATCGACCTGTCGGAGCGCGGCGCCCAGCCCATGACCGACTCCGAGAACGGCCTCACCGGCGTCTTCAACGGCTGCGTCTACAACTACCGCGAGCTGCGCGACGAACTGCGCGGCCTCGGACACCGCTTCACCAGCACCTCGGACACCGAGGTGATCCTCAAGGCCTACCGGCACTGGGGAACCGACTTCGTGGACCACCTCGTCGGCATGTTCGCCATCGTCATCGTCGAGAGCGACACCGGCCGGGTGATCCTCGTCCGCGACCGCCTCGGCATCAAGCCGCTCTACCTGGCGCAGAGCCCCGGCCGGCTGCGGTTCGCCTCCACGCTGCCCGCCCTGCTCGCCGCCGGCGGCGTCGACACCTCGCTCGACCCGGTGGCCCTGCACCAGTACCTGAGCTGGCAGTCCACCGTCCCCGCTCCCCGGACCGTCCTCACCGGCGTCCGCAAACTCCCCCCGGCGACCGTCCGCGTCGTCGAACCGGACGGCACCCACCGCGACCACCTCTACTGGCAGCCGTCCTACACCCGGCGCGCCGAGTACGCCGGCATGGACGCCCGGGACTGGCGCGACGCCGTGCTCCGGGCGCTGCGCACCGCCGTGCGCCGCCGGATGGTCGCCGACGTCCCCGTCGGGGTCCTGCTCTCGGGCGGCCTCGACTCCAGCCTGATCGTCGCCCTCCTCGCCGAGGAGGGTCAGAACGGCCTCGCGACCTTCAGCGTCGGCTTCGACTCCGAAGGCGGCGAGGAGGGCGACGAGTTCCCGTGGTCCGACCTCGTCGCACGGCGCTACGCCACCGACCACCACCAGCTCATGGTGCCGTCCGACCGGGTGTCCACCGCCCTCGACGGCGCCGTCGCCGCCATGAGCGAGCCCATGACCAGCCATGACGTGGTCGCCTTCCACCTGCTCTCCGAACGCGTCGCCAAGGAGGTCAGCGTCGTCCAGAGCGGACAGGGCGCGGACGAGGTGTTCGCCGGCTACCGCTGGTACCCGGCGATGGCCGAGGCGGCGCGCGAGGAGGAACCGCGGCGGTACGCGGAGGTCTACTTCGACCGCCCGCACGCCGAACTCGCCCGCATCGTGCGCCCCGGCGTGCTGCCCGGCCACGACGTGTCGGGCGCCTTCGTCGAGGACCACATGGCCGCGCCCGGCGCGCAGACCGCCCTCGACGCCGCGCTGCGCCTCGACACCCACGTCATGCTCGTCGACGACCCCGTCAAGCGGGTCGACAACATGGCCATGGACTGGGGCCTGGAGGCCCGGGTGCCGTTCCTCGACCACGAGCTGGTGGAGCTCGCGGCGGCCTGTCCGCCGGAGCTCAAACTCGCGCACGGCGGCAAGGGGGTCCTCAAGGAGGCAGGCCGCACCGTCCTGCCCCGCGACGTCGTCGACCGGCCCAAGGGCTACTTCCCCGTGCCCGCGATCCGGCGCATGGCCGGCCCGGTGCTGACACGCGTCAAGGAGGCGATGTCCGCGCCGGAGGCCCGCTCCCGCGGCATCTACCGGGAGGACTTCGTCGCCGCCCTGCTCAGCCGGCCCGACGACCACCGCACCCACCGGGGCCAGAACGCCCTGTGGCAGGTGGCACTGCTGGAGATGTGGCTCCAGACGCACGGGATCCGATGACCCCCGCCGCGTCCGGCGCCCCCGTACCCGCCCTGCTCGCCGACACGGCGGGCGGACGGGACACGGCGTCGCGCACGGCACACGGCTGCTGGTACCCCTCGGCCGACCCGGCCGGCCGGCAGGTCGCGTTCATCTGCGACCGCGGCGGCGTCCCCCGGCTGTGGGCCGGGCCGCCCGGCACGGGGGAGGCGCGGCTCCTCGACGCCAACCCCGAGCCCGTCACCGAGGTGTCCTGGTCGCCCGACGGCCGCTGGATCGCCTACACCGTCGCCCCGGGCGGCAGCGGACACACCCGGGTGCTGTGCGTGCACCCCGACGGCACCGGCCGCCGCGAGGTCGCCGGCGCCGTGCCCGGCAGCTCGGCCCACCTCGGATGCTGGACCCGCGACGGATCGGCCCTCGCCGTCACCGTCGCCGAGCCCGTCGGCGAGAACGCCCCCGCCGAGACGACGGGCAGCCGGGCCGACGAGGCATGGGCCCACCGGGACGGCACCGCCGTGCTGCTGGACGACGCGCACGCCGCCGAGGGCCGCGCACGGCATCCCGCCGGCGCGCCCGCCGGGCGGCTGAGCGCCTATCTGATCGACCCGGACCGCACCCGCTCGCCCGTGCTCCTGGCGGCGGAGCCGGAGGCGGCCACCCTGCGCGTCTGCGACCTGACCCCGGACGGCCGGCTCGCGCTGCTGCGCGGCGGCCCGCGCGGGCGCCGCCGGGCCGTCGTCTGGGACACCGCGGGCCGCAGGGCGACCTGCACGCTGGCCGTCGCCGACGGCGACCCGTGGATCGGCCGGTTCTCGGCCGACGGGCGCACCGTCTGGCTGCGCAGCGACCACGACCGCGAGTTCGCGGCCCTGATGGCACTCGCCCTCGACGAGCACGGCGAGCCCGCCGGGCTGTCCGTGACGGCCGCACGCGAGGACTCCGACATGGACCTGCTGGCCTTTCCCGAGGACGGGCACCGCGCCGCCGTGTCCTGGAACACCGCCGGGGCGTGTGAGCTGGAGACCCTCGCGCTGAACGGCGACGGACCGCCCCGCCCGATCTCCCTGGAGCACGAGGTCGTCACCCGGGTCGCCCCGGCGGGCCCGTCCGGGATGCTGCTGGCACTCTCCGGCTCCCAGCGGCGGCCGGGCATCTGGCTGGTGCCCCACGCGGCCCCGCCCGCCCGCACCCCGTGGTCCTCGCGCGACGCGGACGCCGTCCCGCCCGGCCGGCCGCCGGTCCGGCCCACCCCGCAGCGTCCGTCCGCCCGCGACGGCCTGCGCCTCGGCGGCTGGTACTACCGCGCCCCCGGCCGGGGCCCCGGCGAGCCCGCGCCCTGCGTCATCCATCTCCACGGGGGACCGGAGGAGCAGGAGCGGCCCGTCTTCGACCCGCTCTACCACGAGCTGCTCGGCCGGGGCCTCGACGTCTTCGCCCCCGACGTGCGCGGATCCTCCGGCTGGGGCCGGTCGTTCGTCGACGCGGACCTCGGCACCGGGCGCTTCGCCGCCATCGACGACGTCGCCGACTGCGCGGCGCACGCCGTCACCAGCGGCCTCGCCGACCCGACCAGACTGGCCGTCATGGGCCACTCCTACGGCGGCTACCTGACCCTGGCGTCCCTCGTGCACCACCCCGAGCTGTTCCGCACCGGCATCAGCGTCTGCGGCATGTCCGACCTGGGGACCTTCTTCGACGGCACCGAACCGTGGCTGGCCGAGTCCGCCGCGCACAAGTACGGCCACCCCGAGCGCGACCGCGAACTGCTGCGGGCGCTCTCCCCGATGAGCCGGGTGGACGCCCTGCGTGTGCCGCTGCTGGCCGTGCACGGGGAGCACGACACCAACGTGCCGCCGCAGGAGTCCCGGCAGATCGTGCGCGCGGCGCAGAGCCGCGGTCTCGCCGCGGAGCTGCTCGTCCTGCCCGACGAGGGCCACGACTTCCGGCACGCTCACACCCGGCGGCTGTTCCGCCGCACGGCGGGGGACTGGATGCAGCGCCACCTCACCGGGGCGGAGGCCCGCTGACGGGCTCAGAGGCTCGCGCGGAGCCAGCGGTCGAGGCCGGCGACGGCGATGCCCGCGACCACCACCTGGATCAGGAACTCCAGCCAGTCGCCGCCCGCGCCGTCGCCGAGGCCGAAGGCCGCGGCGAGCAGCGAGCCGAGGAGTGCGGCGGCGATGCCGGCGACCAGGGTCCACAGCACACCGATGTGCTGATGCCCGGGCAGGAGAAGGCGCCCGAGGGCGCCGACGGCGGTTCCGGCGACGAGCGCGCTGAGCACTCCCGACACATCCATGACGGCTCCTTCACGAACGACCTCTCCGCCTCCGACTACCCCCCGACACCCCCCGGATGCCCCGGAACCGGCTTCCGCCCGGTGCGGGCGTTCCCTCGGGGCGCGTCAGGGCGGGGCCACTTCAGCCCGTCCGGCGTTTGAGGGCACCGTGCGCGGCGCGGTGCTGCGACCACCGGGGTGTACCGGCCCTGTGTGCGCGGCCCGGTCCGGCGGGGGCTCCGCCCCCACACCCCCGCGCCTCAAGCGCCGGCGGGGCTGAAAGGGCAGCCCGTCCGGCGTTTGACGGCACTGTGCGCGGCGCGGTGCCGGGGTGCACCGGGCCCCGGTCCGGCAGGGGTCCGCCCCGAGCCCCGCGCCTCAAGCGCCGGCGGGGCTGAAAGGCCGGCCCGTCCGGCGTTTGAGGGCACCGTGCGCAGCGCGGTGTTGGGCCACGGGGGTGCACCGGTGCTGCGACCACCGGGGTGCACCGGGCCCGCGTGCGCAGCAGGGTTCAGGCGAGGCGGAGTTCGCGCCCCCGCCAGGCCCGGCGGAGCCAGCGGTCGTGGGAGGCGAGGACGATGGCTCCGGGGCCCGTGGCCAGTGCCGACTCCAGTTCGTCGCAGAGGCGCGGCGACAGGTGGTTGGTGGGCTCGTCGAGCAGCAGCAACTGCGGTGGACGCGCCACCAGCAGGGCCAGTGCGAGGCGGCGGCGCTGGCCGACGGAGAGGCGGGCGACGGGCTTGTCCAGGTCCGTCTCGTGGAGCAGTCCCAGGGAACGCAGCGGGACCGACTCCGCCCGCTCGGCGCCCAGGGACTGCTCGTAGAGGTCCCGGCAGGAGCGCTCCGGGCGGTCGAAGACGGTGTCCTGGCCGAGCAGTCCCACGGAGAGCCCGGCCCTCCGGCGGATCCCGCCCGCCGGTGCGAGGCGTCCGGCCAGCACATCGAGCAGGGTCGACTTGCCCGTGCCGTTCCCGCCGGTGACGAGGAGCCGGTCGGTGGCCGACACCTCCAGGGTCAGCGGCGCGAGCCGGTCCGGGACCCGTGCGCCGTCCAGCGCCACCAGCGGACCTCCGCCGTCACCGGCACCGTCCGCCGCGAGCGCCGTACCCGCGCCGTCGCCGTCACCGGCACCGCCCGCCGCGAGCGCCCTCCCCGCGAAACGCAGCGGCCTGGGCGGCTCGCCGACCGCGGACCGTTCCAGTTCCTCCAGCCGGCGGGTCGCGCTGCGCACCCGCCGGGAGATCTGGTTCTGCACCCGCCCCGCGCGGTGGCCGTAGCCCATCTTCTCGTTGTCGCGCGGCCCCCGGTTCGGGGCCACCCGGTGCGCGGTGACCCCGGCCAGCACCCGCAGCGCCGCCGCCTCCTCGCGTTCCTCGGCCCAGCGGCGCTCCCAGCGTTCCCGTGCGGCGCGCTGCTCGGCCAGGTAGGGGGTGTAGGCGCCGCCGTACCGGACCGGGCCGTCGACCGCCGGATCGAGGTCGAGGAGGTCCGTGCACACGGCGTCCAGGAAGGCCCGGTCGTGGCTGGCGACCACGACCGTCCCGGGCAGCGCGCGCACCTGTTCCTCGACGAACGCCGCGGCGGCGTCGTCGAGATGGTTCGTCGGCTCGTCGAGCAGCAGCGCGGCGGGCCGCCGCAGCAGCAGGGCGGCCAGCGCGAGCCGGCCGCGCTGCCCGCCGGACAGCGACCCGAGCGGCCGTTCGCGGGGGAGGGCGCCGACGCCGAGACCGCCGAGCACCAGCTCGGCGCGCCGGTCGGCGTCCCACGCCTCCCGCTCACGGGCCTGTTCGAGCCGCTCGCCGTAGGCGTCGAGCAGCGCCGGGTGGCCGGGGGCCTCCTGCGGTGTGCGGGCCAGCTCCTCGGTGAGCCGGTCCAGTGCGGCGAGGTCCTCCCGGGATTCGCGCAGCGCGTCGTCGAGCACGTCGGCGATCGTCGCGGCGGTGTCGTACGGGATCTCCTGGTGCAGGAAGCCCGTGTCGGGCGGGCGGGTGACCGTGCCGGCGTCGGGCTTCTCCACCCCGGCCAGCAGGCGCAGCAGGGTCGACTTGCCGGAGCCGTTCTCCCCGATCAGGCCGATGCGCCGTCCCGGCGGCGCGGTGAGGCCGACACCGTCGAGCACCCGGCGGCCGCCGAGCGTGTGGACGAGGTCCTGGGCGATCAGGGCGTGACGGGACGCGGATGCGGACGCGGACATGGCGGCGGAGGGAGGCATGGGACCGTCCTCGGTGGATCGGTGCGGGGCCCGCGGGGGCTGACGCCTCGGACGCGGGCCGGGTCGGCACCGGCGGCTCACACCTCGGGGGCGCCCGTCTCCGTCAGCTCGCCGCCGGCCAGCCGCAGCCACCGGTTCACCCCGATCTCGCGCAGGAACCGTTCGTCGTGGCTGACCACCACGAAGGCGCCCCGGTAGGAGTCGAGCGCGCTCTCCAGCTGTCCCGTGCCGACCAGGTCGAGGTTGTTCGTCGGCTCGTCCAGGAGCAGCAGGTGCGGAGCGGGTTCCGCGCACAGCACACAGGCCAGGGTGGCGCGCAGGCGTTCCCCGCCGGAGAGGACGCCGACGGGCAGGTGCGCGCGGGGCCCGCGGAAGAGGAAGCGGGCGAGCAGGTTCATCCGCTCGGCCTCGGGCCGCCGCGGTGCGTGGTCGGCGAAGTTCTCGGCGACGGTGCGGCCCTCGTCCAGCAGGTCGAGCCGCTGCGAGAGGTAGGCGACGCGGCCGTCGGCCCGCCGCACCTCGCCACCGCCGGGCGTCAGTCCGCCGCTCAGCAGCCGCAGCAGGGTGCTCTTGCCGGCGCCGTTGGGCCCGGTCAGCGCGATGCGTTCCGGCCCCCGCACGGTCAGGTCGGCGCCCTCGCCGGTGAACACGTCGGTGTCCCCGAGCCTGACGCGCAGCCCGCTGCCGATGAAGAGGTTCCGCCCCGCGGGCACCTGGGTGTCCGGGAGGTCCACCGTGATGCGCTGCTCGTCGCGCAGCGCCCGCCCGGCCTCGTCGAGCCGGGCCTGCGCCTCGCCGACCCGCCCGGCGTGCATCTGCCCGGCCCGGCCCGCGGACTCCTGCGCGCCGCGCTTCATGGTGCCGGCGAAGATCCGGGGCAGACCGGCGCTCTTCAGGTTGCGGGCGGCGTTGCTCTGCCGGCGCTCTGCCCGTTCGCGGGCCTGCTGCATCTCCCGCTTCTCGCGCTTGAGTTGCTGCTCGGCGTTGCGGACGTTCTTCTCGGCGACCTCCTGCTCCGCGGCCACCGCCTGCTCGTAGGCCGTGAAGTTCCCGCCGTGCAGGCGCAGTTCGCCGCGGTCGAGCTCGGCGATGCGTTCCATGCGGTCGAGCAGGGCCCGGTCGTGGCTGACCAGGAGCAGGCAGCCGCCGAAGTCGCCCAGCACGTCGTGGAGCCGGTGCCGGGCGTCGAGGTCGAGGTTGTTGGTCGGTTCGTCGAGCAGCAGCACGTCCGGCCGGCGCAGCAGCTGCGCGGCCAGGCCGAGGGAGACGACCTGGCCGCCGCTGAGGGTGCCCAGGGTGCGGTCCAGGGCGAGACCGGCCAGGCCGAGACGGTCGAGCTGGGCGCGGGTGCGCTCCTCGATGTCCCAGTCGTCGCCGATGGTCTCGAAGTGCCGCTCGTCGACGTCTCCCGACTCCACGGCGTCGATGGCCCGGATCACCGGGGCGACGCCCAGCACCTCCGCGGTGGTGAGGCCGGCGGTGAGGGGGAGGGTCTGGGGGAGGTGGCCGAGGGTGCCGGACACGGTCACCGACCCGGCGGTGGGCCGCAGTTCACCGGCGATCAGCCGGAGCAGCGTGCTCTTGCCGCTGCCGTTGGGCGCGACGAGCCCGGTGCGGCCGGGGCCGACGGTGAAGGAGAGGTCCTGGAAGACGGGGGTGTCGTCCGGCCAGGAGAAGGAGAGCTGGGAGCAGACGACGGAGGCGTCGGACATGGAGGTGACCTCGAAGGCAGAGGGCAGGAAGGAGACTCCCGCCCGGTGACGGACAGGGGAAGAGGAGACGACAGCGAGGCCACGACGGCGGCGCTTCCACGCACCGGCCGGTGGCCTGTCAGCTCCGGGTCTCACCCGGAGATGTCGTCGTCCACCACCATGTCTGTGCTCCTCGTCGGGGCTCGCCGGGAAACGATCAAGGTCCCGGCCAGTCTAACAGTCCGGCCCGTCCGGCCCGGGAGCCTTCGCTCACGCGTCGGCCGTCTTCGTTTCCCGGACGGGGAGGGGGAGCACGGGTGACCGCACCCTGCCGGTGTGACAGCGTGGTGCGATGACAGCCCACCCGGCCGGCTTCGAGTCGACGTCCGACATGTTCGAGACCGAGCGCGCCTGTGTCGTCCGGCTCGTCGGCGAGGTGGACATCGATGTCGCCCCCCGCCTGAGCCTGACGATGGAAGCGGCGCGGGCCAGCGGCAAGCAGCTCGTCCTGGACGTCGCGGGCCTTCAGTTCCTCGACCTCGTCCCGCTGCACGAACTCCTCGAACCGCCGCCCGGCGGAGGCCAGATCTGGGTCGCGGGAGCGCTCGCGGTGGAGCCGCGGCGGCTGATCGCGCTCACCGGGAACCACCGGGCGTTCCGCTACTTCCCCGACCTGCCCTCCGCGCTGGCCGCACTCGGCTGACACCGCCGGCGCGGTACGCCCCCGGTCAGGAGCCTTCGCGGAGCGTGGCCGACGGCGCCGTCCCGTAGACCGCGCGATAGGCCGCGGCGAAGCGCCCCGGGTGGGCGAAGCCCCAGGTCGCCGCCACCTCCATCACCCCGGTGGTGCGCCGGTCCGCCGCCCGCAGGTCCCGGTGGGCGCGGGCCAGGCGGACGAGCCGGAGGTGGGCCAGCGGCGTGGTGCCGGCGTGGCGGCTGAACGCGTACTGGACGGCCCGGGGGGTGACGAACGCGGCGGCCGCGATGTCGGCGAGGCCGATGTCCCGGTGGGCGTTCTCCTCGATGAAGTCGATCGCCCTGCGCAGGGTCCGGGTGCCCGCGTCACGGTTGTCCGCCGGCCGGGGCTCGTCGTCCGCGGCCGAGTTCGGCAGTGCCGAGAGGGTCACCGCGGCCAGGTGCCGGGCCGCCGTCGCGACCACCAGCCCGCCCGCGTCCGGTGTGTCGATCACATGGTCGCGCAGGAACGCGACGGTGGAACCCAGCCGCCGGTTGGACGCCGCGTCCCGCGCCCGCGCGCCGGTCAGCGCGACCGGTCCGGCCCGGTCCGCGCCCACGACGGCGACCTGGTCGAGCAGCGCCGGGTCGAACATGGTGATCGTGTAGCGGGCGGCGCGCACCTCACCCGTGTACGGGCGGTCCGGCGGGGCGACCAGGAAGGTGTCGCCGGGGCCGTAGACCTCGTCGCGGCCGTCGGTGGTGTCGGCCAGGGTGCCCCGGTGCAGCGTGATCAGGCAGACCTTGCCCAGGCTGCCCGCGTCGTAGGCCATCGTGTAGTCGAAGTGCAGCTTGTCGACGACCAGCTCCCCGACGGCACGCCGCTCGATCCGGGCTCCGGTCTCCTGCGGGCGGCCGCCGATGCGCATCGGCGTGTACGCCCGCGAGAGGAACTCCTCCGTCGCGTCGAGGCTGCTGCTGTCGAAGGAGAGTGTCTCCATCACCTGTGTCCCGTCGTGTCTCCGCCCCCTGCCCGAGCCTGCCCCGCCGCGCCCCGGGTACGCGCGGGCGGTGGCGGCGGGCGGGCCGGTACGCGCGGGCGGGGGCGGGAGCCGGGCCGCGGCCGGGGCGGCCGGTCAGTCCTGGAGGAGCCCCGCGCGGAGGGTCTCCAGCGCCCGGGCGATCAGGCGGGAGACGTGCATCTGGGAGATGCCGAGCTCCAGCCCGATCTCCCGCTGGGTCATGTCCTGGCCGAACCGCATCCGCAGGATGTCGCGGTCGCGGGGCGAGATGGAGCCGAGGAGCGGCGCCAGGGTGTGGAGGTCCTCGAACAGGCCGAGGCGCTCGTCGTCGAGGCCCAGTGTCTCGGCGAGCGCCCGGCTGTCGTCGCGCGGGCCGTCGTGGTCCGTGGAAGGCGTGTCGAGGGAGGACGCCGTGTAGGCCGCCTTGGCCTTCAGCCCCTCGGCGACCTCCTCGCGGGGGAGGCCGAGGTGCGCCGCCAGCTCGGCCACCGTGGGCTCCCGGCCGAGCCGGGCGGCGAGCAGTTCGGTCGCCGTGACGAGCTCCCTGCGGAGTTCCTGGAGGCGGCGGGGCACATGGACGGCCCAGCTCGTGTCCCGGAAGTACCGCATGATCTCGCCGTTGATGTACGGGATGGCGAACGAGGTGAACTCGGTCTCCCGCTCGGGGTCGAAGCGGTCGATGGCCTTGATCAGACCGATGGTGCCCACCTGGACGACGTCCTCCAGATCGCCGTTCCCGCGGTTGCGGTAGCGACCGGCGACGAACTTGACCAGGGACACGTTCATCTCGATGAGCGTGTTGCGGGTGTACTGGTAGCGGGCTGTTCCCTCGTCGAGGCGGCGCAGGCGGCGGAGGAAGACCCGGGACAGCCGGCGGGCGTCCGCGGGCGCCACGGCCAGGCCGTCGGCCGCGCCCGGGGGCAGGGCGGCGGCGAGGTCCGTCTCGTCGGTACGGGGTGAGGTCTCCTCGGCACGGGCGGTGACACCGTGGTCGACGTGCGTCGTCACGTGAAGTGTTCCTTCCCGGCGAGCCGGCGTGTGCGTGCCGCTCACCGTGCGTCGCTGCTGTTCAGCCCTGTCGTGCCCCGCTGCCGGGGTGGGACCGTCGCAGCGGGCGGGCGGGGCGGCCCGCCGGAGCGCACAGGACATCGGGTCGCCGTTCCCGCGCCGGGCGCGGGGACGGTGTGCTCGATGTATCGGCCTGCCCCGGCGTCGGCCCGCCACACCGGGCCGACGGCCGCCGGCGCCGACTCGTTCGCTCAGCCGTCGTCCGCGGTTTCGTTCCGGGGACCGTCCGGCCGCCCGCGGCCGGCGCCCCGCCCGTCAGCGCGGCGGCGTCCCGGGCCCGCCGGGGGACGGGTCCGCCGGGGCGAGGTGGTAGTAGCGGGTGCAACCGCTCACCATGCCGTCGTCGGCGATGGTGAAGACGTCGACGAAGCGCTGCCCCGGTCCCTCGCGGCCGGGGACGACCCGCCGGCCCGCCGCCACCACGTTCCGGTCCTGGGCCACGACCCGGTCGATCTCGTGCCGGGCGGCGGGCACGGTGTGCCGGAGCTGCGCCTCCAGGGCAGCCGCCCGGCCGTGGGCCGGAGCCAGGCCCGGCAGCTCGAAGACCACACCGTCGTGCAGCAGGGACGCGCACCCGTCCCGGTCGCCGGCGTCGAGATAGTCGTAGACCAGCCGCACATGGTCGATCCCCGCCGCGGTGACGAGATCCACCGGACCCCACAGGGCGGTTGACGTGTCGTCATGGCTGTTCACCTGTCGAGCCTCCTTTCACGTTCCGTGCCGATCCTGGCCCCGCGCCCCAACTCCGCGTTATCGCCGCCCTATCCCTGCGCCCTGTCCCCGCGCCCCGCCCCCGCGCCTGTCCTCGCACCCTGTCCCCGAGGGGGCCGCACATCGGGATCTTCACGGCATGGACACGGAGGGGAGAGATGTGGAGACTGTCCTCACTTGATCCTGACATTCCGGCGTGCCGGCGCGATCGTGGCCTGTCGACTCATATCTCCGTGGGGGAATCAGTGGCTGACGACATCGCGGAGAGACACCGGGAACGCACCGGGACGCCGCCGCTCACCTTCCGCGTGCTGGGGCCGTTACAGGTCCAGGGCGCCGGCGAGCGTCCCCTGCGGGTACCCCCCGGGCGCCAGGAGGTGATCCTCGCGGCGCTGCTCCTGGAGAGCAACCGGGTGGTCAGCACCAGCCACCTGGTGGACCTCATCTGGGAGGACAACCCGCCCGAGACCGCCCGCACCCAGGTGCAGATCTGCGTCTCGCGGCTGCGCAAGCTGCTCGCCGACGCGAGCGGCGAGGCCTCGATCACCACCCGCCCGCCCGGATACGTCCTGCACACCGACACCGGCAACGTGGACGCGGCCCTCTTCACCGGCCTCGTCCAGCAGGCCCGGGGCCTGCGCGAGCGCGGCGAACCCGACGAGGCCGTGCGGCTGCTGCGCCACGCGGTCGCCCTGTGGCAGGGCGACTGCCTCTCCGGGCTCGACAGCGGCCCGCTCGCCAACAAGGCCCGCCAGTTCAACGAGGAACGCCTCGCCGCCGTCGAGCTGCGCATCCGCCTCGAACTCGAACTCGGCCGCCACGACCGCCTGGTGGGCGAGCTCCAGCGGTTCACCAGCGAACACCCGCTGCGCGAGAAGCTGCACGGCCTGCTCATCCAGGCCCTCTACTGGTCGGGCCGGCAGGCCGAGGCGCTGGAGGCGTTCCGCACCGCCCGCACCTATCTCGCCGAGGAACTCGGCTTGGAGCCCAGCCGGGAGCTGCGCGACCTGGAGTCGGCGATCCTCGCCGGCGAACTCCCGCCGCCGGCCGGCGCCGTCCCCCGGCGCGCCGCAGCGGAGAGACCCGGCGAGGAAACGGTTCGGCAGAGGGGGGAGGGGACACCGGCCCCCGAACCGGCGCCGCCCGCCGAGACACCGTCCTCCGACGACGTGCCCCACCAGCTCCCCGCCGACATCGCCGACTTCGTCGCCGACCCGGACCGCATCACCGCCCTGGAGCACGCGCTCACCGGAGGCCAGGGCCGCAGCGTCGGCGTCGCCGCCGTCACCGGCAAACCCGGCACCGGCAAGTCCGCCCTGGCCGTGCACGTCGCCCACGCCCTCGCCGAAACCGGCTTCCCCGACGGACAGCTCTACTGCGACCTGCGCGGCACCACCGGCACCCCCGCCCCGCCCGTCGAGGTCCTCGGCCGGTTCCTGCGCGCCTTCGGCATCCCCGGCCAGCTCATCCCCGAATCGCTCGACGAGCGTGCCGAGATGTACCGCACCCGCCTCGCCTCCCGCCGGGTGCTGGTCGTCCTCGACGACGCCGCGGCCGAGAGCCAGGTCCTCCCGCTGCTCCCCGGCAGCCGCGGCTGCGCGGTCCTGGTCACCAGCCGGGCCCGGCTCACCGCCCTGCCCGGCGCCCACCGGGTGGAACTCGACGTGCTCGACGAGGACCGCGCCCTCGAACTGCTCGCCAGGATCGTCGGCCGGGAACGCGTCGCGAACGAGGCCGTCGCCGCCGAGGCCCTGGTCCGCACCGTCGGCCGGCTCCCGCTCGCGCTGCGGATCGTCGCCGCCCGCCTCGCGGCCCGGCCGCACTGGCCGCTCGCCTCGATGGTGCAGCGCCTCGCCAACGAACGGCACCGGCTCGACGAACTCGCCCACGGCGAGATGACCATGCGGGCCAGTCTCTCGCTCACCTACGAAGGACTGGCGCCCGGGGACCGGGGCCTGCTGCGGCTGCTGTCCATGGCACAGGCGCCGACCCTGCCGAGCTGGCTCGCGGGCGCCCTGCTCGACGACCGCCGCCCCTTCCCGTCCGACCTGATGGAACCCCTCGTCGACGTGCAGATGCTCGACGTCGCCGGTGTCGAACCGGCGGGCGGCTTCCGCTACCGCTTCCACGAGATCATCCGCGTCTACGCCCGCGAACAGCTCGCCGCCCAGCACCCGGCCGGGGAGCGGCAGGCCGCCTTCGCCCGCATGGCCGGCGGGTGGATGCACCTCGCCCAGCAGGCCCACCGCAAGGTCTACGGCGGCGACTTCACCGTCCTGCACGGCGACGCCCCGCGCTGGGAGCCGCCGTCCACCCACACCGACGAGGTCCTCGCCGACCCGCTGGCCTGGCTCGACGCCGAGCAGACCGCCCTGTGCGGCATGGTCGCCCACGCCGCGGACGAAGGGCTGCACGATCTGAGCTGGGACCTCGCCACCTCGCTCGTCACCCTCTTCGAGGTCCGCGGCCACTACGACCTGTGGGAGCAGACCCACCTCAGCGCCCTGTCCGCCGTCCGCAAGGCCGGCAACCTGCGCGGCACCGCGGCGATCCGGGCCTCGCTCGGCTCGCTCTACATGAGCCGCAACCAGTACGACACCGCACGCCAGTCGCTGACCTCGGCGCTCGACGTCTTCCAGGCCCTCGACGAGCCCATGGGGGAGGCGCTGTGCCGGCGCGACCTCGCGCTCATCGCCCGCACCAGCGGCGACGACCCGGGCGCGCTCGAACTCTACGGCCGCTCACTCGCCGACTTCGACCGGGCCGGTGACGTGGTGGGACGGGCGATCGTCCTCACCCAGAGCGCCCACATCCGGATGCGCCGGGGCGAGATCGACGCGGCGCAGAAGCAGCTCGACGAGGCGCTCGACATCTACGAGGGCATCGGATACACGGGGGGACGGGCGCGGACCCTGCGGCGCGTCGGGCAGTTGCTGCTGGAGCAGGGCCGCAGCGATCTCGCGGTCCTCACCTTCACCGAGGTGCTGGAGCTGTGCCGGGAGTCCGGCGACGTGATCGGCGAGGGGCACCTGCTGCACGATCTGGGGCGGGCGTTCAGTGTGATGGGACGCCCGGACCGGGCCGGCGACTTCTACGACCGTGCCGTGGCCGCACGGGAACGGATCATGGATTTTAGCGGGGGCGCGCTCGCGCGCCTGGATCTCGCCCGGCTGGGGACCGAGCGTCCGGGGCGTGCCCGGGAGGTGCTGACGCCGGCGGTCGAGGTCTTCCGTGAACGCCGGATGGTGCGGGAGCTCGCCGAGGCGGAGCGGCTGCTCGGGGTCGGCTGACCCCGCGGGACGCCGGTGTCCGGCGTCCGTTCAGTCCCAGGGGTTGTTGTCGGTGGTGCCGCCGGTCGAGCCGGTGCCGCCGGTGCCACCGGTGGAGCCCGAGCCGTCCGTCGAGCCCGAGCCGGTGGAGCCCGTGCCGCCCGTCGCGCCGGTGGAGCCGCCCTCGCCCTCGTCGGCGGGGGTGTCCTGCGCGGCGGCCGCGACGGTGGCGGCCGGCGCCTCGGCGGCCCAGCCGGCCTGGATCCCGGCGCCCGTGGCGAGGACGATCAGGGCGGAGACGGCGGCGGCGCGGAGGGCGTTGCGGGTGGCGGCGGTCTTCGACATCGGGCTCTCCCTGGTTTCTGCGGGGTGGCGTTTCCTTGTGACCACCACGCTAGGAACGGCCGGATTCACGGCACCGCTCGCTGCCTTATCACCCCGCTATCACGGAACCCGCCTTCCGCCGCTCCGCTATCACGGGCCCGCGGCCGCTATCACCCACACGTCCCAGCCATCACAACGGCCCCGTACACCCCTTTCATGGCCGGTTAACGACGGGATGCCCCTCCGATAGCCGGGTGCCGAGGATGAGTGAGTGCAGCAGGCGAGGAACACAGCGGCCCGACTCGGGCCCGTCCCCGGCCCTCGCCCCCACTCGACCAGCGGGAGCACACATGACGACCGGCCTCTCCCCGGAGGGCACCACGGCGGCCATCGCCGCCCTCGGCACCCTCATCCGCGGCCACCGGATCCGCATCGGCCTGACCCAGCGGGAACTCGCGGACCTCTCCACCATCAGCGTCCGCGCCATCCGCGACCTGGAGAAGGGCAAGGCCCAGCGCCCCCGCACCGACACCATCCGGCTGATAGCCGACGGGCTGCGCCTCGGACCACGGGCGCGCACCGCCCTGGAGGAAGCGGTCAGACGCGGGCACCGCGGCCCGGCCGCCGGCCGCACGGCCGAGCGCGCCGCGCCCCCCGCCCCCCTCCACCCGCTGATCGAACGGCAGGCGGAAGCCGCCGTCCTCACCGACGAACTCCGCTCGGGCACCGAACGCCTCGTCACCCTCGTCGGTCTCAGCGGCGTCGGCAAGACCCGGCTCGCCCTGGAGACCGCCGCCCGGCTGCACGACGCCGGCCTCCCCGTCCTGTGGCACACCGCCCCCGGAGCCGTCGCCGACTGCCTCCCCGACGCCGACGACACCGTCGCCGCCCTGACCGCCGACTGCGCCGACTACCTCCGCGGCGACGGCTCCGCCGACGACCTGCCGCCCTCCCCGGCCGCCGCCCTCGGCGACCGCGGCGCCCTCCTCGTCCTCGACGGCGTCGACCCCGCGGAGCTCGTCTTCCCCCGGCTCGCCCGCCTCCAGCGGGAGATCCCCGGCCTGCGGCTGCTGCTGACCGCCGCCGAACCGTGGAACGTCCCCGGCGAACGCCTCTTCCTCGTCTCCCCCCTCGACGCCCCCGACCCGGCCGCCGGCGTCCGCCCCGAGGCCCCCGCCGTACGCCTCTTCCTCGGCCGGCTGCGCCGGGTGCGCCCCGATCTCGTCCCCGGCGAACGGGACCTCGCCGACATCGCCTGGGTCTGCCACCGGCTCGACGGGCATCCGCTCGCCCTCGCCGCCGCCGCCTCCTGGCTCACCGTCTGCGACCTGCGCACCCTGCGCGGCATCGTCGACTCCGACCCGGCCGCCCTCCTCGACCCGCTCGCCGACGGCCGCTCCGGCCCCAGCCTCCAGGACCGCGTCGCCCGCACCCTCGCCGCGCTGCCGGCCGGCCACCGGCAGCTCCTCGCCGGACTGTGCGCCGCCGGCGCCGACGAGTTCGTCCTGGAGGACGTGCTGCGCCTCACCGGCGGACCCCTGCCGCACTGCGGCCGCGTCATCCGCGACCTGCTCATCAGCGGCGTCGTCAGACCCAGCACCGACGGCGGCCGTTCCGCCTTCCGCGTGCTGTGCGTCGTCCGCGCCGCGCTCCCCGCCGCCGCCCCCGCGGCCGTTGCTGCCCCCTCGGCTGCCGCCTGACTGCCGCAGCCGCCGCGTTCCGCTCCCGTACCGCCGGATCAACTGCCGCTCCCGCCGCCCGCCCACGGGTTGTATGGGCGCAGCCCCGCCCTTCCCGAGCAGCAGCAGACGTGACCTCTCCAGGAGCCCCCATGCCGTTCGACCCGCCCGTCGCACCCGCACAGGCCCCTGCCCGGCTGCCGCTCTCCGTCGCCCAGCGCGACATCTGGACGGCGCACGCCCTCGACCCGAGCGGTGTGAAGTACAACGTCGCCGAGTGCCGCGAGATCAACGGCCCCGTCGACCCGGCGCTGATGGACGCCGCCTGGCGCCGGCTGGTCGACGAGGCGGACTTCCTGCGGATCTCCCGGTTCGAGGACGACGGCGAGCGGGTGTGGCAGATCGTCGACCCCGACGCGGGCGACCGGCACCTGCCCTACACGGACGTCAGCGGCGCCGACGACCCCGAGGGGGCGGCGTGGCGGCTGATCGACGCACTGATCACGGCCCCCTTCGACCTCTCCGGCGCGCCCCCGGTGCGCTGCGCGCTGATCGGGCTCGGGGAGGAGCGGTACTTCTACTTCTACGGCTTCCACCACCTCGTGGTCGACGGCGTCGGCGTCTCCATGGCCCTCTCCCGCCTCGTCGAGCTGTACGAACGCGCCGTGGCGGGCGAGCCGTTCGGCGAGACGCCGTTCGGGAGCCTGGCCGACCTGCTCGCCGAGGAAGCCGCCTACCGCGCGTCCCCGGAGGCGGCGGCCACCCGGGCCGCCTGGCGCGACCACCTGGCCGGAGCCCCCGACGCCCCCGCCGGACTCGTCCGCGGCACCGGGCACACCGCCCCCGCCCACGGCGGCCTGGCCTTCGCCCGGCGCAGCGTGCACCTCACCGCCGAGGACGCCGAACGGCTGCGCACCGTCGCCCGCGGCGAACGGGTCACCTGGTCCGTGCTGCTGGTGGCCCTGTTCACTGTCTACCTCCACCGGGTCACCGGACGCGACGAACTGGTGATCGCCCTCCCCGTGACCGGCCGCACCACCCGGGCGGCCCGCAGCACCCCCGGCATGGCGTCCAACGTGGTGCCGCTGCGGCTCCGGGTCGACCCCGGCGCACCCCTGGCCGACCTCGTCCGCACGGTGTCCGCCGAGGTCAAGCACGGCCTGCGCCACCAACTCACCCGCTACGAGGACCTCTGCCGCGACGCCGGCGTCATCGACGGCTCCCGCCGCCTGGCCTCACCCGTCCTCAACATCATGGGCTTCCACGGCGAACTCACCGTCTGCGGCCACCCGACCGTCAACCACAACATCAGCAACGGCCCCGTCGACGACCTCTCCGTCGCCGTCCTCGACCTGGGCGCCGCGAACGGGCTGCGCATCGACTTCGACACCCCGGCCGACGGCATCGACCCCGGCGCCGTCGCGGCCCACCAGGACCGCTTCGCCGCCTTCCTCTCCACCGTCCTCGCCTCCGACGCCCCCACCGCGCTGCCCGTCGCCGGTCTGCCCGTCCTCACCCCGCGGGAGCACGCCCGGCTCACCGGGCCGTGGGCCGGACCGTCCGCCGAGCCTGTGGAGGCCACCCTCGTCGAGCTGTTCGAGGAACAGGCCCGGATCCACCCCGGCCGCACGGCACTCATGGACACGGCGGGCACGGTCACCTACGCCGAACTCAACGCCTGCGCCAACCGCCTGGCCCGCGGACTGCGCGCCCGCGGCCTCGGACGCGGCGACCTGGCGGGCGTCCTGCTGGAACGCGGCATCCCGTTCGTCACCGCGCTCCTCGCCGTCCTCAAGACCGGCGCGGGACACGTGCTGCTGGACCCGGACTTCCCCGACGAGCGGCTGCGCTCGGCCGCCGAGGACGCGGGCATCAGCCATCTCGTCACCCGCCCCGCCCTCGCCGGACGCCTGACCGGCCCCTGGACCGTCCACGCTCCCGGGCCGGCCGGCCCCGAGGACGACGAAGCGGCCGGTCTCGGGCCGCACGGCACGGCGGTGGACGACGAAGCGGCCGGTCTCGGGCCGCACGGCACGGCGGTGGACGACGAAGCCGCCGACCTGGGGGTGCGCATCGCGCCCGACGACGCCGCCTGCCTGATGTTCACCTCCGGCTCCACCGGGCGGCCGAAGGCCATCCTCTCCTCGCACCGCAACCTCGTCGCCACCCTCGTCGGCCAGCCCTATCTGCCCGAAGGCCCCGACCAGATCTGGCTCCAGTCCTCACCCGTCTCCTGGGACGCGTTCAGCCTGGAGCTCTGGGCGCCGCTGCTGCACGGCGGGCGGGCGGTCCTCCAGCCCGGCCAGAAGCCCGAACCCGCCCTGGTCGCGGAGCTCACCCGGCGGCACCGCGTCACCACGCTCCTGCTCTCCGCCACCCTGTTCAACTTCCTGGTCGACGAGCACCCCGAGGCGTTCGAGTCGGTCACCACCGCCTTCACCGTCGGCGAGGCGGCGTCCCCCGCCCATGTCCACAAGCTCCGCCGCCTGAAGCCGGGCATCCGCGTCCTCAACGGATACGGCCCCGCCGAGGTCATGATCTTCGCCACCACCCACACCGTCGACGAGGACGACACCGCCCGCGCCGCCGTCCCCGTCGGCCTGCCCCTGGTCAACAAGCCCGCCTACATCCTCGATCCGTATCTGAACCTGTGCCCGCCCGGTGTGACGGGCGAGCTGTACGTCGGCGGCGAGGGCCTCGCCCACGGCTATCTCGGCCGTCCCGATCTGACCGCTTCGCGTTTCGTGCCGGACCGGTTCGGTGCCGGCGGGGGGCGTCTGTACCGGACGGGTGACCTGGCGCGGTTCGACACCGGGGGCCGGATCGTCTACGAGGGGCGCGCCGACGACCAGATCAAGATCCGCGGCTTCCGCGTCGAGCCCGGCGAGACGGAGGCGGTGCTGCTGGGTCATCCGGCGGTGACGCAGGCGGTGGTGACGGTGCATGAGCAGCGGCTGGCCGCCTATGTGGTGCTGGACGCGGTGGCCGAGCCGGAGGAGATCCGCCGGCACACCGCCGACCGGCTCCCCGACCACCTGGTCCCCACCTACCTCACCGTTCTCGACCGCCTCCCCGTCACCCCCAACGGAAAGATCGACAAGCGGGCCCTGCCCGCACCCGTCGCGCTCCGGGCCGCGATCCGCGCCCCGCGCAACCGGACCGAGGAGACCCTGCTCGGCCTGTTCACCACGACCCTCGACGCCACCGGCCCCGTCGGCATCGACGACAGCTTCTTCTCCCTGGGCGGTCATTCGCTGCTGGCTGCGCGGCTGACGAATCGGGTGGCCGAGGCGCTGGGTGTCCGCCTCACCGTCCGGGATGTGTTCGCGCGTCCGACGGTGGCGGGTCTGGCGGAGGTGGTGGCCGGGCGGGAGGGCGCGGGTGGTGTGGTGCTGCCGCCGTTGGTGCCGGGGGAGGGGGCTTCGGTGGCGGGTGTGCTGCCGGTGGCGTCGTTCGCTCAGCGGCGGTTGTGGTTGCTGGCGCAGTTGGAGGGTGGGAGTGCGGCGTACAACGTGCCGTTGGTGGTGCGGTGTGCGGGTGGGCTGGATGTCGGTGTGCTGGCGGCGGCGCTGGGTGATGTGGTGGGGCGGCATGCTCCGCTGCGGACGGTGTTCGAGGCGGTGGACGGGGAGCCGCGGCAGCGGATCCTGTCGCCGGACGAGGCCCGGGTGGTCGTGGAGCGTCGCCGGATCGGCGCTGCCGATCTCGACGCGGCCCTCGCCGAACTGGCCGGCACGCCCTTCGACCTTGCGACGGACCTGCCGGTGCGTGCGGTCGCCCTGGAGACCGACGACGGGGCGACGACCCTCTCGCTGGTCGTCCACCACATCGCGACGGACGGTCTGTCCAACGCGGCGTTCTTCGCCGACTTGGAGCGCGCGTATGCGGCGCGGGTCGCGGGGGCGGCGGTGTCGGTGCTGGAGGTTCCGGCGGTGGACTATGCGGACTATGCCGCCTGGCAGCGCAGGGTGCTGGGGTCGGCGGACGACGCGGGCAGTGTGCTCGGCGGTGACCTCGCCTTCTGGCGGGAGGCGTTGAAGGGCCTTCCGGAGGAGCACGGTCTCGGCCTCGACCGTCCGCGTCCGGCGGTGGCGTCGCACCGGGGCGGTCAGGTGCAACTGGACCTGGGGGAGGAGTTGTTCGCCCGGGTCGGGGAGTTCGCGCGGGCGGAGGGGTGCACGCCGTTCATGGTGGTGCACGCGGCGCTGGTGGCGGCGTTGTCGCGGCTGGGGGCGGGGGCGGATCTGGCGATCGGCTCGCCCGTCGCGGGCCGTACCGACGAGGCGCTCGCCGAGCTGGTGGGGTTCTTCGTGAACACGCTGGTGCTGCGGACGAACAGCGCGGGTGATCCGACCTTCCGTGAGCTGCTGGCGCGGGTCCGGTCCGCCGACCTGGACGCCTTCGCCCACCAGGAGGCGCCGTTCGACCTGGTCCTGGAAGCGGCCAACCCCTCCCGGACCCTCTCCCGCCACCCCCTCTTCCAGATCTGCCTGACCCTGGAGACCGGCGGTGTGCCGGAGCTCGCCCTGCACGGGCTGCCCACCGCCGAGGTGAGGACCGTCGCCGGCGGATCGGCCAAGTTCGACCTGGAGTTCTTCCTGCGCTCGGACGACGGCACGGCCCTCGGAGCCACCGTGATCTTCGCCGCCGACCTCTTCGACGAGGTGACCGTGCGGCGGATGGCGGAGGTCCTCGGGCGGGTGCTGGGGCAGGTGCTGGAGGCGCCGGAGGTCCGGTTGTCGCGGTTGGAGACCTTGTCGTCCGGCGAGCGGGAGCTGTTGACCGGTTCGTGGGCCGGGTCGGTGGCGGAGGCGGGGGAGCTGTCGCTGGTGCGGCGGTTCGAGGCGCAGGTGGCCGCGGGGCCGGATCGGGTCGCGCTGGTCGACGGTGACCGGCAGGTGTCGTATGCCGAACTGAACGCTTCTGCCAACCGGTTGGCGCGGCATCTGCGCTCGCAGGGGCTGGGGCGCGGTGATCTGGCCGGGGTGCTGCTGGAGCGGGGTGCGGACTTCGCGACGGCGGTCGTGGCGGTGGTCAAGACGGGGGCGGGCTACACGCTGCTGGACCCGGACTTCCCCGACGAGCGGCTGCGTTCGGCCGCCGGGGACGCCGGGATCGGCCACCTCGTCACCACCACCGCGCTCGCCCCCCGCGTCGACGGCCCGTGGACCACGGTCACCGCCTCGGCAGCCGACCTGACCGCCCTCGCGGCGGACGACCTCGGCCTGGAGGTCACCGGCGACGACACGGCGTGCGTGATGTTCACCTCGGGCTCGACGGGGCGTCCGAAGGGGATCCTGTCGTCGCACCGGAATCTGGTGTCGACGGTGAGCGGTCAGTCCTACGGCCGGTTCGGTGCGGAGGAGGTGTTCCTCCAGTGCTCGCCGGTGTCGTGGGACGCGTTCAGTCTGGAGTTCTGGGGCGCGTTGCTGCACGGCGGTGTGTCGGTGCTCCAGCCGGGGCAGCGTCCGGAGCCGGCGCTGATCGCTGAGCTGTCGCGCCGGCACGGGGTGACGATGCTCCAGCTGTCGGCGAGCCTGTTCAACTTCCTGGTGGACGAGCATCCCGAGGCGTTCGAGTCGGTGACGGTCGCCTTCACCGGCGGCGAGGCAGCGTCCCCCGCGCATGTCCACAAGCTCCAGCGCCTGCGGCCCGGTGTCGAGGTGGTGAACGGGTACGGTCCGGCCGAGTCGATGGGCTTCACCACCACCCACGCCATCCCGCGCGGCGACGCCCCGCCCGCCCTGGTGCCCGTGGGGGTGCCGCTGGTCAACAAGGGCGCCTACATCCTCGATCCGTATCTGAACCTGTGCCCGCCCGGTGTGACGGGCGAGCTCTACCTCGCCGGCGAGGGCCTCGCCCACGGCTACCTCGGCCGCCCCGACCTGACCGCCTCCCGCTTCGTGCCCGACCCGTACGGCACCAAGGGCGCCCGCCTCTACCGGACCGGTGACCTGGCCCGCTTCGACACCGGGGGCCGGATCGTCTACGAGGGGCGCGCCGACGACCAGATCAAGATCCGCGGCTTCCGCGTCGAGCCCGGCGAGACGGAGGCGGTGCTGCTGGGTCATCCGGCGGTGACGCAGGCGGTGGTGACGGTGCATGAGCAGCGGCTGGCCGCCTATGTGGTGCTGGACGCGGTGGCCGAGCCGGAGGAGATCCGCCGGCACACCGCCGACCGGCTCCCCGACCACCTGGTGCCCACCTTCCTCACGGTGCTGGAGCGGATGCCGCTGACGCCGAACGGCAAGGTGGACAAGCGGTCCCTGCCCGAGCCGGCCCCCCTCGCCACCGGCGGACGCGCCCCGCGCACCCCGCTGGAGGAGACGCTGCTCGCCCTCTTCCGGGGCACCCTCGCCACCACCGCCCTCCTCACCGTCGACGACGACTTCTTCCACCTGGGCGGTCATTCGCTGCTGGCTGCGCGGCTGACGAATCGGGTGGCCGAGGCGCTGGGTGTCCGCCTCACGATCCGGGATGTGTTCGCGCGTCCGACGGTGGCGGGTCTGGCGGAGGTGGTGGCCGGGCGGGAGGGCGCGGGTGGTGTGGTGCTGCCGCCGTTGGTGCCGGGGGAGGGGGCTTCGGTGGCGGGTGTGCTGCCGGTGGCGTCGTTCGCTCAGCGGCGGTTGTGGTTGCTGGCGCAGTTGGAGGGTGGGAGTGCGGCGTACAACGTGCCGTTGGTGGTGCGGTGTGCGGGTGGGCTGGATGTCGGTGTGCTGGCGGCGGCGCTGGGTGATGTGGTGGGGCGGCATGCTCCGCTGCGGACGGTGTTCGAGGCGGTGGACGGGGAGCCGCGGCAGCGGATCCTGTCGCCGGACGAGGCCCGGGTCGTCGTACGACGTCGCCGGATCGACTCCGCCGATCTCGACGCCGCCCTCGCCGAACTGGCCGGCACGCCCTTCGACCTCGGCTCCGATACACCCCTGCGCGCCACGCTCCTCGACCTCGCCGACGACCGCGCCCAGGTCCTGTCCCTCGTCCTCCACCACATCGCGACGGACGGTCTGTCCAACGCGGCGTTCTTCGCCGACCTGGAGCGCGCGTATGCGGCGCGGGTCGCGGGGGCGGCGGTGTCGGTGCTGGAGGTTCCGGCGGTGGACTACGCGGACTATGCCGCCTGGCAGCGCAGGGTGCTGGGGTCGGCGGACGACGCGGGCAGTGTGCTCGGCGGTGACCTCGCCTTCTGGCGGGAGGCGTTGAAGGGCCTTCCGGAGGAGCACGGTCTCGGCCTCGACCGTCCGCGTCCGGCGGTGGCGTCGCACCGGGGCGGTCAGGTGCAACTGGACCTGGGGGAGGAGTTGTTCGCCCGGGTCGGGGAGTTCGCGCGGGCGGAGGGGTGCACGCCGTTCATGGTGGTGCACGCGGCGCTGGTGGCGGCGTTGTCGCGGCTGGGGGCGGGGGCGGATCTGGCGATCGGCTCGCCCGTCGCGGGCCGTACCGACGAGGCGCTCGCCGAGCTGGTGGGGTTCTTCGTGAACACGCTGGTGCTGCGGACGAACAGCGCGGGTGATCCGACCTTCCGTGAGCTGCTGGCGCGGGTCCGGTCCGCCGACCTGGACGCCTTCGCCCACCAGGAGGCGCCGTTCGACCTGGTCCTGGAAGCGGCCAACCCCTCCCGGACCCTCTCCCGCCACCCCCTCTTCCAGATCTGCCTGACCCTGGAGACCGGCGGTGTGCCGGAGCTCGCCCTGCACGGGCTGCCCACCGCCGAGGTGAGGACCGTCGCCGGCGGATCGGCCAAGTTCGACCTGGAGTTCTTCCTGCGCTCGGACGACGGCACGGCCCTCGGAGCCACCGTGATCTTCGCCGCCGACCTCTTCGACGAGGTGACCGTGCGGCGGATGGCGGAGGTCCTCGGGCGGGTGCTGGGGCAGGTGCTGGAGGCGCCGGAGGTCCGGTTGTCGCGGTTGGAGACCTTGTCGTCCGGCGAGCGGGAGCTGTTGACCGGTTCGTGGGCCGGGTCGGTGGCGGAGGCGGGGGAGCTGTCGCTGGTGCGGCGGTTCGAGGCGCAGGTGGCCGCGGGGCCGGATCGGGTCGCGCTGGTCGACGGTGACCGGCAGGTGTCGTATGCCGAACTGAACGCTTCTGCCAACCGGTTGGCGCGGCATCTGCGCTCGCAGGGGCTGGGGCGCGGTGATCTGGCCGGGGTGCTGCTGGAGCGGGGTGCGGACTTCGCGACGGCGGTCGTGGCGGTGGTCAAGACGGGGGCGGGCTACACGCTGCTGGACCCGGACTTCCCCGACGAGCGGCTGCGTTCGGCCGCCGGGGACGCCGGGATCGGCCACCTCGTCACCACCACCGCGCTCGCCCCCCGCGTCGACGGCCCGTGGACCACGGTCACCGCCTCGGCAGCCGACCTGACCGCCCTCGCGGCGGACGACCTCGGCCTGGAGGTCACCGGCGACGACACGGCGTGCGTGATGTTCACCTCGGGCTCGACGGGGCGTCCGAAGGGGATCCTGTCGTCGCACCGGAATCTGGTGTCGACGGTGAGCGGTCAGTCCTACGGCCGGTTCGGTGCGGAGGAGGTGTTCCTCCAGTGCTCGCCGGTGTCGTGGGACGCGTTCAGTCTGGAGTTCTGGGGCGCGTTGCTGCACGGCGGTGTGTCGGTGCTCCAGCCGGGGCAGCGTCCGGAGCCGGCGCTGATCGCTGAGCTGTCGCGCCGGCACGGGGTGACGATGCTCCAGCTGTCGGCGAGCCTGTTCAACTTCCTGGTGGACGAGCATCCCGAGGCGTTCGAGTCGGTGACGGTCGCCTTCACCGGCGGCGAGGCAGCGTCCCCCGCGCATGTCCACAAGCTCCAGCGCCTGCGGCCCGGTGTCGAGGTGGTGAACGGGTACGGTCCGGCCGAGTCGATGGGCTTCACCACCACCCACGCCATCCCGCGCGGCGACGCCCCGCCCGCCCTGGTGCCCGTGGGGGTGCCGCTGGTCAACAAGGGCGCCTACATCCTCGATCCGTATCTGAACCTGTGCCCGCCCGGTGTGACGGGCGAGCTCTACCTCGCCGGCGAGGGCCTCGCCCACGGCTACCTCGGCCGCCCCGACCTGACCGCCTCCCGCTTCGTGCCCGACCCGTACGGCACCAAGGGCGCCCGCCTCTACCGGACCGGTGACCTGGCGCGCTTCGACACCGGGGGCCGGATCGTCTATGAGGGCCGGGCGGACGACCAGATCAAGATCCGCGGCTTCCGTGTCGAGCCCGGCGAGACCGAGGCCGCCCTGCTCACCCACCCCTCCGTCACCCAGGCCGTCGTCACCGTGTACCGCGACCGGCTCGCGGCCCACCTCGTCACCGAGGGGGTGACCGAGCCCGACGACATCCGCCGCCATGTGGCGGAGCGGCTGCCCGAGCACCTGGTCCCCACCTACCTCACGGTGCTGGAGCGGATGCCGCTGACGCCGAACGGCAAGGTGGACAAGCGGTCCCTGCCCGATCCGGCCCCCCTCGCCACCGGCGGACGCGCCCCGCGCACCCCGCTGGAGGAGACGCTGCTCGCCCTCTTCCGGGGCACCCTCGCCACCACCGCCCCCCTCACCGTCGACGACGACTTCTTCCACCACGGCGGCCACTCGCTCCTCGGAGCCCGCCTCACCAACCACATCGCCGGCGCCCTCGACGTGCGCCTCACCGTCCGCGACGTCTTCCGGCACCCGACCCCGGCCCGGCTCGCCGCACACATCGAATCCCTCAAGGCCGCCCCGGCGCGGAAGGCCCGACCCGCCCTCCGCCGCCGCACCGAGACAGATCGGATCAGCTCATGAGCAACGACGCCACGACCTCCCCGACGCCCGCACCCGAGGACGTCGTCTGGGACCTGCCCGGGGACGCGCCGCACCGCCTGTCGCTGCTGGTGCTCCCGCACGCGGGCGGCAACGCCCACGCGTACAGCGTCTGGCGCGACCACCTGCCGGCCGACGTACGGCTGCTGATCGGCCAGTACCCGGGCCGCGGCGCCCGCTACTGCGAGGACCTGCCGGCCTCGGTGGACGACCTCGCGCTGCCCGTCGTCGACGCCCTGCCCGCCGACACCGGCGCCCTGGTGGTCCTCGGGCACAGCATGGGCTCCCTGGTCGCCTTCGAGGTGACCCGCGCCCTCCAGGCCGCCGGGCGCACCCCGCGCGGGCTGATCGCCTCCGCCTGCCGCGCCCCCGTCCTGCCCAACCAGGCGCCCGTGCACCCGGAGCGGCTCGACGACGACGAGCTGGTCGCCGCCATCAAGGAGCGCGGCGGCACCGACGACGGCATCCTCGACGACCCGGAGCTCCGCGAGATCGTCCTGCCGTCCATCCGCGCCGACTTCGCCATCGACGACGCCTACCGCTGCACCGCACCCGGCGTGCGGCTGGACTGCCCCGTCGCGGTGTTCGGCGGCGACGCCGACCCGATCGTCCCCGTCGACATGCTCGGCGGCTGGTCCCTGGTGGCCGGTCAGGAGACCGAGCCCGAGGTGCTGCCCGGCGACCACTTCTACTTCCAGCAGGACCTGCCCGGCTTCTTCGCCCGGCTCACCCCGGTCCTCGAAGCCCTCCACGGCAGCGCGGCCACCGCCGCCTGACCCGGGCCTCCGCACGGCCGCGGCGCCACCCCTCCCGCGCACCCACGGAGGACTCCGCTCCGCACAGCCACGGACACCACCGCTCCGCACATCCACGGAAGACACGGAAGACGAGGAACCACGATGACCACCTTCGCACCCACCCCGGCCGCCGCGGGCATCACCGTCGTACGCGAGCCCGGCAAGCCCGCGCTCGTCCAGGTGCCGCGCTTCGCCGGCATGGCGGAGGCCACCGCCTGGCTGACCGGGCAGCGGTCCGCCATCCAGGCCGAACTGCACCGCTCGGGCGCGCTGATGCTGCGCGGACTGCCGGTCACCGACGCGGCGACCTTCGCCGAGGCCCGTGACGCGCTCGTCAGCGAGCGCGCCGGCTACAAGGAGAAGGCCACCCCGCGCACCGACTTCGGCGAGGGCGTCTTCTCCTCCACCGACCTGCCGGCCGCCCAGCCGATCCGTCTGCACAACGAGAACAGCTACACCCTCGACTTCCCCGGTGTCCTGCTCTTCGGCTGCATCACCGCCCCGGAGACCGGCGGCGCCACCACCGTCGGCGACATGCGCAAGGCGCTCGCCCTCCTCCCGCCGGAGCTCGTGGCGCGGTTCGAGAAGGCGGGCTGGCTCCTCGTGCGCAACTACTCCGACCTGGCCGGCATGCCCTGGCGCAAGGCGTTCTCCTCGGAGGACCCCGCGGGCGCCGAGGAGTACTGCGACGAGCACGCCATCGGCTACGAGTGGCTGGACGAGGACACCCTGCGCACCCGTCAGCTCCGCTCGGCGATCATCACCCACCCGGTCACTGGCGAGCGCGCCTGGTTCAACCACTTCGCCTTCTGGAACGCACGCAGCCTCGACGAGGACGTGCGCGAGGTGCTGACGGAGACCTTCGGCCCCGACGGCCTGCCCTTCGACACCCGCCTCGGCGACGGCACCGCCCTCACCGACGCCGAGGTCGACGCCGTCAACGAGGCCTACCAGGCCGTCACCGTCCGCGAGACCTGGCAGGCGGGCGACCTGATGCTCGTCGACAACATCCTGTGCGCCCACGGCCGCGAGGCGTTCGGCGGCGCCCGCAAGATCCTCGTCGCGATGGGCGAGCCGGTGCCGCTGTCCGACTGCTCCCCGACCACCGCCCCCTCCGCCTCCCCGTACGGAATGTGAGCCCGAGATGACCGCCGTACTCCCCGAGCGCACGACCGCCGACACCGCACCGGCCACCGCCACCGACGCCGGCTCCGCACCGGCCGTCGACTGCCGCGCCGCGGCAGCCACCGCCCCCGCCGGCCCGGGCGGCACCACCGCCCGCCCGGACGCCTGCGCCTGCGCCGCCTGCGCGGCCGGCGCCCCGGACGCCTGCACCTGCACGGCGTGCGCGGCCGGCACCGGTGCCGCCGACCTGCTCGCCCGCCTGGCGGCCGCCCCCGGCACCCGCACCGCGGTGGTCGCCGGTGACCGCAGTCTCACCTTCGACGAACTGCGCACCGAGGCGGCCGCGATCGCCGCCCGCCTCACCGCCCTCGGCGCGGGCCCCGAGAGCGTCGTGGCGCTCGGCCTGCCGCGCTGCGCCGGGCTGGTCACCGCGATCCTCGGCACCCTCGCTGCCGGGGCCGCCTACCTGCCCGTCGACCCGGCGCTGCCCGCCGAGCGCCGCCGCTACCTGATCGAGGACTCGGGCGCCGACCTGGTCGTCACGACCGACGGCGCCAACCCCCCGGCCGACGGAGTCCGGACCGTCGCCCTCGCCGAACTGACGGCACCCGCGGAGCCCCGGGCCGCCTTCGCCCCCGTGCCGGTCACCGCCGGCACCCTCGCCTACGTCATCTACACCTCCGGCTCCACCGGCCGCCCCAAGGGCGTGGAGATCGGCCGGGGCGCCGCCTCGCTGCTCCTGCGCGAGCTGGAGCAGGCCGGCGCCGCCACCGGCGAGGCCCGCCGGGTCGGCTGGAACGCCTCGCCGTCCTTCGACGCCTCCGTGCAGCAGTGGGTCCGCGTCTGCCGCGGCGACACCCTCGTCATGATCGACGAGGAGACCCGCCGCGACCCCGCGCTGCTGGCCGCCCTCGTCGACGAACAGGCCCTGACCGACCTGGACATCACCCCCTCGCACGCCGACCCGCTGCTCGACCTGATCACCGCCGGCGGCGGGCCCCGCCCGCTGACCCTGCTCGTCGGCGGCGAGGCGATCAGCCCCTCGCTGTGGGACCGGCTGGCCGCCGCCCACCGCTCCGGACTGCTGCGCGCCCTCAACGTCTACGGGCCGACGGAGTGCACCGTCGACGCCACCGCCGGCTGGATCGACGAGCCCGGCGAGCCGCACATCGGCGCCGTGCTGCCCGGCCTGCGCATGCGGCTGCTCGACGAGAACCTCGCCCCGGCCGGCCCGGGGGAGAGCGGCGAGCTCTACCTCGCCGGCCCGCGCGTGGGCCGCGGCTACCGGGGCCGCCCCGCGCTGACCGCCGAGCGCTTCGTCCCCGACCCTTCCGGCCCGGCGGGCGCCCGGATGTACCGCACCGGCGACCGCTGCCGGCTGCTCCCCGGCGGGCGCCTCGCCTACCTGGGCCGCGCCGACGGCCAGGTCAAGCTGCGCGGGCACCGCATCGAACTCCCCGAGATCGAGGCCGCGCTGCTGCGCGCCGACGGGGTCCGGGAGGCCGCCGTCGTCCTCGGCGAGGACGCCTCCGGCACCGCCTGCCTGATCGCCCACCACCGCGGCGGCGACGCCGAGGCCCTGCGCGCCGCCCTCACCGAGACCCTGCCGGCCTACATGGTGCCGTCCGCGTTCGTCGCCGCGGAACGCTTCGCCACCACGCCGAGCGGCAAGCTCGACCGGTCGGCGCTCGCCACCCTCGTCACCGCCCCGGAGCCCGCGCGGGACACCGCACACGCGCCCGCCGCCGGCGCCCTGAACGGCCCGGCGGAGGAGCTGATCGCCCGCGTCTGGACCCAGGTCCTCGGCGCCGCCTCCATCGGCCCCGACGACAACTTCTTCAAGCTGGGCGGCCATTCGCTGCTCGCCATCAAGCTGGTCTCCCGGGTGCGCGCCGAGCTCTCCGTGAGCCTGCCGGTCAAGGCCGTCTACGCCAACCCGCGCCTGCGCGACCTCGCGGCCCGCATCGAGGAGCTGACGGCCGCGCAGGATGCCTGACCGCAGGCCGCGCCGGCGGCGCGGCCCCCGTCACCGGCTCACCCACCCGCCCCCGCCCTTCCCGAGGAGCAGCAACCGTGATCCCCCTGTCCTACGCCCAGCGCCGGCTGTGGTTCCTGACCCGCCTGGAGGGACCCTCCTCCGCCTACAACGCGCCCGTGGTGCTCCGGCTGGCCTCCCACCCGGACCCCGCGGCCCTGCGGGCGGCGGTCCGGGACGTCGTGGAACGGCACGAGGTGCTCCGCACCGTCTACCCGGCCGCCGACGGGGAGCCGTACCAGCGGATCGAGGCGGACGCGCGGCCGCCGTTCGAGGCACAGGAGTGCGCCGCGGGGGACGACCTGGCGGCACGGATCACCGCCTTCGCCCGCCTACCGATCGACATCGCCACCGAACCGCCGCTGCGGGCAGCGCTGTTCACCGCCGACGACGGCACGGCGGCGCTGGTGCTGAACGTCCACCACATCGCCACCGACGGCTGGTCGGTCGGACTGCTCCTCGCCGACCTTGACACCGCCTACCGGGCCCGCACCGACGGCCGCGCCCCCGACCGGGAGCCGCTGCCCGTCCAGTACGCGGACTACGCCCTCTGGCAGCGGGACATGCTCGGCGACCCCGAGGATCCCGAGAGCCTCGCGCACGAACAACTCGTCCACTGGCGCGCGGCGCTGGACGGCGTCGCGGCCGAGACCCGGCTGCCGGCCGACCGTCCGCGGCCGATGGAGCCGAGCCACCGGGGGGCGGTGGTGTCGGCGGATCTCGGGGCCGGTGTCCACCGGGCGCTGCTGGCGGTGGCGCGTGAGCGGCGGGCCACGTTCTTCATGGTGGTGCGCGCGGCGCTGGCGCTGGCGCTGCGGGCGGCGGGGGCGGGTGAGGACCAGGTCGTCGGCACCCCGGTGGCCGGACGTCCGGAGGAGGGCCTCCACGATCTGGTGGGCTTCTTCGTCAACACCCTCGCCCTGCGCACCGACCTGTCGGGCGACCCGACGCTGGGCGACCTGCTCGGCCGGGTCCGGGACGCCGACCTGGCGGCCTTCGCCCATGAGGACCTGCCGTTCGACCTGCTGGTGGAGGACCTCAACCCCGAGCGCTCCTTCGGCCGGCACCCGTTCTTCCAGGTCATGGTCAGCGCCCAGGCGGCGCAGACGACCTCCGTCCGCCTCGGCGGCGTCGCCGGCGAGCTCGACGACGCCGACCTCGCCGCCGCCAAGTTCGACCTCAGCTTCTCCTGCCAGGAAAGGGCCACACCCGCCGGCGATCCCGGCGGACTGACCCTCGGACTCCAGTACGCCACCGACCTGTACGACGAGGAGACCGCGCACCTGCTCCTCGGGCTGTTCGGGCGAGCGCTCACCGCCGTCGCCACACAGCCGGAGTCCACCGGGATCGACACGCTCGGCCTCCTGGACGCCGGGGAACGCGAGGCCCTGGAAGGGCGCCACCGCGCCCTCGACGCGGCGCGGCGCCGGGACCCCGGCGCCGCGCCCGACCCCGCACCCGGCCGGTGGACCGTCGCCGGGGCCGCCGATCCGCGGGAGGAGATCCTGTGCGGCCTGTTCGCCGGGACGCTCGGCCGCGAGACGTACGGCCCCGACGACAACTTCTTCAAGCTCGGCGGCCACTCGCTGCTCGCCGGCCGGCTCGCCAACCGCGTCCACGGCGCGCTCGGTCTGCGCGCCGCGATCCGCGACGTGTTCCTCGCCCCGACGCCGCGCCGGCTGCTCCAGCGGCTCGGCACCCGGGCCGCCGGCGACGACCGCCCCGTGCTGCGGCCCGTACCGCCCGCGCTGCGTCCCGAGCGGATCCCGCTCTCCTACGCCCAGCGGCGGCTGTGGTTCCAGACCCGCCTGGAGGGACCCTCCGCCGCCTGGAACGCGCCCGTGGTGCTCCGCATGGACGCGCTCCCCGACCAGGCGCTCCTGGCGGCGGCGCTGCGGGACGTCGTGGAACGCCACGAGGTGCTCCGCACCGTCTACCCGGCCACGGACGGCGAGCCCCGCCAGCACATCCTGGACGACCCGCGGGTCACCGTCGACCGGGTCGCCTGCGCGGCCGCCGAGGCGGCCGGCCTCGTCACCGCCTTCGCCCGCCTCCCGATCGACATCGCCACCGAACCGCCGCTGCGCGCACGCCTGTTCGCCGCCGACGACGGCACGGCGTCGCTGGTGCTCAACGTCCACCACATCGCCACCGACGGCTGGTCCACCGGCTGCCTCCTCGCCGACCTCGACACCGCCTACCGGGCCCGCACCGACGGCCGCACCCCGGGCTGGACACCGCTGCCCGTCCAGTACGCGGACTACGCCCTGTGGCAGCACGAACTTCTGGGCGACACCCACCCGACCGCCCGGGACCAGCTCACCCACTGGCGCGCGGCGCTGGACGGCGTCCCGGCCGAGACCCGGCTGCCGGCCGACCGTCCGCGGCCGGTGGAGCCGAGCCACCGGGGGGCGGTGGTGTCGGCGGACCTCGGGGCCGGTGTCCACCGGGCGCTGCTGGGGGTGGCGCGTGAGCGGCGGGCCACGTTCTTCATGGTGGTGCGGGCGGCGCTGGCGATGGCGCTGCGGGCCGCGGGGGCGGGTGAGGACCAGGTCGTCGGCACCCCGGTGGCCGGACGTCCGGAGGAGGGCCTCCACGATCTGGTGGGCTTCTTCGTCAACACCCTCGCCCTGCGCACCGACCTGTCGGGCGACCCCACACTGGCCGGGCTGCTGGACCGGGTCCGGGACGCCGATCTCGCCGCCTTCGCCCATGACGACCTGCCGTTCGACCTGCTGGTGGAGGACCTCAACCCCGAGCGCTCCTTCGGCCGGCACCCGTTCTTCCAGGTCATGGTCAGCACCCAGACCGCCCAGGACACCACCGTCCGCCTCGGCGGCACCGGCGGCACCCTCGACGGGGCCGACCTCGCCGCCGCCAAGTTCGACCTCGGCTTCCACTGCGCCGAGACCTGGACGCCCGACGGCGAACCGGCCGCCGTGCTCATCGGCCTGCAGTACGCCACCGACCTCTACGACGAGGAGACCGCCCACCTGCTCCTCGGCCTCTTCGGGCGCGCCCTCCTCGCCCTCGCCGAACAGGCCGGGGACACCCCGCTGAGCGCCGTCGACCTGCTCGACGACGCCGGTCGCGCGGCCCTCGACCGCCGCCACGAGGCACTGGAGAACGCCCGCGGCAGCAGCGCCGCCGACACCGACGGCACCCGGCAGACCCCGAACTCCGCCGCGGCGGACCCCCGTGAGGAGATCCTGCGCGGCCTCTTCGCCGAGGTGCTGCGCCGCGACGACGCCGGCCCGGACGACAACTTCTTCAAGCTCGGCGGCCATTCCCTGCTCGCGGGCAAGCTGACCAACCGGATCCGGGCCGCGCTCGGCACCGAGGCGGCCATCCGCGACGTGTTCCTCGCCCCCACCCCGCGGCAGCTCCTCGGCCGCCTCTCCGCACAGGCCGACGGCCCCGCACGCCCCGCCCCGCGGCCCGTCCCGCCGGCCCTGCGCCCCGAGCGGATCCCGCTCTCCGCCGCCCAGCAGCGCCTGTGGTTCATGGACCGTCTGGAGGGCCCGAGCGCCACCTACAACATCCCCGTCGTCACCCGGCTCCACCGGCCGCTCGACCCGGCCCACCTCGCCGCCGCGCTCGGCGACGTCGCCGAGCGCCACGAGGTGCTGCGGACCGTCTGCCCGGCACACGACGGGGAGCCGTACCAGCGGGTCGTCGCGGACGCGCGGCCCGTCCTGGAACTCGTCCGCGCCGAGGGGCCCGACGCCGTACGCGCCGCCGTCGACACCGCCGCCGGGCACGTCTTCGACCTGGCCGCCGAGATCCCGTTCCGGGCCCGGCTCGTCACCGAAGACGACGGCCGGCAGACCCTGGTCCTGCTCGTGCACCACATCGCGGGCGACGGCTGGTCCACCGGCTGCCTCCTCGCCGACCTCGACACCGCCTACCGGGCCCGCGTCCGGGGCCGTGCCCCCGGCTGGGCGCCGCTGCCCGTCCAGTACACCGACTACACCCTCTGGCAGCACGACCTCCTCGACGGCGAGAACGGCATCGCCCCGGAGCAGCTCGCCCACTGGCGCACGGCCCTCGACGGCATGCCGCCGCTCCTCGCCCTCCCCACCGACCGGCCCCGCCCCCTGGAGAGCGACGGCGCGGGCGCCCTCACCGGCTTCGAGATCGACGCCGGCGTCCACCGCGAACTGCTGCGCTGCGCCCGTGCCCACGGCGCCACCCTGTTCATGGTGGTGCAGGCCGCCCTGGCCGCCGTGCTCACCCGGCACGGCGCCGGCACCGACGTGGCGATCGGCACCACCGTCGCCGGACGCGCGGACGACGCCCTGCACCCGCTCGTCGGCTTCTTCGTCAACACCCTGGTGCTGCGCACCGACACCTCGGGCGACCCCGCCTTCGGCGAACTGGTGCGCCGTGTCCGGGCCACCGGACTCGCCGCCTACAGCCACCAGGACCTGCCCTTCGACCGGCTGGTCGAGCACCTCAGCCCCGACCGCTCCGCCGCCCACGCCCCGCTCGTCCAGGTGATGCTCCAGGTCCACGCAGCCGCCACCGGCCCGGACACCCCGTCCGTCCTCGACGGCGAGGCGGTCGGATTCCGCAGCACCGGCGCCAAGAGCGACCTCACCTTCGCCGTCACCGAACTGGCCGGCCCCGACGGGGCGCCCGGCGGGCTGCGGGGGGTCCTGGAGTACGCCACCGCCCTCTACGACGAGGAGACCGCACGGCTCCTGACCGGGCGTCTGGCCCTCGCGCTGGAGGCCTTCGCCGCCGACCCCGGCCTGCCGCTCTCCGACGCCCCCGCCGGCCCGGACACCCCCGCCCGCCCGGCGGCGCAGGAGACCGTCCTCGACGAGCGCGGCCGCCCCGCCGCCGTCCGCGTCCCGGGCGAGGTCCACACCCGGACCGCCGACGGCACCCCGCACCCCACCGGCCGCCGCGCCTACCGCGCCGCCGACGGCACCCTGCGCCCCGTCGCCACGCTCACGGCGGGCGGCTACCCCGTGGAACCCGGCCGCGTCGAGGCGGCCCTGCTGTCCCACCCCGCCGTGACGGCGGCGGTCGCCGAGGTCCACGACGGCGTGCTGCACGCCCGGGTCACCCGCGCCCCGGGCACGGCGACCGAGGCGGAGCTGCGGGCCTGGGCGGCCGAGCGGCTGCCCGAGTACCTCACCCCCGCCCGGATCCTCGCCACCGGCGCCCCGGCCGCGGAGGAAGCGGCCCCGGCCGCGCCCGCCGACGACCGGGTGGACCGGCTGCTGCTCCTCTTCGCCGAGGTCCTCGGCGGACGGGAGGTCGGCCCGGAGGACAACTTCTTCCGCACGGGCGGGCATTCGCTCCTCGCGGTGCGGCTGCTCAACCGGATCCGGACCGAGCTCGGCCGGGACCTCACCCTCCGGGACCTGTTCCGCAACCCGTCCGCGCGCGCCCTGGCCCGCCGCCTCGCCGAGACGGAGACCCGCACCGAGGCCCCGGCCGCGCCGCGTCCCCCGTCCCCGGCACCGACCCTCCGCCGCCGCACCCGCGCCGGCGCCCGCTCCGCCACCTGACCCACGACCCCGACCGGCCCCGGTGCGCGCATCCCGGGGCCGGTCGGGGCGTGGGGCTGCTTCCGTGCGCCCGTCCGCGGCTTCCGCGTTGCCCCGGGGCCGGTCGCCCGTGCCGCGTTCCCGGGGAGGGCGGGGTGCCCGGGCGGGGAGCCCGGCGGTGCCCCGTGGGGCGGGTGGGCCGAAGGGGCGCGGGCGGTGCGCCCTTCGGCAGGTGGGCTGGAGGAGGGAGGGCGGTGCGCCCGTGGCGAGTGAGCCGAAGGGGAGAGCGCGGGGCCCTCGTGTGGCGAGTGAGCCGAAGGGGCGCGGGCGGTGCCGAAAGGGAGAGCGCGCGGAGGTCCCGAGGAACGAGGGATCGAGCACGGTCGACCGTCGGGACCGTCTTGAGCGCCCCGGAGGCGAACCGAGCCCGAGGAAAACAGGCACGGTCGACCGTCGGCGCCGTCTTGAGCGCCCCGGAGGCGAACCGAGCCTCTAAAGGAGAGGCGCAATGGTCCAGGTCAGTTCGCACGCCAGTGGCCCCCGGCGGGCGAGGAACGGGCCGTGGTCGGCGGAGACCGGGGCGAGTTGGGAGCCGTAGCAGAGCACGGCCGCGCGCTTGGCGGCCCACTGCCGGTCGTCGAGGGTCAGCGCGTCGCGGACGGTGGTGCGGTAGCCGCGCAGCAGGTCCTGGTAGGCGAGCCCGCACCGGGCGCTGCGCGCCAGTGCCTCGCTCGCTTCCGGGAGACCCCATTCGGGCAGGTGGCCGGTGTAGGGCAGGTCGGCGTAGACGGTGGGCGGCGGGGCGCCGAGGTCCGTGAGGACATTCAGCGCGCGGCGGCGGACGGCTTCGTGGTCGGGCTGGTTGCTGCCGAGCGGGACGAGGATCTCGGTGCCGGGTTCCAGGCCCGCAAGGTAGCCGTCGAGCAGGTCCGGTTCGGCGCCCGGCGCGGCGTACGGGCCGTCGGGGTGGTCGAGCACCACCTGCCGGGCTCCGAGGAGCGCGCAGGCGGCGGCGTCCTCGGCGAGCCGGGCGCGGTGGGCCTCCTCGGGCGAGGAGAACCCGCAGTTGCTGTCCCACCAGGAGACGGAGGCGCCGGCCGCGGGGGCGCCGCCGTACACGGTGACGATGTCCACGGGTCCGGGCAGGCCGGCGATGAGACCGGCGAGGGAGAGGGCGGCGTCGTCGAAGTGGGGCGAGAGGACGACGGTGCGCGGGGCGTTCGCGGTGGCGGCGGGTGTCATGGGCGGGGGTCCTCGGTTCGGTCGTGGGGGCCGGGCGCGGTCCGCGGGCGCAGCGGCAGGGCGGACAGGACGCGGTCCCAGGCGTCGTCGTCGCCCTCCCAGCGGCCGGGGACGAGCGGCACGGTGCCGGTGTGGAGGTGGGGCGGCAGGGCGGTGGTGCCGGGCGGTGGGGTGCGCCGCAGCCAGAGGAGGCCGAAGCGGTGTCCGGGGTGCTGCTCGGCGAGTGCCGCGTGCAGGTCCAGCACCTCGGCCGTGCCGCTCTCGTCGAAGGCGTCGTGGTGGACGTAGAGCACCCGGGCGGACGAGGCGGCCATGGTGCGCCAGCGGTCCGCCAGGTGGGCGAACTTGGCCTGCACGCGCGGCAGTTGCTCGGCGATGTCGGACGCCGTGAGAGGTGATCCCGGTGCGGCGCGGAAGTCGTGGAAGAACCGGATGCCGGAGGGCCGGTCGAGGGCGCAGCGGCCTTCGGAGCAGGGGACGACGGGGCCGGTGCGCAGCACGTCGCGGAAGTCGGAGCGGACGGCGTCGACGACCGAGGCGAGGTCCAGGTCGAGCCAGTCGAAGAAGTGGGCACGCCCGTCTCCGGTGTGGCGGCGCAGTTGGTGGGTGGACTCGCAGTGGTAGCCGAGCCCGACGCAGAGGTCGTACACGGGAACGTTCCTCGGTGTGTGGGGGATCGTGCGGGGCTGCCCGCCCGCCGGGCGCCGTGAAGCCCGGCGGCGGTCGCGACGGACGGGGTGGTCGCGACGGCCCGCGGCGAACGTGACGCACAGCGGCGGACACGGCGGACACGGCGGACACCGCGGACACGGCGGACGGGGCGGTGGTGGCGACGGCGGCGGTCAGGCCCGGCGGCGCAGGACCAGCCCGGTGCTGCCGCGCTTGCGCAGATGGGCCCGCCCGCCGCAGACGGCCTCCAGCGCGGGGCGGACGAGGACGGTCTCGTCGGTGCACTCCCAGACGCCGTTCCCGTCGAGCCAGGGACGCAGCCGGGTGTCCAGGGCCTCCGGTTCGAGGGCGACGAGTACGAGATCGGTGGGCAGGGTGTCGAGCAGGCCCGGGTCCTGGCCGTAGTAGAGCATCTCGATCAGCAGGTACGCGGCCCCCGGCAGCCCGCCCCCGCCCGCACCGCCCCCGTTCCCGCCCCCGGCGAGGTCCTCCAGCCCGTGGGCGTGGACGCCCAGGCGGTCGGAGCGCACCTGGCGCGCGAGGCGCTCGCGGAAGGCCGGGTTGGGTTCGGTGGCGGCCACGCCGTAGCCCTTGTCGAGCAGGCGGGCGGTGAGCGCGCCCTCGCAGGCGCCGACCTCCACGAGCCGTCCGTCGCCGGGGGCGAGCGTGCGGGCGACCCAGGCGGTGGTGGCGTCCAGCCGCCGCTGCTCGTAGGGAGAGGTGGCGAACTCCCAGGGGTCCGGCACCGCGGCCGCCTCGTCGTCGAGGCTCGCCATCAGCGCGTACAGGCGCTCGCGCTCCTCGGCGCCGGAGGCGAAGAAGCGCTCGGTGGCCGGCACCCGGCCGGTGGTGAGCAGGTGCTCCGGCGAGTCGCTGTCGAGCAGGTGCGCGCAGTGGGTGTTGACGAAGCGGAGCTTGGCCGCGCACTCCCGGCGGCCGAGCGGGTGGTCCAGGTCGCTGACGAACTGGAGGTACGGCGAGTGCCCGACGGCGTGCCGGACCGGCAGTCCGAGCGTGTCGGCGGCGAGCGCGGTGTCGCGTCCGACGCGCCCGCGGCTGCGCCGGGTGTCGGCGGGGGAGTGGGTCCACACCCGTGTGCCGCCGTCGGCTCCGAGCCGGCGGAGCCGCTCCGTGAGGTCGGCGGTGCCGGGCGAGGCCGCGGATCCGTCCGCCGGGCGGACGCGGGCGGCGAGCGCGGTGAGGCGTTCTGCACTGCCCGTTCCGGCGGCGAACGACAGGGTCTCCCCGGTGTCGCAGAGCAGGACACGGGCGGCCGTGCCGCCCGCGGGGGCGAGCAGGGAGAGGAAGTCGACGACGGCGTCCTCGGCTCTGAGCACCACGAGGATGTCGTTCACGAGCGGGTCCTTCCGGGGGAGGGCGGTGGGGCGTCTGCGGGCAGGGGCGCGCGCCGGCCCGGTGGTTCACGGGGAATCGGCCGGCGCGCTCCCGGGAGCGACGGTAGTCACCGCACCGACCTATGGTCTAGACCAGTAACTCGGCCATGGCCCACCGCGATTCGGCCACCCGGGCCGCCCGGCGCTCCCGAGTGCCGCGCCCCCGACCGGCAGCTCCCGGGGCCCGCGTTCTGCCGCCCCGAGCTGCCGGGCGGACTGCCCCGGGAGCGCGGGACCCGCCCCTAGCGTGGAGGCCCACGGAGGCGAGAGGAACCGTTCGCCCCGGTCTCTCGGCCCCTTACCGGAGGAACTCGGCATGCCCCCCAGCGGAACGGACGACCTGCTCGACGGCGGACCCTCTCCCGACCCCGCCCCGCCCGTCCTCGACCTGATGGACCATCAGGTGCGCACCCGGCCCGGCGCCACCGCCCTCGTGCACGGCGACACCTCCCTCACCTACGCGGCCCTCGCCGCCGCCGTGCGCGAACGGGCCGCCGCCCTCGCGGCCGAAGGGGCCGGCCCCGGACGGCTCGTCGCCCTGCACCGGCCGCGCGGCGTCGACGCGATCGTCGGGCTGCTCGCCGTCCTCACCACCGGCGCCGCCTACCTGCCGCTCGACGTCCGCGCCCCCGACGCCCGCAACGAGGCGATCCTGCGGGACGCCTGCGGCGACACGGCCCCCGCGCCCGCCGAGGTCGCCCGCCGCGGCGAGGTGGTCCTCGACGGGCCCGGCGCGGGCGAGGGCGCCGCCTACGTCATCTACACCTCCGGCTCCACCGGCACCCCCAACGGTGTCGTCGTCGCCCACGACTCCCTGGCCCACTTCATCGCCGGGGCCACCCCCGCCTACGGCATCGGCCCCGACGACCGGGTGCTCCAGTTCAGCCCGCTCCACTTCGACGCCAGCATCCAGGAGATCTTCGCTACCCTCGGCGCCGGCGGCACCCTCGTGCTGCGCACCGACGACATGCTCGACGTCGGCGAACTCCTCGACGGCTGCGCCCGCCACGGCGTCACCCTGCTCGACCTGCCCGCCGCCTACTGGCACGAGCTCGTGTACGTCCTGGCCACCGGCTCCGCCCGCCTCCCCGAGGCGCTGCGCACCGTCATCATCTACGGCGAGGCCGCGCTGCCCGAGCGGATCGCGCAGTGGCGCGCCCTCGCCGGCGAGCGGGTCCGGCTGCTCAACGCCTACGGCCCGACCGAGACCACCGTCGTCGCCACCGTCGCCGACCTCACCCGCCACGAGCCCGGCCCCGTCCCCATCGGACGGCCGCTGCCCGGCGTCCGGGCCGCCGTCGTCGCCGGTGAACTGTGGCTGCTCGGGGGCGGCCTCACCCGCGGCTACCTCCACCGCCCCGAGCTGAACTCCCGCCGGTTCACCGCACTCGACGGCGAACGCGCCTACCGCACCGGCGACCTGGTGACCATCGGAGAGGACCGCCAGATCCTCTACCACGGCCGCCTCGACGACGAGGTGAAGATCGGCGGCCAGCGCATCGACCCCGCCGCCGTCGACTCCGTGCTCGCCGGGCACCCCGCGGTCCGCGAGGCCGCCGTCGTCGCCCAGCAGGACGCCGACGGCGTCAAGCGGCTCGTCGCCTTCACCGTCACCGAGGGCGGCACCGCGCCCGAGGAACTGCGCGACTGGGTCCGCGACCGCATGCCGGCCGCCGCCGTGCCCGCCGTCTCCCTGGTCGTCTCCCTGCCGCGCACCACCTCCGGCAAGATCAACCGCAAGGTGCTGCGCACCGCCGACCCTGGCCTGCCCGTCGTCCACGAGGACCCGCTGCCGCCCGAGGACCGGGTCCCGCTCTCGCACGCCCAGCGCCGGCTGTGGCTCGTCGACCAGCTCGACGGCCCCTCCGCCGCCTACAACATGCCCATCGTCCTCGACCTGGACGCGGCCCCCGACCGCGCGGCGCTCGCCGCCGCCGTGACCGACCTCGTCGAACGGCACGAGGTGCTGCGCACCGTCTTCCCCGCACCCGGCGACGAGCCCTACCAGCACGTGCTCGCCCCCGGCACCGTCCGGCTGCGGACCGTCGAGTGCCCGGCGGGCGAACTCCGGTGCAGCGTCGCCCGGTTCACCGCCGAGACCTTCGACCTCTCCCGCGAACTCCCGCTGCGCGTCGCGCTGTTCCTCCCCGACGACGGCCCCGGCGCCACCCTCGCCGTGCTGCTCCACCATGTCGCCGGCGACGGCTGGTCGCTCGCTCCGCTGATGAACGACCTCTCCGCCGCCTACCGGGCCCGCGCCGGAGGCGACGCGCCCGGCTTCGACCCGCTCCCCGTCCAGTACGCCGACTACACCCTGTGGCAGAACGACGTCCTCGGCGACCCGGCCGACCCGGACTCCGTCGTGGCCCGCGGCCTCGGCCACTGGCGCACCGCGCTCGACGGCCTTCCCGCGGAGACCGCCCTGCCCCTCGACCGGCCCCGTCCCGCCGACCGGACCCACGAGGGCGGGATCGTCCACACCGACCTCGGCGCGGACGTCCACGAACGCCTGGTGCGCCTCGCCGCCGCGCACGACGCCAGTGTCCTCATGGTCCTCCAGGCCGCCCTGGGCCTCGCGCTGCGCGCCGCGGGCGCCGGTGACCGGCTCGCCCTCGGCACCCCCGTAGCCGGGCGCGAGGACGAAGCCCTCGACGACCTCGTCGGCTTCTTCGTCAACACCCTGGTGCTGCCCACCGACACCTCCGGCGACCCGGCCTTCGCCGCCCTCCTCGACCGCGTCCGGGAGAGCGACCTCGCCGCCTTCGCCCACCAGGGGATCCCCTTCGACCTGCTGGTCGAGCAGTTGAGCCCGCCCCGGGCGCCCGGTCTGCACCCGCTGTTCCAGGTGATGCTCACCCTGCGCACGGCCGTCACCGCCGAGGAGACCTTCCGCTTCGGCGGCGACGGCGGCGGTGGTGCCGCCGGTACCGGCGCCGCGGACGCCGGCATCACCGGGCGCTTCGCCGGGGAGGGCCCCGCCACCACCAAGTTCGACCTCACCGCCGCCTGCGTGGAACTGCGCGGCGCGGACGACGCCCCCGCCGGACTGCGGATCGCCCTGGAGTACGCCCGCGACGTCCTCGACGAGGACGTGCCCCGGATCCTGCTCACCGCACTGGAACGCGCCCTTCGCGCTGCCGCCGGTGACGCCGGCGCCCCCGTCCGCGACACCGACCTGGTGCCCGGCGCCGAGCGGCGCGCCCTCGACGCCCGGCGGACCCGCGGCGCCGAGCGCGCCGCCGCCCGCGAGGCCGCCGCCGCGGCGGCCCGCGGCGCCACCGGACCGGCCGCCCCCCACACCGACACGCTGTGCGGCATGTTCGCCGAGGTCCTCGGCCTCGAACGGGTCGGCCCGCACGAGGACTTCTTCACCATCGGCGGCCACTCCATGAGCGGCGTCCGCCTCGCCAACCGGATCCGGGCCCGTCTCGGCGTCCACGTCCAGGTGCGCGACCTGTTCCTGGCCCCCTCGCCCGACGCCCTCGCCCGCCGCATCGCCGGAGCCGGACACCGCGCCGACGGCACCGGCGACGCGGGCGCCGCCGGCCGGCCCCGGCCCGCCGCGCGCGCCGACCGGCCCGAGCGCCTCCCGCTCTCCCGCGCCCAGCGCCGGCTCTGGTTCATCGACACCCTCGAAGGCCCCAGCGCCTCCTACAACATCCCGATCGTCCTGCGGCCCGCCGCGCCCCTCGCCGCCGCCCCGCTCGCCGACGCGCTCGCCGACCTCTGCGCCCGGCACGAGGTGCTGCGCACCCGCTACCGCGACGCCGACGGCGAGCCCCACCAGGAGGTCCTGCCCGCCGCCCGCCCGGTCCTCGACGTCCGCGTCGTCCCCGCCACCGGGCTCGCGGCCGCCGCGGCCGAGGCGTCGGCCCATGTCTTCGACCTCGCCGGCGAGATACCGCTGCGGGCCACGCTCCTCGAACCGGACGACGGCAGCGGCCAGGTGCTGGTCCTGCTGGTCCACCACATCGCCGCCGACGGCTGGTCCACCGGACCGCTGCTGGCCGACCTCTCCACCGCCTACCTCGCCCGCGCCGAGGGCCGCGCCCCCGGCTTCGACCCGCTCCCCGTCCAGTACGCCGACTACGCCCTCTGGCAGCAGGACCTCCTCGACGGTCCCGAGGCCGACGCCCACCGCGTGTTCTGGGAGACCACCCTGGCCGGCGCCCCCGCCGTCCTCGACCTGCCCGCCGCCCGCCCGCGCCCCGCCGAGGCGACCCACCGCGGCGGACACGCCCCGCTGACCCTCGACGCCGCCACCCACCGGGCCCTGGAGGCCCTCGCCCGCGAGAACGGCGCCACGCTCTTCATGGTCCTCCAGGCCGCCCTCGCGACCGTCCTCACCCGGCACGGCGCCGGCACCGACCTGCCGCTCGCCACCATGACGGCGGGACGCGACGACGAACTCCTCGGCCCCATGGTCGGCTTCTTCGTCAACACCCTGGTGCTGCGCACCGACACCTCCGGCGACCCGGCCTTCGCCGACCTCCTCGACCGCGTCCGGCGCACCGACCTGGCCGCCTACGCCCACCAGGAGCTCCCCTTCGACCGGGTCGTCGAACACCTCAACCCCGTCCGCACCACCGCCCACCACCCGCTCGCCCAGGTCGTCGTGCAGCTCCACCACGACTACGCCGGCGGCGTGCCCGGCGCGGACGCCGCCCGGAGCCTGTTCCGCGACGACGCCCCGGCCCTGCTGACCACCGTCACCACCAAGTTCGACCTCACCTTCGCCCTGACCGACCTGCGCGACGCCGACGGCGCACCGGCCGGCCTCACCGGCGGACTGGAGTACGCCACCGACCTGTTCGACGCCCCCGCCGCCGCCCTGATCGCCGGCCACCTGGAACGCACCCTGCGCGCCGTCGCCGCCGACCCCCGGCTGCGGATCGGGGAGATGCCCCTGCTCACCGACGCCGACCGGTTCCGCCTCACCGGCGAGTACAACGACACCGCCACCGTCGTCACCCCCCGGGGCACCGTGCACGAGCTGCTCGCCCGCCGTGCCGCCCGCACCCCGGACGCCCCCGCGCTGATCACCGACGACGGCACCGTCTCCCACGGGGAACTCGACGCCCGCGCCGACGCCCTCGCCGCCCGGCTCCGCGCCGCCGGTGTGCGCCGCGGTCACACCGTCGGCGTCCTGCTGGAACGCGGGGTGCCGCTCGTGGTCGGCGCGCTCGCCGTCCTCAAGTGCGGCGCCGCCTACCTGCCGCTCGACCCCCGGCTCCCCGCCGCCCGGATCGCCCTGATGACCGCCGACGCGGACGCCGCGCTGCTCGTCACCGACACGGCCCACGCCCCGGACGCCCCCGGCGGCGCGGCCCGCACCGCCCTGCTCCTCGTCGACGGCACCGACACCCCGGCCTCCGCGCCCGTGCCGGAGCCCGCGGACACCGCGGCGCACGCCGACGACCTGATGTACGTGATGTTCACCTCCGGCTCCACCGGCCGGCCCAAGGGCGTCGGCGTCACCCACCGCAACGTGCGGGAACTCGCCGCCGACGGCGACACCGCGCGCGGCGGACCGCACCGGATGCTGGTGCACTCCGCCACCGGCTTCGACGCCTCCGTCTTCGAGATCTGGGTGCCCCTGCTGAACGGCGGCTGTCTGGTCGTGATGCGCGGCGACGGCACCGACCTCGCCGAGACCGCCCGCACCGTCCGCGAACACGGCGTCACCTGCGCCTACTTCACCGTCGGCCTGTTCCACGTCATGGCCGACGAGGGCCTGGACACCCTGCGGCTGCTGCGCGAGGTGTGGACCGGCGGCGACGTCGCCGCCCCGGCCGCCGTGCAGCGCGTCCTCACCCACTGCCCGGACACCGTCCTCGTCCACTCCTACGGCCCCACCGAGACCACCTTCGCCTCCCACAACCAGTGGTTCACCACCGGCGAGCGCACCCTCGGCGGCGCGGGACTCCACCTCGGACGGCCGATGGACAACACCCGCAGCCATGTCCTCGACACGGCGCTGCGGCCCGTGCCCCCCGGCGTCCCCGGCGAGCTGTACGTCGCCGGAGCCCATGTCGCCCGCGGCTACCTCGGCCGCCCCGGCCTCACCGCCGAACGGTTCGTCCCCGACCCCTTCGAGGCCGACGGCAGCCGGATGTACCGCACCGGCGACCGCGTCCTGTGGACCCCGGACGGCGAACTCCGCTTCCTCGGACGCGCCGACGGCCAGGTCAAACTGCGCGGTGTGCGGATCGAGCCCGGCGAGGTCGAACGCGTCCTCGCCGCCCACCCCGCGGTCGGGCAGGCGCTCGTCGTCGTCCGCGAGGACCGGCCCGGCGACAAGGCCCTCGTCGCCTACGCCGTCCCCCGTGCCGAGGACACCGTCACCGGGGCCGAACTCCTCGCCGAGGCCCGCGCCCACCTCCCCGAGCACCTGGTGCCCGCCGCCGTCGTGGTCCTCGACGCGCTGCCGCTGACCGTCAACGGCAAGCCGGACCGCGCCGCCCTGCCGGCCCCCGGCCGGCCGGCCGCCGACCCTGCCGGGCGGGCCCCCCGCAACGCCCGCGAGGAGGTGCTGTGCGGCCTGTTCGCCGAGGTCCTCGGCGTTCCCCGGGTCGGCATCGACGACAACTTCTTCACCCTGGGCGGCCATTCGCTGCTCGGCGTGCGTCTGGTCAACCGCATCCGCCGCGTCCTCGGCGTCGAACGCACCGTCCGCGACCTGTTCCGCTCGCCCACCCCCGCCGGCCTGCTCGGCACCGAGGACGACGACGCCTCCGCAGCCCTCGGGGTGCTGCTGCCGCTGAGCAGCCGCGGCACGGCCCGCCCGCTGTTCTGCGTCCACCCCGGCACCGGCGTCGGCTGGGCCTACGCCGGCCTCGCCCGGCACCTCGGCGCGGACCAGCCGCTCTACGCCCTCCAGGCGCGCAGCCTCGGCGACCCCGCCCACCGGCCGCGCAGCGTCGAGGAGATGGCCGACACCTATCTGGAACGGATCCGCGAGGTCCAGCCCTGGGGCCCCTACCGGCTGCTCGGCTGGTCCTTCGGCGGCCTCGTCGCCCACACCATGGCCGTACGCCTGCGGGAGGCCGGCGAACAGGTCGAGCTGCTCGCCCTGATGGACGTCCACCAGACCGGCCCCGGCAGCGTCCGCGTCCTGCCGCCCGAGGAGCGGGCCCCCGAGCCGGCCGGCCTCGCCGGGGCGATGGAGCGCGTCCGCCGCGAGGACCCCGTCCTCGCCGGCTTCTCCGCCTCGGAACTCCGCGCCGTGCTGCGGGCCTCCGAGACCCACGCGGAGCTGATGTCCCGCCATGTGCCGGGCGTCGCCGACACCGACGTGCTGTTCTTCACCGCCCGCAGGGAGGGCGAGCCCGAGGGCGCCCTCGCCGCCACCTGGATCCCCTTCACCGAGGGCACGGTGGAGAACCGCACCCTGGAATGCGGCCATCTGCGAATGGCCGAACCGGAACCTCTCGAAATCATCGGAAGAATTGTCTCGGAGAAAATCTCCGCCCTGCAGAAGAAAGAAACGAGGAGTCAGTCATGAGCGAGTCCGTCAACCCGTTCGACCAGGCCGAAGGTGTTTTCCACGTCGTCGTGAACGACGAGGGCCAGCACGCCCTGTGGCCCGCCTTCGCGGACGTCCCGGCCGGCTGGAACGGCGTCTGGGGACCGGGCCCGCGCACCGAGGCCCTCGACTACATCACCGTTCACTGGACCGACATCCGCCCGCGCAGCCTCGTCGCCCAGTACGCCTGACCCGTCCGCGCCACCCCGGCGGACACCGCCCCGAAAGGCGCCGCGCCCCGCTCACCCAGCGGGGCGCGGCGCCTTTTCCCTTTTCCGCCCGCCGGGCGCGGGAGCCTTTTTTCCTCAGGTAAAGTGCCGGTCGTTGCTGCCGCTCTGACTTCCCCTCCCTGCCGCCCCCGAATTCTATTCTTCAGGCATGAAGATTCTCCTGAGCGGAACCGCATCGGATTCCCACACATGGAATCTCGTGTATCTCCGTCTCTTCCTCGAGGAGCAGGGGCACGAGGTCGTCGGGCTCGGCCCCTGCGTCGACGCCGAGCTGCTCGTCGCCGGCTGTCTGCGGCACGCGCCCGACACGGTGGTGCTCAGCAGCGTCAACGGGCACGGCTACCGCGACGGTCTCACCGCGGTCCGCCGGCTGCGCGCGGAACCCGCGCTCGCCGGACTGCCCGTGGTCCTCGGAGGCAAACTCGGCGTCGCCGGCCACCGCCAGGAGGCCGACGTCAGCGCGCTGACCGAGGCCGGCTGCGACGCCGTGCTCGGGGAGGATCTCGACGCCCTGCGCGGCTTCCTCGCCGCACGGGCCCGCAGGGAGGTGCCGGCCTGATGGACCGGCCCCCCGCCTTCGGCACCTTCGTCGCCGCCGCGTCCGCCGCCGGCCGCCTCGTCGTCCAGCCCCGCATGGGCTTCGGCGACCCCGCCCGGATGCGGGACGGCCTCGCCCGGACCCGGGCCGCGACGGCCCGCACCGCGGGCACGCTCACCGTCGACAGCTACACCCGGGTCGGCGACCTGGCCACCGCCCGTGCCGCCGTCGCCGACGGCACCCGCCTCAACGGCTACCCGATCGCCGCCCACGGCCCGGACACCACCCGGGGCGTCCTCGACGGACTGCACGGCCCCGACTTCCCCGTACAGGTTCGGCACGGTTCGGCCCGCCCCGAACCCATCGTCCGCGCCCTCGCCGCCGCCGGCCTCGACGCCACCGAGGGCGGCCCCGTCTCCTACTGCCTCCCCTACGGCCGCACCCCGCTGCGCGACTCCGTCGCCGCGTGGGCCCGCGCCTGCGAACTGCTCGCCACCGGCGCCCGACCCGGTGCCGTCCCGCACCTGGAGAGCTTCGGCGGCTGCCTCCTCGGCCAGCTCTGCCCGCCCGGACTGCTGGTGGCCATGAGCGTCCTGGAGTGCCTCTTCTTCACCCGGTACGGACTGCGCAGCGTCTCCCTGAGCTACGCCCAGCAGACCGACGCCGGCCAGGACGAGGAGGCCCTGCGCGCCCTGCACCGCCTGGCCGGCGAGTTCCTTCCCCGCGACGTCGACCACCACGTCGTGCTCTACACCTACATGGGCGTCTACCCGCGCACCGAACAGGGCGCCACCCGGCTGCTGGAGGCGTCCGCACGCCTCGCGGTGCGCTCCGGCGCGGGCCGCCTCATCGTCAAGACCGCCGCCGAGGCCCACCGCATCCCCACCGTCGAGGAGAACGTCCGCGCCCTGGAGACGGCCGCCGCGGCCGCCGCGCTCGCCGGACCGGCCGCCCCCGGCACGGGCACCGGAGAGGACGGCGAGATCTACCAGGAGGCCCGGACCCTCGTGGAGACCGTCCTCGGCCTCCACCCCGACCTGTCCCGCGCCCTCACCGCGGCCTTCGCCCGCGGACTGCTGGACGTGCCCTTCTGCCTCCACCCCGACAACGCCGGCCGCTCGCTCGGCTGCATCGACTCCGGCGGACGGCTGCGCTGGGCCCGCACCGGCGCCATGCCGCTGCGCGCCGACGCCGCGGCCGGCGCCGCGCCGCTCACCTCGTCCGGCCTGCTCGGAGCCCTGAACCACGTCGCCGACCGCTACGACAGCCCGCGCCGCGACGACACCGGCACCGAACACGGCGACGGCCGCCACGACCGCCCGCCCGCCACCCCGCTCCCCGTCTGACGAACCGACCTCCCGCGCCCCACCGCACCCCGGACGCGACCACCCGAACAGGAGCCCCGCCATGGACCAGCACCCCGCCCCCGGCGCACCGGCCACCCCGCCCCCGCTCGGCGAACACCTGCGCTCGCCCCGGCTGCGCGCCGCCATGCTCGTCCAGCAGGAGGCCCTGTACGCGGCCCGCGCCTATCTGCGCGGCGAGGGCTTCACCGAACTGCTGCCCCCGCTCGTCGGCCCCGTCACCGACCCCGGCGGCCGCGGCGCCAAGGCCCTGGACGTCGACTACTACGGCCACCCCTACAAACTGATGACCAGCGCCATCCTCTACAAGCAGGCGTCCCTGCACGGCTTCCCCCGGCTGTTCTACATCGCCCCCAACGTCCGCGTGGAGCCCGAGGAGACCGCCGGCACCGGCCGCCACCTCGTCGAGTTCCACCAGATCGACGTGGAGATCGCCGACGCGAGCCGCGAGGACGCCCAGGAGATCGCCGCCGGACTGCTCACCCACGTCACCGAGCACGTGTGGACCGCCGTCCCCGGGATCCTCACCGGACTCGGCCGCGCCGAGACCGACTTCGCCGACGTCCGGGCCGGCAAGTACGACGTCCACACCCACGAGGAGGCCGTCGCCCGGCTCCTCGCGGCCGGCCACCCGCAGAACCCCGACGGCGAGATCGACTGGGCCGGCGAACGCCTCCTCTCCCTGGAGAGCGACCGCGCCTTCTTCGTCAACGACTACCCCAAGGGCTCCCGCGGCTTCTACGACCGCGAGGACCCCGACAACCCCGGCGTCCTGCGCAACTTCGACCTCATCGCCCCCCACGGCTTCGGCGAGCTCGTCTCCGGCAGCGAACGCGAGGCCGACTACGCCACCATCGTCACCCGCATGCGCGAGAGCGGCGAGAACCCCGCCAAGTACGCCTGGTACCTCAAGGAGGCCCGCGACGGCATCCCCGCCAGCGCCGGCTTCGGCATGGGCCTCCAGCGCCTGGTGCGCTTCCTCACCGGCCTCGACGCCCTCTGGCAGGTCTCCGCCTACCCGAAGCTCCCCGGGGTGGTGGCCCCGTGAGCTCGCTGAGCGCCCCCGGCTTCCCCGAGGAGCACGTCCGCGCCCGGGCCCGCGGCGGCACCGCCGCCGTCTTCCCCGACCCCGCCGGATACGGCACCCGCCTCTACGGACCCGCCCCCGCCGCGCCCGCCGACGCCCTCGACCGCGCCCGGATCGTCCCGCCCGTCTTCATGCCCGAACGCCTCGGGAAGCTGATCGACCTCGCCCGCGAGCCCGAGTTCTCCGACGTCGGCCTCACCACCTCCGTCGGCGGCTTCACCGCCCGCCTCCCGCTCTACCTCTCCGCCTTCGGCTCCACCCGCGCCGGCAGCGGCGACCTCGCCGTGCACGCCGCCCGCCAGGCCGCCCGGCTCGGCATCCCCATGGTCATCGGCGAGAACATGGTCCCCGTCCACGGCTACCGCCGCGCCGGCGACGCGGTGCGCTCCGCACTGAGCGCCCGCATCGACGCCTACCTGGCGGAAGTCCCCGACGGCTGCGGCGGGATCGTCGTCCAGCAGTCCACCGAGGACGCCGACTCCGAGGTGTGGAACCTCCTCTACAGCGACCCCGCCTTCCGCCCGCTGCTGGAGACCGGACGCCTCGCCTTCGAGCTGAAGACCGGTCAGGGCGCCAAACCCGGCCTCGGCGGGATGACCGTCGTCGACCGGGCCGAGGCCGAGCAGCTCGCCCGCCGCTTCACCGTGCGCGACGTGTTCGGCGAGGACAGCGCCCACCGGCTGCGCTGCGCCACCCCCGGCACGTTCACCGACGAGATCCTGCGCCAGCAGCTCCGCTTCATGCGCAACAACTTCCCCAAGGCGCGCACCTGGGTGAAGTTCCACCCCGGACGCGACGTCGACCGCGCCGCCCGCGCGGCCTGGGCCGCCGGCGCGGACGCCGTCACCGTCGACGGCGCCGAGGGCGGCACCGGCTGGGCACCCGGCGTCTTCCTCGACCAGGTCGGCCTGCCCCTCGCCGAGTGCCTGCGCCGCATCGGCCGCCCGGACGGCTGTCTGCTCGCCACCGGAGGCATCTGGGAGGGCGGCCGCGCGCTGCGCGCCCTCGCCCTCGGCGCCCGCGCGGTCGGCCTCGGCCGGGCCGCCCTCGTCGCCGTCGACGAGGACCCCGACCACGGCCTGGAGCGCCTCGCGGAGGCCCTCGCCCTCGAACTGCGCCTGCTCGTCAGCGCGCTCGGCAAGTACGCCACCACCGCCCTCGGCCCCGAGGACCTGTGGTGGCCCGACGGATCCTTCGCCGCGCCCGCCCACCCGGCGGACGACGGCACCGGCCACCCGGCGGCGGTCACCACCGCACCGGGGGAGGCCGCCCGGCCGGCGGGGGGCGCCGTATGAGCGCCCACCGCCGGCCCGGCACCGGCCGCACGGTCCACGCCCGCTTCCGGGTGCGGGAGATCCCCGGGATCACCGTGACGGCCCCCGACGACGGGGCCGCGGTCGGCGGCGAACTCGCCGCCGCGGTCCGCCGCACGGCACAGCGCGCCCTCGCCGACGCGGGGCGCGGCTACCTCGGGGGCCGGGTCGAACTGCGCACGCCCCGGCCCCCGGCCCGGCACCCGCTCCACCCCGGAACCGGCCACCGCGCCACCGAACGCGCGGTCCGCCGCGCCGCCCACCGCGCGGTCGCCCTCGCGGTGGCCGCCACCCTCCGCGGCGACCCGGGCACCGCCCGCGTCCACCTCCGCACCCCCTGACCCCGCCCCTGCCCACCCACCCCACCTGCCCGCCCCCGACTCCCGCGCCCGGCACTTGCCCCGGCCGCCGTTGTTCCCTGCCCTATACGGCTCCCGCCCCCGGGGCGTGGGACACCCGCCCCGCCGCCCCGCCAGGGGCACCCGCCCGACTCCCGCACCCACCCCACCTGCCCACCCCCGACTCCCGCGCCCGCCGAGGCACTTGACCGGACCACCGGACCCGCCCGGCACGGCACTTGCAACGGACCACCGCTGTGTCCCGCCCCCGGGGCGCGGGACACCCGCCCCGCCGCCCCGCCAGGGGCACCCGCGCCCCGCACGCGGGCGTGCAGCTCCCGAACCCGCGCCCCCGGGCGCGCCCCCCGTCCTTCGAGCACAGAAAGCCGAACCCATGGGATCGAACCCCGCCGCCGGCACACCGGGCGGCTCAGAGTCCGCCGTCGACTGGCGCCGTGTCAGCAGCCTCGTCGTCGGGCAGGCCGCCGTACAGGCGGGCAGCTTCGCCCTGCTGATCGCCATGAGCTGGACGGCCGTCCAGCTCGGCGGCCGCGGCGCCGTCACCGTCGTGACCCTCGCCGCCACCGTCCCGCGCGCCCTGCTGCTGCTGTTCGGCGGCGCGCTCACCGATGTGCTCGGCCCCCGGGCCGTCCTCCTGCGCGCCACGAGCGTGCGGGTCGCCGTCCTGGTGGGCGGCGCGCTCGTCGTCGCCACCACCGAGACGCTGTGGCCGCTCGTCGTGATCGCTCTCGTCGACGGCGTCCTGCTCGGTCTCACCGGTCCCGCGTCCGGGGTGCTGCTGCCGCATCTGGCGCCACAGGACCAGCTCGGCCGGGCCAACTCCCTCTTCTCCATGGTCCTGCGCCTCGCGCCCATCGCCGGAGCGCCGCTCGGCGCCTGGCTGGTGGTGGTCGGCGGGCTGCCCGTCGCGATGGCCGCCGCCGCCCTGGGGTGCGCCGTCTGGCTGGGCTGCGCCGCCCATGTCACCCGCGGCATGTCCCGCCCCGAGCGCACCGAGCAGGGGCCCTCCCTCGTCCGCCGCTCCGGGGACGGCTTCCGGCTGCTCGCCGCGCACCCGAGACTGCGGTGGATGTTCGTCGCCTGCTTCGCGATGGACCTCGCGTTCCTCTGGCCGGCCGAGGTCGCGCTGCCCCTGCGCGCGTCCGAGCAGGGCTGGGGCGTCGGCGCGGTCGCCCTCGTCCTGGCCGCGTTCAGCGTCGGCGCGCTCGCCTCGGCCGCGCTCGGGGCCGTGCTCGCCCACCACATCCCGCCGCACGTCAAGCTGGTCCTCACCGGGACCGGACTCGCCGCCGGCATGGGCGCGATGGCGCTCGTCCCGTCGCCCGGCGTCCTCGCCGCGACCGCCGCCGCCGTCGGCCTGCTGTCCGGGCTCAACGGGCCGGCGCTGGTCACCGCGTACCAACAGGCCGTCCCCGACGGCCGGATGGGCGCCGCGATGTCCACCTTCGCGCTCTCCGGCATCGGCGCCGCGCCGCTGTCCCTGGCCCTGTTCACCCCGGTCTCGCTCCATCTCGGCGTGACCGGCACCTGGCTGCTCTGCGCCGGGCTGGCGCTGCTCTCGCCGATCGCCGCCGCCATCGCCCTGCGCTCCCGGAAGGACGCCGCCCCGCGCACCGGGGAACTCACCCGCACCGCACCGGAGCCCACTGCCACGACCGTGTGAGGCACACATGATTGAGCTGGTCACCACCATCCCGCCGGACGGCCCCCGGGCCGGTCCGCCACCGCCCGGCCGTCCCCTCGCCGGCCCCGTCCCGGCCGACCCGCTGCCGCCCCTGCCGCACCCCCTCGCCGGCCTGCCCGGCATCCGCCCCGCCCGTCCGCGGCTCTGGCTGGTGGAGACGGACGCCCACCGCGACAGCGCCGTCCGGTACGCGTCCCTCGTCCTGGACGCCGACGAACTGCTGCGCAGCGAGGAGTTCCGGCGGCCCGCCGACCGGGCCACCTACCTCTGCGCCCATGTGGGGCTGCGCCGGCTGCTCGGCGCCCATCTGGGGCTCGCCCCGCGCAGCGTCACCATGGGCAGGGCACCCTGCCCCTGCTGCGGCGAGCCGCACGGGCGCCCGGTGCTGCCGGACGGGCGGCTGCACTTCTCGCTCTCCCACTGCGAGGGGCTGAGCCTGATCGCGGTCGCGGGCACCCCGGTCGGCGTCGACATCGAACGGGTGCCGGCCCCGCACACGGTCGCCGAGGCGGCGGAGGTGCTCCACCCCGCCGAGGCGGCGGAGCTGGCCGCCCTCGCACCCGGGCTCCGGCCGGCCGCCTTCGCCCGCGTCTGGACCAGGAAGGAGGCCTACCTCAAGGGCCTCGGCGTCGGCCTGGGCGCCGACCCGGCCGCCGACTACGTCGGCTCCGGCGCGCTGCCCGCCGCCCCGGCCGGCTGGCTGCTGGCCGACGTGACCGTCCCCGACGGCCACCACGCGGCGGTCGCCCTGCGCGCCTGACGGACCGGCCGCCGGGGAGCGCGAGCCCCGGCGGCCGGTCCCTGCGAAGGGTCAGAACTCCTCGTGCGTGTCCGGGTCGCCGCCCAGCCGCCCCGGCCTGCGGTCGGCGACCCGGGCCATCTCCTCCGCGGACAGCTCGAATCCGAAGACGTCCAGGTTCGCCCGCTGCCGTCCCGGATCAGCCGACTTGGGGATCGGGACGGCACCGAGCTGGAGGTGCCAGCGCAGGACCGCCTGCGCCGGGGTGACGCCGTGCGCCCGGGCCACCTCGGCGATCGCGGGGTCCTCCAGCAGGGCGGACCCCCGCCCGAGCGGGCTCCAGCTCTCCGTCCGGATGCCCAGCTCCTCGTGCACGGCGCGCAGGTCGTCCTGCGGCAGCGACGGGTGCAGCTCGATCTGGTTGACGGACGGCAGCACGTCCGTCTCGCGCCGCAGCCGGCCGAGGTGCTCCGCGGTGAAGTTGGAGACGCCGATCGAGCGGACCAGTCCGTCGTCGCGGAGCTTGATCATCGCCCGCCAGGAGTCCACGTACCGGTCCACCCGGGGGAGCGGCCAGTGGATGAGGTAGAGGTCCACGTACTCCACCCCGAGCCGACGGCGGGACTCCTCGAACGAGTCCAGCGTCTCCTGGTATCCGTGATGGCGTCCCGGCAGTTTGGTGGTCACCACCACCTCCCCGCGCTCGACCCCGGAGCGGGCGATGCCCCGGCCGACGCCGGTCTCGTTGCCGTAGTTCGTCGCCGTGTCGACCAGCCGGTAGCCGCTCTCCAGCGCGCCGCGGACGGCGTCGTCCGCCGCCGCGTCGTCGAGCGGATAGGTGCCGAGCCCCAGCGCGGGCAGCCGGGTGCCGTCGTTCAGGGTGTGCTCCGGGATGCGGGCCACGGGATCGCTCCTTGTTCGCCGGACGGGTCGGGGACGCCGGCCGCACACGGGGGACGCCGGGCCGGCGGGCGGTCACGTCGGAACATATCGGACGGCTCACGGGGCGCTCGGGAGGCCGAGCCGCCGCGATCCCTTGACAGGCCCCCCGGGGCCCCAGAGCATACGTCGCAACATCGGATACACCGCTGTATCCGAGCCGTTCGCCGCCACCGGCGTGCGGACGCGGACGGGCCCGTGCACCGGGCTGCCGTCACCCCGGGAGGCCGCAGTGGATTCGAGTCTCGTCACCGTCCTGCTGCCGGCCGCGCTGGCCCTGATCATGCTGGGGCTCGGACTGTCCCTGACGGTCGCGGACTTCCGGCGGGTGGCCCAGTACCCGGTGCCCGTCGCCGTCGCCCTGGTCTGCCAGATCGTGGTGCTGCCCGCCGTGTGCCTCGGTCTGGTGCTGCTCTTCGACCTGCCCGCGGTGCTGGCCGTCGGCATGATGCTGCTCGCCGCGTCCCCCGGCGGCACCACCGCGAACCTCTACAGCCATCTGTTCGGCGGCGACGTCGCCCTCAACATCACCCTCACCGCCGTCAATTCGGTGCTCGCCGTCTTCACGATGCCGATCGTGACGAACCTGTCCCTGGCCTACTTCTCCGACGGCGACACCGCCCTCGGCCTGCGGTTCGACAAGACGCTCCAGGTCTTCGCGGTCGTGCTGGTGCCGGTCGCCGTCGGCATGCTGGTGCGGGCCCGGTTCACGGAGTTCGCCGAGCGCATGGCCAAGCCCGTGAAGGTGCTGTCCGCGGTCATCCTCCTGCTGGTGATCGCCGGTGCGGTCGCCAAGGAGGCCGAGTTCCTGCGCTCCTACCTCGCCGACGTCGGCCTGATCACCTTCGTCTTCAGCGTGCTGAGCCTGGCCGTCGGGTACGGCGCCGCCCGCCTCGCCCGGGCCGACCACGGCCAGGCGGTCGCCTCCTGCATGGAGATCGGCCTGCACAACAGCACGCTGGCGATCACCTTCGCCGTCAGCCCCGCGCTGCTGAACAGCTCGGAGATGGCCGTGCCCGCGGCCGTCTACGGGGTGCTGATGTTCTTCACCGCCGGCGCCGCGGGCTTCCTGCTGAGCCGGCGGGCCCGCACCGGGAGCACGGAGGCCGAGACACCCGTGCCCCACGCCTGACCCGCCCGCGCCGCCGTGCCCCACGCCTGACCCGCCCGCGCCGCCGTGCCCCACGCCTGACGCGCTCGTGCCACCGCGCCCCACGCCTGACCCGCCCGCGCCGCCGTGCCCCACGCCTGACGCGCTCGTGCCACCGCGCCCCAGGTTCGACGCGCCCGTGCCGCCCGCCTGACGCGCCCGTGCCGCCGCGCGCCTGCCCCGGCGGAGGGCCCGCGCCGTGCCGCCGGGGGCCCGCCCTCCGACCCGTCACAGGTGCGCGCTCTCGTGGTACATCCGCCGGTGCCACCACCCGTCCCCGCGCCACGGCCGGCGGTGGGCGAACGGATCGGGCACGGTCCGGCGCTCCAGTTCCTCGTCGAGGGGCGCCAGCAGCGCGGTGAGCTCACGCCGCGCGCCCGGCGGCAGCCGGAGCCGCACCAGTTCGAGCACGTCCCGGGCGACGGCGACGTCGTCCGGGACGTCGCACGTGGGGCAGCCGCAGACGGAGTGCCTCGGATACAGCCAGCGCCCGGGGAGTGCCAGGAAGTGGCGGTAGGACCGCAGGGCCGCGTCGGTGGCGCCGGGCCACAGGCCCCCGCCGTCGGGCCGCCCGCACTCCGCCCGGTGCACGGCGGACACCGTGCGCCGGGAGAGCCGGTCGAGCCGTGTGGGCCAGGGGACGGGGAAGACCTCGGTTCCCCAGGTGACGGTGCTCCGGAAGAGCACCGGGGTCGTTCTCTGCCGCGCCCGCAGGGCGCCGGGCCGCTTACGCGGCATGGGCCTTTCGGTCAGTGATCACGCGCCGATGCTGGCACCGGCCCGCCCGGTTGTCCAGAGCCGGTCCCGCAGGCCCGCAGGCCCGCACGCCCGACCGACCGCCCGCCCGCGGGGACGGCCCGGCGCTCCGGCGCACGGCGCGGGGCCGTCCGCACAGGGGTGCGTGCGGGACCGTACGGGACCGACTCCGACGACTACTAGCCCGCGCAGAAGGGGTACTTCGCGTCCCTGGCACGAGAGCGCGGCACGGGAACATCCCGTGCCGCGGGCCGGAGGAGAGCACCGCGGGAAGGCACCGGGCCGCGGCCCGGTGCCACTGCCCAGCGGTGTGCCGCGCATGGTAGGCACCTGCACATGGCCGGGTGTCGCCGCCGTCGCCGATGCTGACACCCATCGGCGACGTGCCCTGCCGCTCCGCGCAGTGGGCCCGCGACCGGCAACCTCCACTACGGCCTGCTGCGCACCCCTGTGCCGCGGGAAGGACCAGCCATGCCCCATCCCTTCGACGCGGTGCACGAGGCCGCGACCCGCAAGGCGATCCGACGCCTGCTGCCCGTGATGGGTCTCGCGTACTTCATGTCGTACGTCGACCGCACCAACGTCGCGCTCGCCAAGACCCAGCTCGAGGCGGACATCGGCATCAGCGCCGCCGCGTACGGGCTGGGCGCGGGCGTGTTCTTCCTCAGCTACGCCCTGCTGGAGGTGCCCAGCAACCTGGTGCTCCACAAGGTCGGCGCCCGGGCCTGGATCGCGCGCATCGCGGTGACCTGGGGGCTGGTCTCCGCGGCGATGATGTTCGTGCAGGGGCCCGTCTCGTTCTACGTGCTGCGGTTCGCGCTCGGCGCCGCCGAGGCCGGGCTGTACCCCGCGCTCATGTACATGGTCACCCTCTGGTTCTCGCAGCGGCACCGGGTCACCGTCGTCGGGCTCATCTACACCGCACCTGCCGCGGCGACCGTCCTGGGCGCCCCCGCCGGCGGCGGGCTGATGAGCCTCGACGGCGTCGCGGGACTCCACGGCTGGCAGTGGATGTTCCTGGTCGAGGGCCTGGTCACGGTCGCCGTCGGCGTACTGGTCTGGTGCGCGCTGCCGAGCCGCCCCGAGGACGCCCGCTGGCTCACGCCCGAGGAGGCCGCCGTGCTCTCCGAGCGCGCCGCGGGCACGGGGACGTCGCCGCACCGGCTGCGCGGCAACCTCGGACTCGCCTTCGGGCGGCCGGTGGTGCTGCTGCTCGCCGCGACGTACTTCGTGAACCAGCTCGTCTCCTCCGCCGTCGGCTTCAACCTGCCCTCGATCGTGGAGGGGCTCGGGGTGTCGGGGCCGATGAACATCGGCCTGGTGACCGGCAGCATGGGCCTGGCGGTGCTCGCCGGTGTGCTGTTCTTCCCGTGGCTGCACGGCCGCATCGGCAACGACACCGGGCTGATCGTCCTGTGCGCCGCCGCCGGGACGGCGCTCATGGGCGCCTATCTCGTGACCGACTGGGAGCCGGGCCGGTTCGCGCTGCTCTTCGTCGCCCAGTTCTTCCTGATGGGCACGCTGCCCCTGTTCTGGTCGGTGGCGATGTCCCGGATGTCCGGTCTGATGGCCGCGGTGGGGCTGGCCTTCATCAACACCGTCGGACTCCTCGGCGGATTCTTCGGTCCGTTCGTCTTCGGCATGATCGAGAGCCGGACCGGCAGCGACCGGGCACCGTTCGTCTTCGTCGTGCTGGTGGGCCTGGCGGGGATCGCGCTGGCCGCCGCGCTGCGGCGGACCGTCGCCCGCGAGGACGTCGCCGCCCCGGTGCCCGCCCCGGCGCCGGCCGACTGACCGGCGGCCGCGGCGGCGTGCCCCCCGCCGCCGCGGCCGCCCCCACTGTGCCGTTGCCCAAGGGTGCCCAGCGCTCTGTGGGCAACGGCACGCTTCGCACGGGCGGCACGCATGCTTATCCTGCGGCCATGAACGAGGAGCCGGCGCTGCGCCGTGAACTGGCCGCGACGCTGCTCGCCGACATCGACGGGCTGATCGAACAGCTCGCCGCCGACATCTGCGCGCACAGCGTGCGCTACGCCAGCGGGAGCCCCGTCTCCCAGGAAGACCTGCGCGTGACCCTGCGCGGCAACATGGAGCTGGCGCTGAACGAATTCGGCGGGACGCGCGCCGACGCCGACCGCTTCGAGGCGGTCGCCGCCGAGAACGGACGCCTGCGGGCCGAGCAGGGCATGCCGCTGGCCACGGTGCTCCAGGCGTACCGGCGCGGCGGACGGGTGCTGTGGCAGGCGATGGCCGACTGGATGCGCGACCGCTCGCCCGCGCAGCAGCGCCTGGTGGGCGACATGGCCGGCGCGGTGTGGGAGACCATCGACCGGTTCTCCTCCGCCATGGCCGACGCCTACCGGCTGCGCACCCTGGAGCTCCAGCACCGCGAGGCGTCCCGGCGGGGCGCCCTCTTCGAGGCCCTGCTGGACGGCAGGGCCGACGACCCGGCCGTCGCCGCCGCCGCGGCCACCGCGCTCGGCGTGCCCCGGCAGGACCGGTACGCCGTCGTCGTCATCGCCCAGGACACCCACGACCCCTCCTCCCCGCCCGACCCGGGCCCCGCGCTGGAGGCCCGGGGCCTGTGGTCGTACTGGCGGCCCCGTGCCGGCACCGTCGCCGGCCTGGTCCGCGTCAGGTCCGCCGACCCGGACGCCCTCGCGGACGTGCTGCGCGCCCAGGGCGTCCGCCGGGCCGGGATCTCGCCCGCGTTCGAGAGCCTCGCCGACGCCGCACAGGGCGTGCGGCTCGCCCGCCGCGCGCTGGACACCCTGCCGCCGGGCAGCGGCCAGGTGGCCGGCCTCGACGACCGCCTGGTGCACGCCGCGCTCGGCGCGGAACCCGAGATCGCCGACCGCCTGACGGCCCGCTACCTCGACGGCGTGCTGCGCAGCGGCGCGGAACGCCAGGTGCTCCTGGAGACGCTGCGGGTGTGGCTCGACTCGGGCTGCTCGGCCTCGGCCGCCGCCGCCGCGCTCTTCTGCCACCGCAACACCATCCTCAACCGCGTCGGCCGCGTCGCCGAACTCAGCGGCTGGCCCGCCGACTCCGGCGAATCCCGCCTCGGCTGGGCCCTGGCCCTCCGCGCCCTGGAACTGGAGCACTGACGGGGGGTGCCTCGGCGGGTCCGGGCCCCCGGGGCCCCGGCCCGTGGGGCTCCTGGGCCCGGGCCGGACGGCGCCCCGGCGGCGCCTGGGCTCGGGGTGAGGGCCCCCGGCGGTAGGCCGCCTGCCGCCGGCCGCGGCGGGTGCGGCCCTCCGGACGGCGTCCCGGCGGGGCGTGGGCTCCGGGCGGGCTCGCCGCCGCCTGGCCGGGTGCCGCCAGGCGGCCGTTGGCCCCCGGCCGAGGTGGGAGCGGCTCTGTCGACGGTGCCCCGGCGGCGTGTGGCCCCGGGGTGGGTCCCCGGCGGTACGTCGGCCACCACGGGCTGGACGCCGGGGGAGTGGGGCTCCTGGGCCCGGGCCCGACCGCGCCCCGGCGGCAAGACCCGCCCGGGGTGGGGCTCCCCGCCCGTAGGCCGCGCGCCGTCTCCGCGGCGGGACCGGTTCCCCGGACTGCGCCACGGCCGGCCGTGGCCTCCGGGGCGGGCTCCCCGCAGCCGAGGCCGCCCCCAAACCGCCGAGCAGCGTCCTCCCGGCAGCGCCCGCCCCCGGGCGCCCCCCGGCGCGGGGCCGCTGCCCACCGGGGGCGGCGTGGTGCTGGGCCGTTGCCCATGGTCCCCGGGCGGGGAGCTGCCGGAAGCTGAGGCGGCCGCACACCACCGTCCGTCCGTGCAAGGGAGCCGCCGTGCAGCTCAGCGTCGCCACCATCCTGCGGGAGTCCGCCGCCCGCCACCCCGACCGGACCGCGGTCGTCGACGGCGACGTCCGCATCGGCTACCGCGAGCTCTGGAGTGACGCGCTCCGGTTCGCCGCCCGGCTGCGTGCCCACGGCATCGGACCGGGCGACCGGGTGGCGCTGCTCCTGCCCAACACCGCAGACTTCCCCCGCGCCTACTACGGCGCCCTCGCCGCCGGCGCCGTCGTCGTGCCCGTCCACGCGCTGCTCGTCGCCGACGAGGTGGCGTACGTGCTGCGGCACAGCGGCTGCCGCGCCGTCGTGACGGCCGGCCCGCTGCGCGAGGTGGCCGAGGCCGCGGCGGCGCGGACCGGCACGGACGTGCTGGACGTGGTGTGCGCGGGCGAGCCGCTGGAACGCGCGGAGCCCCGCGCCCCCGGCGACACCGCCGTGATCCTCTACACCAGCGGCACCACCGGCCGCCCGAAGGGCGCCCTGCTCACCCACGCCAACCTGGTGCTGAACGCGACCGTCTGCGCCCAGGACCTCTTCGCGCTGACCCCCGAGGACGTGGTCCTCGGCTGCCTGCCGCTCTTCCACAGCTTCGGCCAGTCCTGCGCCATGAACGCCGCCCTGCGCGCCGGCGCCGCCCTCGTGCTGTGCCCGCGCTTCACCGGGCGCGGCGCCCTCGACCTGATGGCGCGGGAGGGCGTGACGGTGTTCATGGGCGTGCCCACGATGTACCACGCCCTCACCGAGGAGCCCGGCGCGGCCGACGGCCGCGCGCCGGCCCTGCGGCTGGCCGTCTCCGGCGGCGCGGCCCTGCCCACCGCGCTCCTCGAACGCTTCGAGAGCGTCTTCGGCACCCACGTCCTGGAGGGCTACGGGCTCACCGAGACCTCCCCGGCCGCCACCTTCAACCAGCTCTCCACCGGCCGCCGTCCCGGCACCGTCGGCCACCCCATCTGGGGCGTGGAGGCCGCCGTCGCCGACGCGGGCACCGAGGACCGGACGGTGCTCCTGCCCGCCGGCAGCGTCGGCGAGGTCGTGGTGCGCGGGCACAACGTCTTCGCCGGCTACCTCGACGACCCCGAGGCGACCGCCGCCGCCGTGGTCGACGGATGGTTCCGCACCGGCGACATCGGTGTGCAGGACGCCGACGGCTTCCTGAGCATCGTCGACCGCAAGAAGGACCTCATCATCCGGGGCGGCTTCAACGTCTACCCGCGGGAGGTCGAGGAGGCCCTCGCCCGCCACCCCGGCGTCGCTCAGGTCAGCGTCCTCGGCCTGCCCGACGCCGAGAAGGGGGAGGAGATCTGCGCCGCCGTCGTCCTGCGCCCGGGCGCGCGGACGACCCCCGAGGACATCGTCGGCTGGGCCCGGGAACGGCTCGGGAAGCACAAGTACCCGCGCGTCGTGCGGATGGTGGACGCGCTGCCGCTCGGCCCCAGCGGCAAGGTGCTCAAGCGCGCCCTGCGGGAGACCTGCGCATGAGGCTCGCCGCCACCGCGTCCGGGACGGTGCGCGGCACCGACGAGGACGATGTCGCCGTGTTCCGCGGCATCCCGTACGCGGCCGCCCCTGTGGGACCGCTGCGGTTCGCCCCGCCGGCCCCCGTGCCGCCCTGGGACGGCGTCCGCGACGCCGTCGCCTTCGGCCCCACCGCCCCCAAGAACCCGTACGCCCCGCCGCTGGACGCCCTGCTGCCCGACCCGGACGTCCCCGGCTACGGATGCCTCAACCTCAACGTGTGGACCGCGGCGCCCGAAGGGGCAGGCCGGCCCGTGATGGTGTGGATCCACGGCGGCGCCCTGCGCAACGGCTCCTCGGCCGTGCCGCTCTACGACGGCCGGGCCTTCGCCCGCGACGGCGTCGTCCTCGTCTCCCTGAACCACCGGCTCGGGGTGGAGGGCTTCGGTGTGTTCCCGGACGCGCCCGCCAACCTCGGACTGCGCGACCAGCTCGCCGCGCTCGCCTGGGTACGCGACAACATCCGCGCCTTCGGCGGCGACCCGCACAACGTCACCGTCTTCGGCGAGTCGGCCGGCGCCATCGGCATCGCCGCCCTGCTCGCGAGCCCCCGCTCCGCGGGGCTGCTGCACAGGGCCGTCCTCCAGAGCGGCGCCCCCACCGCCGTCACACCCCGGGAGGCCGCGCGCACCACCGCCGCGATGGCCCGGTGGCTCGGAGTCCCCGCCACGGCACGGGAGTTCGCCCGCGTCGACCGGGCACGGCTGCTCGCCGCCCAGCGGGCCGCCACCGCGAAGGGGACACCGCTGACCGGCGGCCGGGGCTTCCATGTCGTCGTCGACGGCGACGTCGTACCGCGTGACCCCGCCACCGCGCTCGCCGAGGGCGCCGCCGCGGACGTCGACGTGCTGATGGGCGGCAACACCGAGGAGTACCGGCTCTGGTTCGTGCCCACCGGTCTCGCCGACCGCATCGGCGGCACGGCCCTGCGGCTTGCCCTGCTGCGGCGGCGTGCGCCGTGGCGCGCCCCGAGCGTCTACCGCGCCGCCCGGCCCGGCGCGTCACCCGGCGAGATCCTCGGCGCGATCGCCACCGACCTCGTGCTCCGCGTGCCGCTCAACCGCCTGGCGGACGCGCGGACGGGCGCCCGGGGCCGCACCTTCCTCTACGAGTTCGCCTGGCGTTCCCCGGTGCGGGGGCTCGGCGCCTGCCACGCGCTGGAGATCGGCTTCGTCTTCGACACCCTCGACACCCCGGACAGCCGCCTGCTGGCGGGCACCGGGGCGCCCCGCTCCCTCGCCCGGGCCATGCACCGCGCCTGGATCGACTTCGCCACGCACGGCGACCCGGGATGGCCGCACTGGGACGCCGGCCGGCCCGTGATGACCTACTCCGCCGAGGGCGCGCACATCGTCCACGCCCCCCGGGAGGCCGAGCGCCGCCTGTGGTCCTGACGGCGCCCCGCCCGACACCCACCCGGACCGCACGACCCCACCCGTACGCCTCCCCAGGAAGGGCCGCCCCATGAGGACACCGAGGACGCCGAGGACCCCGAAGGCAGCGCCGGCACCGAGCGCGCCGTCGTCACCGAACACACTGACCGCACCGGGGACACCTACGTCACCGAACACACCGAACACACCGAAGGCACTCACCGCACCGAAGCCCCCGACGGCCCCGCGCCCGCGCGCACGTCTGCGCGCGCTCCTGGCCGTCTCCGCCCTCTGCGCCGCCGCGTTCGCGGCACCGGGCGCCACGGCCACCGCCGCCGCGGCCGACCGGACCCCGCTCCACTACGTCGCCCTCGGCGACTCCTTCGCCGCGGCCCCGCTCGTCCGCCCCGCGGACCCCGCCGACCCGGCATGCGTCCGCTCGCTGGCCGGCTACCCCCGTGTCGCGGCGTCCCTGCTGGGCGCGACCCTCACGGACGTGAGCTGCTCCGGTGCCACCGCCGAGCACCTGAGTGCCCGTCAGCACCCGGGCACCGCACCGCAGTACGACGCGCTCACCGAGGACACGGACCTCGTCAGCATCACCCTCGGCGGCAACGACACCGCCCTGTTCAACCTGGCCACCGGCTGTGTGAACCTGCTGCCGAAGCCGCTCGGGCGAAGCTGCGCCGCCACCCACACCGCCGGCGGCAAGGACACCTACGCCGACGCCGTCGACGCCTGGGCCCCGGAGTTCGCGGCCGTGCTCGACACCGTCGCCCGGCGCGCACCCCACGCGCGGATCTTCGTCGTCGGCTACGGCGCCTACTTCCGCCCGGGCGGCTGCTTCCCCGTCCAGCCGTTCTGGGCCCAGGACGCCGACTACGTCCAGCGCACGGTCGACCGCCTCGGCACCGTCCTGCGCACCGTTGCCGAACGCCACGGCGCCACCTTCGTGGACACCGCCGCACCCGGCGCCGGCCACGACTCCTGCGCCGCCCCCGCCGACCGCTGGATCGAAGGCGCCGTGTCCACGCGCGACGCCTTCCCCCTCCATCCCAACGCCGCCGGCTCCCGCGCCTACGGCACGGCCCTCGCCACCGCCGTGCACACCTCGTCCACCCTCCGGGACCGGGCGGCGCACAGCCGGTAGGAGGGCCCGGGACCGGGGTTGACGTCGGGAAGTCGCCGGAAGACGGCTCCCGTCCCTGCTGGAGTGGTGAGCGCACACCTCTTCGTGACACCCCACGACAGGACGGGATCCGTGTCCCCAGCGACGACCGCCTCCACCCACCCCACCCACCCCGCCGAATCCACCGGACCGCCGAAACGGTCGCCGCTCGTGTCGTGGCTGGCCGTGGTCGCGGTGATGCTGGGGATCTTCTCGATCGTCACCACCGAGATCCTGCCGATCGGTCTGCTGACGTCCATCGGGTCGGACTTCACCGTCTCCGACGGAACGGCCGGCCTGATGATGACCATGCCGGGCTTCCTCGCGGCCCTGTCGGCGCCCCTGGTCACCGTGGCCACCGGGCGCGTCGACCGGCGGCTGATGCTCGCGGCGTTCATCCTGCTGCTCGCGCTGGCCAACTTCCTCGCCGCGGCGGCCGCCGACTACTGGCTGGTGCTGGTCTCCCGGGTGCTGGTCGGCATCACCATCGGGGGATTCTGGTCGATCGGCGCGGGGCTGGCCGGCCGGCTGGTGCCCGCGCGCTCGGCCGGCCGGGCCACCGCGGTCATCTTCTCCGCGGTACCGCTCGGCTCCGTGCTCGGCGTCCCCCTCGGCACCTTCGCCGGGGACGCCGCAGGCTGGCGGACCGCCTTCCTGGGCATGGGACTGCTGACCCTCGCCGTCCTCGCCCTGCTGCTCCTCGTGGTCCCGCCGCTGCCCGCCGACGAGCCCGCCCGCCTGCGCGACCTCACCGGCATGCTGAGGGGCGTCGACACCCGCTACGCGCTGGTGATCACCTTCCTGGTCGTCCTCGCCCACTTCGGCGCCTACACCTACGTCACCCCGTTCCTGGAACAGGTGACGCGGGTGGGCGCCGGGACGATCACGTTCCTGCTGCTCGTCTACGGGGCCGCCGGAATCGCCGGGAACTTCCTCGGCGGAGCCGTCGTGGCCCGCCACCCGCGAGCCGCCTTCGCGTCGGCCGCGGCGCTGCTCGCCGGGGCGACCCTCCTGCTCCCAGTGCTCGGGGACGGCCGGGCCGGAGCCGTCACCCTGCTGATCCTCTGGGGCATCGCCTACGGTGCCGTGCCGGTGTGCTCCCAGACCTGGTTCGCCCGCGCCCGCCCCGATTCCCCCGAGGCGGCTTCGGTGCTCTTCACGGCGTCGTTCCAGGCCACCATCTCGACGGGGGCCCTGGCCGGAGGCGTCGTGGTCGACCGTTCCTCCCCGTCCCTCGTCATGACGCTCGCCGGCACGGCCGCGCTCCTCACGGTGGCCGCCATCGGCCTCCACCACGTCCGGCGGATCTCCTGGCCCGGACCGGCGCACCGGCGGCAGGCGTCGGGCGACGCGGCGGACGCGCCCTGACGGCGCCGACCGCGCACCGGATCCGGCTCCGGCCCTCGGATGCTCTCCGCTAGTCTCCGCCGATGGAGTTCGACTGGAGCGGCCTGGAGAAGGCGCTGATCGGCCGGGTGACCGACTTCGTGCGGCGCCTGCGCGCCGAGCACCCGGGGGACCGGCTGCTGGCCGCCGCCGTGCACGAGTTCTACGCCGAGTCCGGGGGCGTCATCGCCTGCACCTGTGTCGGTGCCGTGAGCGAGGAGTCGCTCGCCTCGGTGGCGACCGACCGGTTCACCGCCGACGATCTGCGGTGGAGCCCCGCCGACTGGCCGTGGCAGCTCGATCCCGGCCCGGACGAGGACGCGTGGTCCGCCCGGCTGACGGCCGAGGCGACGGCCGGCGGCGGGCACCGGTGGGACGAGGTCCACGACCGCTACCTGCGGACGGTCGCCGCGGCCTGCCACGCCGCGCGCCGCGACCTGGTGGCGGACGGGGTCGTTCCCGGCGATTTCGTGGTCGTGGCCCTGGACGAGGCGTGGGACCTCGTCCCCCTGTCGGTCACGCCGGAGCAGTTGCGCACCCACTTCCCCGAACTCGTCGCCGAACAGCGGGAGTCCGAGCGGCTCGACGCCCTGCCGCCGCAGGAGCGGGCCGCCGAGCTGATCGCCGTGCTCGACGCGCCGACCGGGACCGCGCCCCTCGGACGCGAGGAGGCCGCAGCCCGGCTGCGCGCCCTGGGCCCGGCCGCCGTGCCCGGCGCCGTGGAACGCCTGCGGCGGTCACGGGAGAAGTGGCTCTGGGCGAAGCTCCTCGCGGAACTCGGCGTCCCCTCCGCCGATGTCCTCGACGCGCTGACGGGCGTCCTCCGCAACCGCCGTCTCCGCGAACCCGACCGGGCCTGGGCTGCCGCCGCGCTCGCCCGCCTCGGCCGTACCGACATCGTGACCGCCGCCCTCGACCGGCTGCCGGACACCGTGGCCGTGCGCGGACTGACGGCCCCGTACACGTCGTTCCGCGACATCGGCGCACACGGACCGCTCGACTACCGGCCCCTGGAACGGGCTCTCGCCGCTCACCCGGCCCTGCACGACGCCGTGTTCGCCGCCCTGCGGCCCGGGACGGGCCTGTGCGCCGTCGCCCCCGAGGAGGCCGAGACGTGCCTCGGCGCCCTGACGTCACCCTGGCCCGTGGTCCGCTGCCACGCCGTGCTCGTCCTGGAGGACGCACCGCTGACCGACGACGGCCGCGCGCGGTACGCGGCCGCCCTCGCCCGCCTGCGACTCACCGACCCCGACCCCGCCGTCCGCACCGCCGCCACCGGCGTCACCCACCGCGCTGGCCCCGCCTGAGCCCCGGCCCCGGCACGCGCCCGGGGCTCGGGCCCGGCCCCTACCGCGCCTCGGCGAAGCGTGCCATGTGCGCGTCGGTGAGGCGGACGCGGCGGGCGGCGAGGGCCTCCTCGATCTGGGCGGTGCGGCTCGCGCCGACGATGGGGTCGACGCCCTGGCGCATCAGCCAGGCGAGGACGACCTGGTTCCTGGTGGCCTCGACCTCCTCGGCGATCCCGGCCAGGACGGCGAGCACCCGTGCGGTCCCGGGGTGGTCGTAGGTGGACGGCAGCGGCTTGTCCGGGCGGACGTAGGACCCCCACAGCAGGGAGCTGTACGACCACACGGCGAGCCCCTCCGAGCGGGCGAGGTCCAGGTCGTCGGGGGTGAGCAGGCGGTGGCCGCCCTCCGCGACGGGGGTGAGGGGGCGCGGCTGGACGAGCGAGTGGCGCAGTTGCAGGGACGTCCACGGCTCGACGCCGCGCTCCCGCGCGAGCGAGCGGGCGCGCTCCACGCGCCAGGCGGAATGGTTGGCCGCGCCGACCCGGACGGCCAGGCCCTTGGCGACCAGCTCGCCGAAGGCGCCGACCGTCTCCTCCAGGGGCACGGTGCGGTCCTCCGCGTGGGCCCAGAGCAGGTCGACGTGATCGACGCCGAGACGCTCCAGGCTCTGCGCCGCACCGGACGCGACGGCGCCCGCCGAGAGGCCTTCCGCGCTGTCCGGTGCGTGGGGCACGAGAAGGTTGTGGCGGACCTTCGTGGCGATCCGCACCGCCTCACGCGCTCCCGGGCGGGCCCGCAGCCACGCGCCGATGACGCGCTCGCTGGCGCCGCCGACCCCGTCGGGGTCGGTCCAGTAGGAGTAGCAGTTCGCGGTGTCGAGCCAGACACCGCCGCCGGCGACGAACGCGTCGAGGACCGCGAAGGAACGCTCCGGGGTGACGCGGGTGCCGAAGTCCATCGTCCCGAGGACGACGTGGGGATCCGTGGTAGCCATGCGACGCATCCTCGGAGCTGAAGTGCGCTCCAAGTCAAGTGCTCCGTGGGCCGGTTGCCCGCGCGGCTCAGCGGGCGAGGCGGTCCAGGGCGGCGAGCACCGGCGCGATGCCGTCCTCCGCGGCGAGCCGGCCGGCGAGTGCGCGGGCCCGGTCGCGCCGCGCCTCGTCGGCGGTCGTCCGGCGCACCGCGTCCGCGAGGGCGCCGGCGGTGAGGCGGCGCAGGGGCAGTGCCGCGCCCGCGGTGCCCAGGGCCGTCAGGCGCGACGCCCAGAAGGCGGCGTCGAACTGCACGGGCACGGGCACCGAGGGCACCCCGGCCCGCAGCGCGGCGCCCGTCGTGCCCGCTCCGGCGTGGTGGACGACGGCGGCCGTCCGGGGGAAGAGCAGGGAATGGGGCACGTCGCCGACGGTCAGGATGTCGTCGCCCTCGGCGTCCAGCCCCGCCCAGCCCCGTTGCACCACGCCGCGCACCCCGGCCGCGCGGAGTGCGGTGACGATGTCCCGGCTCACCCGCTCGGGGTCGGGGACGGTGGCGCTGCCCAGGCCCACGAAGACGGGAGGGGGCCCGGCGGCGAGGAACTCCTCCAGCCGGGGCGGGAGTTGCCCGCCGTCCGGGGGCCACCAGTATCCGGCGACCTCCAGGCCGGCCGGCCAGTCGCGCGGCCGGGGGACGACGAGTGCGCTGTAGCCGTGCAGCACGGCGCGGAGCTGCCGGGAGCGGGAACGGCGCGGCGCGGCGAGGCCGTGGCGCCGCAGCGACCGGACGGAACCGGCGAACAGCAGGTGCAGCGTGGCCGCCACCGCCCGTCCGCTCAGCCGGTTGCCGACGGCGCCCCACGACCGCGTCCCGAGCACCGGGGCGACGAACTCCCCTGTCGGATGCAGCGGTTGCAGGGGCAGCCCGACGGCGGGCAGCGACCGCCGCTCGGCGATGGCGAACCCGAGCGGCCCCAGCGCACCGCCGACCAGCAGGACGTCCGCCGTACGCGAGGCGTCCACCAGCGACTCCGTCATGACGTCGGCCGCCTCCCGGGCCATGGACACCAGCCGCGCGAGCTTGCCCGCACCGGTCCTGGCGTCGTGCAGCCGCCGGCCCCGCCGGGAGTGCAACTCGGCCCGGGGATCCACCGGCAGCGGATGGAAACGCACCCCGGTACCGGCCGCGAGCGGCTCGAACACCGCGTGGGCCGCGAGCGTCACCTCGTGCCCTGCCCGGACGAGCCCGGCGCCCAGACCCGCGTAGGGCGCGACGTCGCCCCGCGATCCCGCTGTCATCACCACGATCCGCACACCACCAGTGTGGCCCACCCGGGGCGCACGGCCCCGGAGGACGTGCCGATCCGGCCGCCCGGCCGGCCCCCGGCACCGAAGCGGCCGCACCGCGCGCCCCCGCCACCCCGCGGCGTGCCTAGTCTTCCGAGTCAGGAATTCTGTTCAGATGTATAAGCTTGGTATGTGGCGCGTACTGGGCGGCCGAAGGCCGAGTTGATCCTGTCCGATGAGGAACGGGCTGCGCTCGAGGGATGGGTGCGGCGTCGCTCCACGCCGCAGGCGTGGGCTCTGCGGTGCCGGATCATCCTGGCTTGTGCGGAGGGTACTTCGAACAAGGACGTCGCGGCCCGGCTCGACTCGACTCCGCATGCGGTGGGCCGCTGGCGGGCGAGATTCGTCGAGCACCGGATCGCCGGCCTGGGCGACATGCCCCGCTCGGGCGGTCCCAGGTCGGTCACCGACGAACAGGTAGCCGCGCTCGTCGCCGAGACCCTGGAGTCCGCCCCGAAGAACGCGACGCACTGGTCGACACGGTCGATGGCGAGGCAGACGGGTCTGTCGCAGTCCACGGTGTCACGGGTCTGGCGGGCGTTCGGCCTGCAGCCGCACCGCTCGGAGACCTTCAAGCTGTCGACGGATCCGTACTTCGTCGACAAGGTCCACGATGTCGTCGGCCTCTACCTGGACCCGCCCGAGCGGGCCCTTGTCTTCTGCGTGGACGAGAAGTCACAGATCCAGGCCCTGGACCGCTCTCAGCCGGTGCTGCCGATGATGCCCGGAGTGCCGCAACGCGTCACACACGACTATGTCCGCGCGGGCACCACCACCCTGTTCGCCGCCCTGGAGGTCGCCACCGGCAAGGTGATCGGTTCCCTGCACCGGCGCCACCGGGCTGAGGAGTTCAAGAAGTTCCTCATCAAGCTCGACAGTGAAGTGCCCGATGGTCTCGAGGTCCACTTGGTGCTGGACAACTACGCCACCCACAAGACCCCGGCCATCAAGACCTGGCTGCTGGCCCACCCCCGGTTCCACCTGCACTTCACACCGACCGGGTCGTCCTGGCTCAACCTGGTGGAGCGATGGTTTGCCGAGCTGACGAACAAACAGATACGGCGAGGCGTCCACAAGACAGTCCAGGCTCTGGAGCAGGACATCCGGACCTGGATCGCAGCCTGGAACACCGACCCCAAGCCCTACGTCTGGACCAAGACCGCGGACGAGATCCTCGAACGCCTCGCCTCATATCTGAACAGAATTCCTGACTCGGAAGACTAGGCCGTGTCTGACAAATCCCGCCTGGCGCGCGACGCCCGGCACGCACTCCCCCAGCTACCGCTGGGAGGTACCCCCATGCCGCGTTGTCGGAGTCATCCGAGTACGCCCAGTACGAGGATGATCCTCCGCCTTGCGATTGCACGCACCGGACGCCGCGCGCCCCGCCCTGCGGGCGGACGGCGCCATTTGTCAGACAAGGCCTAGTCTTCCGAGTCAGGAATTCTGTTCAGATGTATAAGCTTGGTATGTGGCGCGTACTGGGCGGCCGAAGGCCGAGTTGATCCTGTCCGATGAGGAACGGGCTGCGCTCGAGGGATGGGTGCGGCGTCGCTCCACGCCGCAGGCGTGGGCTCTGCGGTGCCGGATCATCCTGGCTTGTGCGGAGGGTACTTCGAACAAGGACGTCGCGGCCCGGCTCGACTCGACTCCGCATGCTGTGGGCCGCTGGCGGGCGAGATTCGTCGAGCACCGGATCGCCGGCCTGGGCGACATGCCCCGCTCGGGCGGTCCCAGGTCGGTCACCGACGAACAGGTAGCCGCGCTCGTCGCCGAGACCCTGGAGTCCGCCCCGAAGAACGCGACGCACTGGTCGACACGGTCGATGGCGAGGCAGACGGGTCTGTCGCAGTCCACGGTGTCACGGGTCTGGCGGGCGTTCGGCCTGCAGCCGCACCGCTCGGAGACCTTCAAGCTGTCGACGGATCCGTACTTCGTCGACAAGGTCCACGATGTCGTCGGCCTCTACCTGGACCCGCCCGAGCGGGCCCTTGTCTTCTGCGTGGACGAGAAGTCACAGATCCAGGCCCTGGACCGCTCTCAGCCGGTGCTGCCGATGATGCCCGGAGTGCCGCAACGCGTCACACACGACTATGTCCGCGCGGGCACCACCACCCTGTTCGCCGCCCTGGAGGTCGCCACCGGCAAGGTGATCGGTTCCCTGCACCGGCGCCACCGGGCTGAGGAGTTCAAGAAGTTCCTCATCAAGCTCGACAGTGAAGTGCCCGATGGTCTCGAGGTCCACTTGGTGCTGGACAACTACGCCACCCACAAGACCCCGGCCATCAAGACCTGGCTGCTGGCCCACCCCCGGTTCCACCTGCACTTCACACCGACCGGGTCGTCCTGGCTCAACCTGGTGGAGCGATGGTTTGCCGAGCTGACGAACAAACAGATACGGCGAGGCGTCCACAAGACAGTCCAGGCTCTGGAGCAGGACATCCGGACCTGGATCGCAGCCTGGAACACCGGCCCCAAGCCCTACGTCTGGACCAAGACCGCGGACGAGATCCTCGAACGCCTCGCCTCATATCTGAATAGAATTCCTGACTCAGAAGACTAGGGAGCGGCGGCGATCTTCTCCGCGATGCGGCCGAGCACCGCGAGCTCCTCGGGGCCGAGCCGGTCGACGAAGTGCTGCCGCACGGAGGCGACATGGGACGGGGCGGCGTCGTGGAGGGTGTCCCGTCCCGTGTCGGTGAGCACCAGGAAGCAGCCCCTGCCGTCGGCCGGGTCCGGTGCGCGGCGGATGAGCCCGCGCGCCTCCATGCGGGTGGCGTGGCGGGAGAGGCGACTGCGCGACCACCCCATCTTGGCGGCCTGTTCGCGCAGGGTGCTGGTGCCGTCGGCGCGTTCGGACAGGGTGCTGAGCACCTCGTAGTCCGGCTCGGACAGCCCGTGTGCGGCGAGGTCCTGCGCGGTGCGGGCGCGCACCGCGGTCACCATGCGCAGATACGCCCGCCATACGTGCTCCTCGTCGGCGGTGAGCCAGCGGACCGGAGGTTCGGCCTTGTTCGTTGACATGTAATCAACCTACCGCCTAATTTCGTTTCCATGACAACGAAACGACTCCGCATCGTCCTCTTCGTGTGCAGCACCCGCCCCGGCGCGCTCGGTTCCGCCGTCGGCGCGTGGCTGGCCGACACCCTCGCCCCCGGCGCCGAGGCACTCGGCGCGGACCTCGTCCCCGTGGCCCTCGGGGATCTGGGGCTCCCCTTCCTCGACGAGGAGGCGGAACCGTCGAGCGGCGTCCACCACCACGAGCACACCCGCCGGTGGAGCCGGATCGTCGACGGAGCGGACGGCTTCGTCTTCGTCACCCCCGAGTACAACTACGGGATGCCGGCCACCCTCAAGAACGCGCTCGACTTCCTCGGCCCGGAGTGGGCCTGGAAGCCCGCCGGCTTCGTCAGCTACGGCCACACCTCGGCCGGCACCCGCGCCGTGCAGCACGCCAAGCAGGTGGTGACCACCCTGCGCCTGGTCCCCCTCGGCGCCACCGTCGCGATACGCATCGCCGACGCCCTGCGGGACGACCGCTTGGCCCCCTCGGTCCGTCACGCCGACGCGGCCGAGGGGATGCTGGCCGAACTGGTGCGGCTCGCACGGGCCCTCGCGCCGATGCGCGAGCGCGGGCACCCGGGTACCGGCGCGGGCCCGCTCCCCGGCTCCTACACCCGGCGCCTCCACCCGGACGACGCCCCCGAGGTGACGGTCCTCCAGCGCTGCTGCTGGACGGACGAGGCCCTCGCCAACGACACCCTCGCGATCCCGGCGCTCCGCGAATCACCGGACGAGGTCCGTCAGTGGCTGACCTCCTGGCACACCACCGGGCTCCGGCGGGACGGGCGGCTGCTCGGCATGGTCCGCACCCGACGCGTCGGCGCCGACCTGCACATCGGGCGGCTCGCCGTCGTCCCCGACCTGCGCGGGCTGGGCGTGGGCCGGTGGCTGCTGCGCCGGGCGGAGACGGCGGCCGGGGGCGGGCACCGGCGCGTCCTGCTGTCGACGGGCGCCGCCAGCCATCGCAACCTCGCGCTCTACCGGCGGCAGGGGTACGTGCCGCTGCCCGGACCGCACGACGACGGTGTGGTGAGCCTGGCCAAGGACGTGGTCCCCGCCTGACCGCGCGCGGTGCCTGCGGTGTGCGCCGCGGCGCACGGCCCGGTGCGGGTGCCGCCGCCGGTGCGGGGCGCCCGTGTCCACCCCACCCGGCCCCTGTTCACCCCACCCGCGCACGGTGCCCCACCCCACCCGCGCACGGCGCGTCAAGCCGTGCCCCCGCAGCCGCCCGCGGGCGGCTCAGGTGCTGATGGGGGAGGCGAAGACGACGGTGATGTCCACCGCCTCGGCGCCGGTGCGGTAGAAGTGCGGGGCGTCGCCCGCGAAGGCGAGCATGTCACCGGGGCCCAGCTCCCGGGGGGCGTCGACCGGGCCGGCGGTCACCCGGCCGGTGGCGACGAGCAGATGCTCGATGGTGCCGGTGGCGTGGGGGACGCCGGTGACCTCCGTCTCGGGCGGGATGCGCAGCCGCCAGATCTCCAGGCTGTTGCCGCTGCTGATGCGGCGCAGCAACTCCCGTGCCACCTCGCCCGGTTCGGCCGGTGTGCCCGGTCGGTGGACCGGCCCCGTGTCGGCGTCGCGCGCCAGCAGGTCCGCGATCGGGATGCGCAGCGCCACGGCGATCGCGTCCAGGGTGTCGATGGTCGGGTTGCCCCTGCCCGCCTCCAGTTGCGACAGCGTGGCCTTGCTCAGCCCGGCCCGCCGGGCCATCTCGGCGGCGCTCATGCCACGCTGCTGCCGCCGCAGCCGGATCTTCGCGCCGACGGCCGCCGCCGTGCTGCTCACCGGCTGCCGGCCGGGCCCGGACGCCGCGGCCATCAGTGGCTCCGGTGTGCGGCGCCGTAGGACACGCGGACGCGGCCCTTCTTCACCTTCAGCGTCGGCAGGACCACATCGGTCAGCTCGCCGAGGCTGCGCACATGCGTGCCCCCGCACGGCGCGCAGTGCAGTGTGCCCAGGTGCACCATGCGCCGTCCCTCGCCCTCGTCCCGCGCGAGGACGGGCAGATCGGCGGCGACGGCGGCGGCCACCGTCTCGCGCAGGGCGGCCGTGGCGGCCTCCCGGCCCTCCGGGTCGGCCAGCCGCGGGTCGTGTTCGGGCGTCAGGAACTCGATGCGGGCCTGACCGGGGAAGTGGTTGCTCGCGGCCATCCGCCACCCCTGGAGGCGTCCGGCCGCCTCGACGAGGTGCCCGGCGGTGTGCAGCGCGGCGTGCGTCAGCCGGGTCCGCACGTCGATGCGCGTCCGCACCTCCTGCCCCACGGTGAGGTCCGGCAGCGCGGCGCCCTCGGCGGCGACCGCCACCACCAGCCCCGATTCCCGGTCCCGGACGGGGGCGACGGCCACCCCCTCCAGCCGGCCCCGGTCGGCGGGCTGGCCGCCTCCCTGCGGGTGGAACAGGCAGCGCTCGACGGCGGCCCACGGCACACCGTCCAGCTCGCCCAGGGCGATCACCCGGGTGTCGGCCCGATCCAGATAGGTGTCGTCCAGGTAGGCGGCGACCTGGACGGCTTCCTTCAGCGTTCCACTTGTTTCGCTTGTTCCACTTGAACGAACCATGTGTTCACTATAACGAACGATTGAAGAAGTGAACGCACTGTTCGGTAAACCGAACGAAGTGACGTCCGGACCGCCCCAACGCCGGTCCTCCAGGGCGCCGGTCCCGTCCGGAAAGCGCCGGCGCGTCCCGTCGCGTCGGGCGGCCTGCGGGCCCGTCTCGTGCTGACCTGGAGGAGGGCCGGGACGCACCCGGCGCGTCCACGGCGGCCCGGCGGAAGGAGCAGGGGCGATGGCGGTTCTCACCTTGAGGGCCCGTGGGCCCGCCGCGGCCGGTGTCGTCTGGGCGCGGTACGTCTTCCCCGCCCGCTGGCCGACGTGGTCCCCCTACATCGGCGCGGTCCGGACGGACGGGGACCGGATCGTGCCCGGGCTGCGGGGCACGGTCGTCTCCCGGCTCGGGATCTCCGCCGCCTTCCTCGTCGAATCCGTCGACGAGGAGGAGCGGCGGTGGAGCTGGCGTGTCCGCTCGGGCCCGTTGCGCATGCGGCTGCACCACGCCGCACCACGCCGTGTCCGACGACGGGGAAGGGGCGGTCACCACACTGCGGCTGGAGGGCCCGGCCCCCGTCGTCGCCGCGTACAGCCTGCCCGCCCGCTGGGCCCTGCGCCGCCTGGTGCGGCGCTGACGACCCGCGCCGCCTCAGCTCCCCTTCTTCTTGCGGAGGGAGCCCGGCTTGTGTACGGCGGTGCGCCCGGACTTCTCGCTCTCCACCTCGAACTGCGGGTCCTCCTGCGAGGCGTCCACCTCACGGCCCGCCGCGCGGGTCCGGTCGGTGATCTTCTTCTTCACCGTGCCGGGCACGTTCTGGCCGTGGCTCTTCCACGACACCTTGTCGCCTTTGCCGAGGTCGTCCTTCTTGGCCACGGTTCTTCCTTTCGCGCAGGTGGAGTGACCACCCCATGCTCCTGTCCGTCCTCCCCGCACGCACGCCGGCCCGCTGCGCACGACGGCGGGCCGCCGCCGGTTTGCCGCCGGTTTGCCGTACGCCGGTGAAGGGCACCCGACCTGCGCGTCCGGCCGGTCGTCGCCGACGGCGGCTGGTCGGCCGGACGGCCGGCACGTCCGTGAACACGCACGTCCGTGAACCTGAGCGAGGAGGACCACGATGGCGGCACAGCACATTTCCTACACGGTGCCCGGAATGACCAGCGAGGACAGCGAGAAGGTCATCGCCCTGCTGCAGATGCGTCTGCACTCGCTGAACGACCTCGCGCTGACCCTGAAGCACATCCACTGGAACGTGGTGGGCCCGCACTTCATCGCCGTGCACGAGATGCTCGACCCGCAGGTCGAGCAGGTCCGGTCGATGACCGACGACCTGGCCGAGCGGATCTCGACGCTGGGCGGGGAGCCGCAGGGCACTCCCGGAGTCCTCGTCGACCAGCGCGACTGGAAGGACTACTCGCTCGGCCGGGCGGAGGCGATCGCCCACCTCGGAGCGCTCGACCTGGTCTACACGTCGATCATCACCGATCACCGCAAGGCCATGGACGAGACGGAGACCGCCGACCCGGTCACCCAGGACATGCTCATCGAGCAGCTGCGCGGACTGGAGCTGTTCCAGTGGTTCGTCCGCGCCCACCTCGAATCCAGCGGCGGCAAGCTCTCCACGGGCGGTGCGCGCACCGAGACCGGGGCCGCGGGGCAGGCGGCCGACCAGGCCCGCAACCAGCCCTGATCCGCGGCGGGCCGAAACGGCACCCGCGCACCCGCGCACCCGGCACCGGATCGGCCGTGCCGGGGCTGCGGCCGCCGCTCAGCAGGCCCCGGCGTCGCCATCCAGGACGCGCCGGACGCCGGCACCGCCGACGTGAGCCGTGCGGGCGCTGTCGGCACGGCATCGGTTTCTCCCCGCGCCAGGAGGGACACCCGATACCGCATGGGTGACTACGACAACTCGATCGCCGTGGCGGTCCCGCCGGAACGTTTGTTCTCCTACCTCGCCGACGTGCGGAACCTGCCCAGCTACCTGCCCCGGCTGACCGCCGTCGAGCCGCACGGGGCCGACACGGTCACCGTCACCGCGCACATCGACCCGCCCGACGGCCCGGAGCGGGACGTCACCGGCGAGGCCTGGGTCCGCGTGGTCGCCGACGGGTCGAGCCTGGAGTGGGGCGCGCCCGGTGCCCACGACTACCACGGACGCTTCCACGTCGTCCCGGGCGGCGAGGGCAGCTCGCTGCTGACCGTCGAACTGCACACCGAAGCCGCCGACGGCGGCGCGGTCACCCAGGGGCTGCGGGAGGCACTGCACGGCATCAAGTCCGCGGTGGAGAGCGCCGAGTCGGCATAGGCCGCCGCTCGCGCGCGTCCGCCGGGACGTCCCGGCGCACGCGGCAGGGAGACGGGGCGGCAGGTCCGAACCTGCCGCCCCGCGGCGTGCGGTGTCACATCTGCCGGCCCGGTGTGTTCACCGGTGCTTGCAGTCCCAGTGGCCCTTGACCCAGTGGTGGTCCCAGTGGCCGTGGACGTAGACCCACTTGTACTGGCGGTCGTGGTCCCAGTAGCCCTTGTGCCAGGTGCCGTGCTTGTCGTGGTGGCCCTGGTGCCAGGTCTTGTGGTGGGTCCACTTCTTCTCCCAGTGCCCCTTGACCCACTTCTTCTCCCAGTGGCCCTTCTTCCAGGTGCAGCGGTCGTGGCCGTTGTGCCGGTCGTGGTGGTCCCCGGTCACCACCGAGGTGGCGGACGCGGGTGCGGGCGCCGGGGCGGCGGTCGCCGTTCCCGACATGCCGAGCGCGGCTCCGCCGGCCAGCAGGCCCGTCGCGGCGGCTCCGGCCACCAGACGGCGGGCGCGCATGGATGAGGTCATCGGACGCACCTCTCTCGTGAGGTTGCAGAGAACACAGGGAGCGGTGCCCGCTCGCACGGGTGCCCGGACGGGTCCGGTGGAAGATCTCCGCTCCGCTGTGCAGGACATCAGGGATTCGGAGCCGGTCGCGGGCCGGATGAGACGGGCGGGGGGAAATCTTCCGCGCGAGGACGCGGGGCCGCGTCGAGGCCGCCACCGGGCCCGGCCCGCAGGGCCGTTCGGGTGCACCGCCCGTCCACCGGGCCCGGCGCCCGCGGCCGTCCGGGTGCGCCGGTACCGCCACCGGGCCCGGCGTGCGCGGCCGTTCGGGTGAACCGCCGAAGACCCACCAATCCGCCGCCCCCCGGCCACCGAATCCCCCGTGCCGGGAACCCCGCAGCGGGGGACGCGGCGCCCGTGCCGTTGCGGCGCGGCACGGGGGCACGGACACGGACCACTCGGGAGTCCGTGTCCGTGCCCGTGGCCGCGGGGCCGCTGCCCTCTCCCGGGGAGCCCCGCGACCGCACCACCGCACATCCGAGCCGCCCACGGCTACGAATCCCTTGCACACCCACGCGCTCCAGAGGAGCGGTCATGACGATCACCGCCGCAGCACCGGACACCCCCCGGCACTCCGTCGCCCTGCCGTGCGGACTGCGCAGCCCCGCCGCCGCCCGCCGCATCACAGCCCGATGGCTGGACGCGGCCGGCTGCGGCGCACGCACCGCCGACGCCGTCACGATCGTCTCCGAACTGGTCACCAACGCCGTCCGCCACACCCGGGGCCCGTGCCGGCTCACACTGACAGTGCGGGCCGGCGTCCTGGACATCGCCGTCGCCGACGACAGCGAGGTGATCCCCGACGTCCACCGGCGCACGCCCGGCGGCGAACGCGGCGGCTTCGGGCTGGACATCGTCCGCCGCCTCGGCGGGGCCGTCACCGTCGTGCCCCGGCTCGGCGGCAAGACCGTGCACGTCGCGCTGGCCCTCGGCGCACGGCCCGGCGGCGCCCCGGTGCCGCCGTGAAGCCCCGCGCCCGGGGTCACCCGGCCGGCCCGGCCACTCGGCGCGAGAGCCCCCGCACGGGCAGAGTCGGACACGCCGACGACCCGGCGGGCACCGCAGGCCGCGCCGCGCAGACGTCCACGGAACGAGCAGAGAAGAGCGAGGGGCGACCGTTGCCGGACGCATCAGTACCCCAGGAGCACGTCGACGCTCTCCTGTCCCGCGCGGCCGCCGGCGACCAGGCCGCCTTCACCGGCGTCTACGACGCGCTGTGCGACGCGGTCATGGGGCTGGCGTGCAGGATCCTGCGGGACGCCGCCCAGGCCGAGGAGGTCACCCAGGACGTGATGATCGAGGTGTGGCGCACCGCCGACCGCTTCCGCCCCGAACGCGGCTCGGCCAAGGCATGGGTCCTGACCCTCGCCCACCGGCGCACCGTCGACCGGGTCCGGGCCGCCCAGGCGAGCGCCGACCGCGAGCAGCGGGCCGGCGTGCTCGGCGCCGACCGCGCCTTCGACGAGGTCGCGGAAGCCGTCGAGGCCCACGACGAACGCAGACGACTGCACCGCTGCCTGCGACGGCTGGAGCGCCCGCAGCGCGTCCCGCTCGTGCTCGCCTACTACCAGGGCATGACCTGTCTCGAAGTGGCCGCGTCGCTGTCCACCCCCGAAGGCACGGTGAAGTCCCGCATGCGCAAGGGCCTGAAGCAGCTGCGCGCCTGTCTGGAGGGCCACTCATGACCCCGGCCGACGAACCCCGCCCGGAAGCGCCGGACCCCCGGGACCCCGGCGACCCGCATCTGGCGGCCGCCGCCTATGTGCTCCACGCGCTGCCGCCGGCCGAGGAGGCGGCGTTCGAGAACCATCTGGCCGGCTGCGAGCAGTGCCGCCGGGACGTCGCCGAGTTCCGCTCCACCACCGTGCGCATGGCGGACGCGGAAGCGACACCCGCACCACCGCGCCTGCGCGGCCGCGTCCTCGACGCCGTCGCCCGCACCCCCCAGGACCGCACCCGCACCGCGCCCCGCCGCCGGCGCGCGCTGCGCCTCGCGCTCGCGGCGAGCCTCGCGGCCGCGGCGGCCCTCGGCGGCATCGCCGTCTGGCAGCACGGCCGGGCCGGCGACGCCCGCGAACAGGCCGTCACCGCACGCGAGCAGGCGCACGCGGCAGGCGCCGCGCTCGCCGACGTCCTCACCGCGCCCGACGCCACGATCCACACCGCGACCCTCCCCGACGGGGCGTCCGCGGCCGTCGTCGTCTCCCGCGAACAGGGCAGCTCCGCCTTCACCGCCCGCGACCTGCCCGCCCTCAGCGGCGGGAAGGTCTACGAGCTCTGGTACGCGGCCCCGGCCGGTGACCTGCGCCCCGCGGGGCTCCTGCCGGGCACCGGCGACCGGGCCGCCCGCGTGCTCGACGCGCCCCTCGGCGACGCCGTCGCCGTCGGCATCACCGTCGAGCCCGCCGGCGGATCGGCCCAGCCCACGACCGAGCCCCTCGGCATCATCCCCATCGACGCCTGACGCGCCGCCGGGTCGTCCGGCCGCGCGCCATCCGGCCCCGGTCATCCGGTTCAGGTCGTCCGGCCGCGCGCCATCCGGCCCCGGTCATCCCGTTCAGGTCGTCCGGTTCAGGTCGTCCGGCTGCGGGCCGGCCACGGCCCCGGGCCGGTCACGCCCCGTCAGGCGGCGCGCGCCGCGCCCGGCCCGTGCAGATAGCGGTCGAAGTCCGCTTCGGGGAACACCTCGCAGGCGACGGCGAGAAGCCTGCGGTGCTGGGGATGCAGATTGGTCAGGCTGGTCGCGCGTTCGGGATCGCCGGGGGTGTTGAGGAGGTGGAGACCGGCCACGTCGACGAAGGGGGCGTCGCGCAGGTCCCACGCCACGTCCGTCACGGCCGGCGGAAGCCGGTCCACGCTGCTGCGCAGCTGGGCGAGCTGCTGGAAGTCGATGTCGCCGTGCGGCGTCAGCGTGGCGCTGGTGCCGTGGATCTCGGTGGTGATGTTCATGGTGGGCGGACCCCTCTCCGAGGGGTTGAGAGCCCACAGACGAGGCGGCCCGGCGGTGCGGGCCGACGACCATGGCGGATCCCGGATGCCCGGGTGGGGGGCAACGTCCGTGAACCCAAAGGAGCCGGGCCTCGTGGCGCCGGCTCAGTCTCTTGTCCGCCCAGCGTGACACACCCGGCGCCGTGCACGCCAGGGAGGCGGGCCGGACCGGCCATCCCGCCCGGAGGTCCCCCGCCCGCCCACCGCCGCCGGCCTGCGACGACGGACGCCCACCGACGGATCCGGGGTGCGAGGCGGAGGCGGAAACCCGGATGACGTCCCGCTCCGGCGCGCCCAGGGTCGCGCCCGTGACCACCCACCGGCGCGGCGCGGCCGGCGCCCTGATCAGCCGCGCGCCGCGCGCCGCCCGGGACGCCGGCTTCGACCGCGCGAGCATCGAGGTGGACACCGACGGTCCGACCGGACCGCACGGTCTGTACGAGCGGGCCGGCTTCACCGTCGCCCGCACCGAAGTCCGCTACACCCTCGACGTCTGAACGCGGTTCGGGGCACGGGCGGTGTGCTGCCCCCGTCAGGGCAGCAGCTTGGCGGGGCCTTCCACCGGCCCGCCACCGTCGGTGACGAACTGCCAGATGGTGATGGCCGCGACCACCTGCGCGATGAGATACGCCGCCTGCAGGGCCAGGTAGCGCAACTGGTAGACGGAGAGCAGCAGACTGAGGCGCGAGGGCCAGTAGCGCCGCTCGCTGCGGAAGGTCTCCACGTCCATGGCGAGGGCGGTGAGCGTCAGGATCAGCAGGGTCAGGGACACGTCGAACGCCATGTCCCCGAGACCCTCGTCCATGAGTGTGCGACCGCCGGCGTCCAGAACGGTCGGCAACGCGTAGGCGAGCGTGAACCACAGCGCCCGCGCCGGCCCGCGCCGTCCCGGTAGGAGACGCCACAGAGCACCCAGCAGGAAGCCGGCACCCGTCCAGCCGAGCATCCAGAGCAGCAGGGCGAAGGCCGACTCCGCCGCGCCCCATGTCGATGTCTCCCAGGAGCCGTTGGCAATCCAGCCGCGCCACACCATCAGTATGCTCGCCGGCGCGGCGAGTACGGCGGCGCAGGCGGCGGCCTGGCGCCCGTTCTCCCACCAGGTGGCCTTCGGCCCCCAGGCCAGGACGATGTCCACGACGGTCACCCGGGACGGAAGGCGATCGGCGGCCGGCCCGGAGGACGCGCGCGAGTTCCGCCACTGGTGCATGCGGCGCAGTCGCCGCTCCACGGCGGCGCGCGTCACCGTCGTCTCGTCCGACTGTCCGCCGTCCAGCCGCCGCAGGCCGGCGTGCAGCTCCCGGTACTGCCGTGCGCGGGCCAGGAAGTCCGCGCGGTGGGATTCGTCGAACAGCTCTCGCAGCGGCCGCCCCGAGGTCTCCAGGCGCTGAGCCAGGGTCGCGCGCCGGTCTCCCACGAGCAGAAGAAGCCGCAGGACCACCACGTCGAGGACGATGCCGATCCAGGTGAGCGCGCCGTTGTTGAGGTAGTAGGCGACGGCGGGCGTGACGACGCTGGTGTAGAGCAGCAGCATCAGCAAGATGTCCGGTGGCCCCGGGGCCGTCTGCGAGGTGCTCGGGGACGTGCCTCGCGCGCGCAGCAGGGCGAGTGCGGCCAGGGGGGCGACGGCGAACCCGTAGTCCATCAGCCACCTGGCGCCGTCGCTCGCGAACTCCTGGAGCCCGCCGACCAGATGGCTCTCGAACTTCTGGGCGTGCTCCGGGGTCGTGGGGTCGCCGAGCCACGAAACCCGCCCCCACGCACGGTCCGACATCCACACATGACAGCCGACCAGCGCGGCCGCGAGGGTCACGGAGGACGGCAGCAGCACGCGCAGCCGGACCGGCCGGCGCACCGGCAGCAACTGTCCGACCCAGGCGAGGGCCCCGCACGACATCGCGGTCAGGGCGAGGACGCCGGTGAGGGCGAGTGCCCACACGGAGGACGGGAGGAACGACGACGCGACGGCCGCGGCTCCGAGCGCCCCCGTCACCGCCGGCAGCACGGCCCCACGCCTGCAGAGGACGGCCAGCACCAGGCCGGTCACCGCGGACACGGTGGTTCCGCGGACGACGTCCTGAGCCGCCGATCCGAACTGGAGCATGCCGAGCGTCCCGAGCGCGAGGCTCAGCGGCGCCCACTCGCCCAGGCGCCGCATGGCGTCCTCCTCATCGGAGGAGGCCGGAGTCCCGGCGGGCCGGGCGCGGGCGCGGCGGACGGCGGTCAGGGCGAGGGCGGTCGCACCCGCCATCCACAGCACGTTCCCCAGCGCGCTGATGTTGTTCAGGTCGCGACCGTCACGTGCGGCCCAGGCCCGCTGCCAGGGCGGTGCCGTGCGCACCTGGATCTGGTCCGAGGACAGCGCGGATGTCGCCGGTGACTTCCAGACCAGCGCGTGCGCGCCGGTGCCCGCCGACGGCATGGGACGCGCCCATTCCACACCCGGGGTACCCGGATCCATCTCGACGGTGTCCCAGTGGGCGGAGCGCAGTGCCGAGGGCGAGGAGAAGCGCATGGTCCACCGGGTGAGCCCGACGTCGATCCGCCACGGCCCGAGTACCACCCGGCGTTCGTCGATCCAGGCATCGGCCCGCAGCCGGACGCGGAACTCCGCGTCGCCGGAGGTGATCCGCACCGAGGAGTGCCCCCACGTGCCGGCCGCACGGCCCTGCCCGGCCGGCTCCCCTCGCAGGAGGCAGCGCAGGGCGTGCCGGTACGCGGCGCTCTTCTTGCTCAGCAGCAGGTCTGCGGCGAGCGGCCACGAGGCCGGTACGCGCAAGGTCACCGTGCTCTCGGCCTTGCTGTGCGTACGACCGTGATGGGAGAGACGCAGGGAAGCGGTCGCTCGCGCCGACGACAGCCCTGTGACGGCGCAGTCGGCCCGGGGCCGCTCGGTCCGGTCGTTCGCCGCACCGAGCGCCGTGCCCGACACGGTCGTCCAGCACATCACCGTGACCAGCACGACGAAGACCAGCCGCATGTTCCGCCCCCCTGCTCCCCTCTCTGTCATGCCACCGCACGCCGCGTTCCATTCCGCCGCGGCGGGGCGTGTCAGTGCCCGCTCGCGGCGGGCGTCACAAGGGAGTGGAGGGCGCCGGAAGGAAACATTCGGCGAGCGGTCACCGTGACCGCATCGCGATCGCATCCGCGGCTCGACTTCGGCGACCCCGAAGACGGGCGCAGCGCCTCGTACGCCCGGCGGGGCCAGTTCCCCGTGCAGCGCATCGGAGATGCCCTCGAGGGCGAACCTCGACGCTCGTACATCCGCCGCCGTCCGCCGCCGGCGCCGTGGCGAAGCCGCCCACGGAGCCGATGCTGGGCGCGTGACGTCGGCAGGATTGACCGCACCGTGTTGAGCACGCACTCCGACCGGCCCCAGGTGCGACCGACCGCCACATGCATGGGTCAGCGGATGACTTTTCAGACCGAGGTGAGGTGAGGCGTGTGCGGATTCGAGCGCCTGCTTCAGGCCGCCGTCGCGACGCGCGTGGTGAGCAGGACGGCCTCGCGGGCCGCGGCCCGGGCGCCGGGGTGGAAGTCGGGTGCGGCGCAGACCAGGAGCGTGCGGCCGTCGTCGCCGCCCAGACCGCACGCGAAGGCGCCGAGCCCGGCGGGCAGGTCGCGTTGTTCGACGATGCCCTCGCCCTCCCGGACGCGGACGACGCGGGCGCCGACGGCGTCCGCGACCCACAGGTCGCCGGAGCCGTCGACGGCGCATCCGTCGGGCGCGTACCCGAGCCCGGCGATCATCTCCGCGGTCGGCGCCATCGGAGGGGCGGGCGCTACCTGGGCCCATGTGCGGCGGTCGGTGAGCGAGCCGTCCGGTGCGCGGGTGAAGGCGGTGTGGCGGCCGGCGAAGGTCTCGCCGACGACGAGGGTCCGGCCGCCGTCGGTGAGGACGGCCGCGTTGGGGAAGAGCAGATCGCGCGCGGCGACCTCCACCGTCCCGTCCGGCAGCACCCGCAGGAGCGGCGCCGTGCGGGGGTGCTCGCCGCCGTTCAGATCGAAGCCGAAGCAGCCGACGTAAGCGGTGCCGTCGGGCAGGACGAGCATGTCGTTGGCCGGGCCCGGGCAGTGCGGGGCCAGATCGGCGTGCTCGACGACGCGCCCGTCCGGCCGCAGCCGCAGCACCTTGCGGGCCAGCATCGCGACGAAGACGAGCGAGCCGTCCGGCAGCCAACCCAGACCGCCGGGGTGGTCGCCGTCCAGGCCGACGACCGTGTCGGTCCGCCCGCCGTCGGAGACGGTCACGATGCGGTCGGCGTAGAGGTCGGACACCCACCAGGCGCCCTCGTGCCAGCGCGGACACTCGTAGAACGCGCCCGCGGCGCCCGTGCGGATCCAGTCGGTCTCGGTCATGCCGTGCACTCTCGCCGATACGCGCGGGCTCGGCCATGGGCGATCGCACACCGTGCGGCCCCGTGGATGGGCGAAACGCCATCCGGGGCGGGGCGGTACGGGCACCGCCGGTGTCCAGAGCGCCGTGAAGGGCGTGGCGGGGTTTCCTGAGAGACTCGCCGCGTGATCATCGAACGTGTGAACGCGTCCGTCGCCTCGTACGAGCCCACGGAGTGGCCCTGGTCCGTGCCGTGCGTGCGGCAACTGCTGGACGAGGGGCTGCGGATCACCGCGCCGGTGACCTTCCTCGTCGGCGAGAACGGGTCGGGGAAGTCGACGCTGGTGGAGGCAGTCGCGGAGGGCTTCGGCCTGGATCCGTGGGGTGGTTCGCACGACTGGCGTTACGCGAGCCACCGGCCCAAGTCGGTGCTCGGTGAGCAGATCCGTCTCGACGCGAGTCCGCACGGGCGGCGGATGATGGGCAGCTGGTCGGCCCGCAAGGGGTTCTTCCTGCGCGCCGAGACGGCAGTGGACGCCCTGGACCGGGAAGGGTTCGCGCCGCATTCGGTCAGCCACGGCGAGGGCTTCCTCGCCGCGTTCCGGGGCAAGTTCCTCCAGCGGGGACTGTATGTGATGGACGAGCCGGAAGCGGCGCTGTCCTTCGCGTCCTGCCTGGAACTGCTCGGCCACATCGACCAGTTGGCGAAGAGCGGCGGCCAGGTCATCTGCGCCACCCACTCTCCGCTCCTGACCGCTCTGCCCGGCGCGGACATCGTCGAGCTCGGCGACCACGGGATGCGCCGCGTTGCCTGGCGGGAACTCGCACTGGTCGATCACTGGCGCCGGTACCTCGCCGACCCGCAGGCCTATCTGCGGCACGTTCTCGACTGACCGCACCCGTGACAGCGCGCGGCGGCCGGGCTGCTGCAATGTCCGAGCCGCCTGGGATGCTCCCGCGTATGAAGCAGCTGATCCTGCCCACGCTCACCGGGATCACCGGGGCGCACGAAGTCACCGCCGGCCTGCGGCGTCAGCTCTCCGCTCCTGACCGCTCTGCCCGGCGCGGACATCGTCGAGCTCGGCGACCACGGGATGCGCCGCGTTGCCTGGCGGGAACTCGCACTGGTCGATCACTGGCGCCGGTACCTCGCCGACCCGCAGGCCTATCTGCGGCACGTTCTCGACTGACCGCACCCGTGACAGCGCGCGGCGGCCGGGCTGCTGCAATGTCCGAGCCGCCTGGGATGCTCCCGCGTATGAAGCAGCTGATCCTGCCCACGCTCACCGGGATCACCGGGGCGCACGAAGTCACCGCCGGCCTGCGGCGTCAGCTCGTCGACTGCTGGATCGGGGTCACGAACGCGGGGGGTGCCGCGGGATTCCCCTTCCCTCCGGTCCTGGAATCCGACGTCGGACCGGCCGTGGACGACATCCTCGGCCGGCTCGCCCCCGCGCGCTGCCGTCTCGTCACCGCGTCGTTCGGTGAGGAACTCGCCGGCTGGGTGGTCCTCCAGCGCGATCCGTTCCGGCTCGTCGCGCACTGGGGGACGGTCCACCACCTCCAGACCAGGCCCGAGGTCCGCGGCCGGGGCGTCGGCTCGGCCCTCATGCGGGAACTGCGGACCGTCGCGCGCGACGAGCTGGGTCTCGAACAACTCCGTCTCGCGGCCCGGGGAGGTGAAGGACTGGAGCACTTCTACGGTCGCCTCGGGTGGCGCGAGGCCGGCCGCTGGCCCGATGCCCTGCGCTTCGCCCCCGGGGACACGCGGGACGAGGTGCTGATGCTCCTCGATCCCCTCTGACCGGGCACCCCGAGGCCGAGACTCCTCGGCCGGGCCGAGGCCATGGCGCCCAGGGCGCTACGTCAGCGGGCGCACCCCCGCGACGTCGTACTCGGCCACGGACGCGGCGAGCAGAGCGGCGCCCTGTTCGTCGCCGGGGCCGTCGCCCCGGAACGCCTCGACGGCGGCCTGGGACTCCCACCGTTCGAAGATGTTGACGCGTCCCGCGTCCAGAAGGTCCGCGCCGATGCAGAAGTCGAGGCAGCCCGCGGCACGGCGGGCCTGCTCCACCACGCCCGCGCAGTCCGCGACGTAGGCATCGCGCTGCCCCGGGTCCACGACGACATGCCCTGCGACGATCACCATTTGCTGCCTCCTGCTGGGTCCGGATCCGGCCGTCGCAGGCTATGACCGCCGGCCGGGGCCGATCTCATCGGCGCGCGTAGGACGGATCCGGTGCGCGTACGACGGATCCGGCGCCGGCACCCCGGCGCCCCGGCGCCCCGGCGAGGGCCGATCCCCGGTCCGCGATGCCGGGGCCCGGGCGGCATCATGGGCGTCCCGGCACAGGCGCATCCGCGGGCCGGGCCCGGCCCGGCCGCACCGGCGCGCCGGGCACGGCGCGGAGCCGGGCGCGCCGGGGGAGCCGTCGCCCGCGGGCTTGCGGTTGCCGCTGCGGCAGCTTCTACCGTCCTGAACAGGGCCGGAGCGACCGGCCCGGTGACGTGATCGTGAGGGAGACGGCGATGGACTGGCCGATCGCGGAGGTCGCCCGCATGTCGGGCGTGACCGCCCGCACCCTGCGGCACTACGACGAGATCGGCCTGCTGCCGCCCGCCAGGATCGGGGCCAACGGCCACCGCCACTACGGGGAGCGCCAGTTGCTGCGGTTGCAGCAGATCCTCGTCCTGCGGGCCTTGGGCGTCGGGCTCCCCGAGATCGGCCTCGTCCTGGCCGAGCGGATCGACGAGGTGGATGCCCTGCGGGGCCACCACCGCAGACTGCTCGCCGAGCGTGACCGGCTCGACGCGCTGGCCGGCACCGTCGCCCGCACGATCGCCGAACTGGAGCAGTCCAGGAAGGACGGCACACCCATGACCGCTGTCAACCGACCGGAGAACCTGTTCGAGGGCATCCGGCCCGCCCAGTACCAGGAGACCCTGCGCGACTTCCCCGAGCACGCCGAGGAGGTCGCCCGACGGGTCGCGGCGATGAGCCCCCAGGACGTCGAGACCGCGCAGCGCGAGCGCACGGCGCAGATGATCCTGCTGGCCGACCTGATGGCCGCGGGCCACCCCGCGGACGCCGAGCCGGTACAGGCCCGGATCGACGCCCAGTACCGAGCGCTGACCGCACTGCGCCCCGTGTCCGTCGAGGAGTACCGCGCCATCGGGCGCTCCTGCGTGGACAACGAGGCGTGGCGCGCGGCGTACGAGACGATCGCACCCGGCCTGGCCGCGTACCAGCGGGACGCCATCGAGGCGTACGTCACCACCCGGTCCGCCCGGGGCTGACGCCCGCCCACCGCGCGACGGCCGTCCACGGCCGCCCGGAGCACCCGCGCGGCCGTGGACGGCCACTTCCGGGCGGCGCACTGCCCCGGCCCGCAGCCGCTCGGTCCGAGCGCACCGGCCGCGCCCCCGCGGCTCGGGTGGTGCGGGCCCGGTTTCACGGGAGGTTCCCGCCGGTCACGGCGGCTTGGGCGCGGAGTCCCGCAGACGGTCGAGCCGGCGGATCACCGGTGTGGCGGTGACGCCGTGCAGGACGACGGAGAGCAGGACGGTGAAGGCGACGACGGACCACAGCTGCTCGGCGAGCCCGTCGAAGTGGTCGCCGTGGCCGAGCGCGTAGGCGAGGTAGAACAGCGAGCCGATCCCGCGGATGCCGAACACGGCCGTGACCAGACGCTCGCGCGGCGGGGCGGCGGTGCCGAGCAGGCCGGCCCACCCGGCGACGGGCCGCACCACCAGCACGAGCAGAACGCCGAGCACGGCGCCCTGCCAGGTGAGTTCGGCCAGACCGTGCTCGACGAGGTAGCCGCCGAGGAGGAACAGCAGGAAGACGGTCAGCAGCCGTTCGATCTGCTCGGTGAACTCGTGGAGCACCTTGTGGTAGCCGTGGTCGCGCTCGGCCGCCCGGATCGTGCAGGCGGTGACGAAGACGGCGAGGAAGCCGTAGCCGTACAGCAGCTCCGCCGCGCCGTAGGCCACGAACGTCGCGCCGATGGCCACGAATCCCTCCATGTGCTCGGAGAGCCGCAGGGCGGAGGGCCGCGCGCGGAAGAACATCAGCCCCAGCAGCCGTCCGGTGACCAGGCCGACCGCGATCCCGATGCCGGCCCGGGCGAGCAGGTCGACCAGGAACCAGTGGCCGATCCAGTCCGCAGGCGAGCCGTCGGCCACGGCAGCGGCGAGGGCGAGGGCGGCCAGCACGAAGGGAAAGGCGAGACCGTCGTTCATACCGGCCTCGGCCGTCAGCGCGAGGCGGACCTCGTCCTCGTCGTCCTGCGCGTCGGTGGGCTCGCCCACCCTGACCTCGGCGGCCAGGACCGGGTCCGTCGGGGACAGGATCGCCGCCAGGAGCAGGGCCGCGGCCGCCGGCCACTCCAGCAGCAGCGCCGCGGCGACGGCCGTGGCGGCGATGGTCAGCGGCATGCCGATGCCCAGCAGCCGCCACGAGGCCGCCCAACGCCGCAGGCCGACCGGCCGGTTGACGGCGAGACCCGCTCCCATCAGGGACACGATGACGCAGAGTTCGGTCGCGTGCTCGACCCACAGCCGGTCCCGTACGGGGTCCACGACCGGGATCGGCACCGGCAGCAGTGCCACCAGGGCTCCGGCGGCGAGGAACACCATCGGCATCGACAGGGGCTGCCTGAAGACGAGCCGGGGCACGACGGCCGCGCCGAGCGCGCCGACACCCACGGCCAGGTACACCGCATCGGAAAGCGTCATTCGTGCCATCCTGTCCCACCGTGCGCACACCATGCGCGAACCGTGCGCGCCGGCGCGCGCCGGAGCCCGGAGCTGCCGGAGGGCGCGCGACCACGGGCGGACGGGGGCGACCGCGGGCGAGCACGGGCATCGGTCAGCCGTGGCGCCGCAGCAGTCCGTCCACGTACGCCTCCAGCCGGGCTGCCAGCACCTCGGACGTCAGGTCGTCCCGGCCCAGGTCGCGCCACGGGCCGGCGAGCTTGGCCGCGTCGGGGCAGTAGTGCAGGACGTCGAGCAGCCGCCAGTAGAGGTGGTCCGGGCCGTCGGCGAGGCCGCGGCCGCCGTGTGCCTCGTACCGCTCACGGAACTCCAGCCCGTACGCCGGTCCGTGCAGCAGCGCGAGCGCGGTCGAGCAGTGCGCGACGTCCAGGTCGGCCGGTCCCCACGAGGTCTCGACCCAGTCCACGACACCCGTGACGCGCAGCTCCGGCCCGGTGCCCGTGAAGAGCACGTTGCCGGGGTGGAAGTCGCGATGGAGGAAACGGCCCTCGTACGGCGGCGGATCGCGGCGGAGCACGTCCACCGCCCGCTCCCACAGGGGGCCGCCGGGGGTGCGGACGCGGTCCGGGGACGTCCACGCCTGGTAGGTGCGCGGCCGCTTTGCCGGTACGACGCCGTGGACGCGGACGAGCTGGGCCGCGAGCAGGTCCAGTCGCCGGTCGAGGCCGCCCTCGTCGACGCGGACGCGGCCCGGGAGCCCGGACATCAACAGGGTCGGGTGGTCGCAGTGCTCGGCCGTGGCGTCGACGGCGACGAGACCGGGCGCCGTGACGCCCTCCTGCCCGGCGAGCAGGGCCAGGACGGACGCCTCGCGGGCCAGCAGCCCGGGTGCGTGGCGGCGGAAGAAGGGCTTCACGAAGGTGCGCTGCACGACGGCCGTGCCGTCGTCGAGCGCGAGCCGGCGCATCTGGGAGCTCCAGCCGCCGTGCAGCAGCCGTGTGCCGGTGACCGTGCGGCCCGCGCCGAGCCGCTCGGCCACCCACGTGCGCGTGGCCGACCACCCGCGGTCGCCGAGGCCGGTGAGCACCGCCTCGACGAACTCCCGCCGGTCGCCGCCGTTGTCGCGGAACCACAGCCCCAGCCGGTGCTCCGCGTCCGGGAGGTCGAACCGCGTGTACTGGGCCCGGGTGGCCAGCGCGTCCTGCACGGACGCGGTCACCGCCCCGGGGATCACCGTGTCGGTGCCCGGTACGGCGAGCACCGCCCGGCCCTCGTACGCCCGCAGGACCTCGAACGCGGGCGCCTCCCGCCAGCTTTCCGGCCGCCGGATGATCCCGCTGAACCGGCCGTTCCCGTCCTCGAAGGGCAGGTCCCACGCCTCCGCGGCGTACACGGCGGGCGCACACAGCCCCAGCGCCGCCACCCGGTCCCCGTAGTGCCGGACGAGATCGGCCACCGTCTGCCCGCTCATGCTGAACCCGACCAGGACCAGCGGCCCCCCGGCCCCCGCGCAGGCGTCGATCACCGCGACCGCCTGCTCGAAGCGCCGCCGCAGGCTCGATTCGTCCAGCGTCCCCGTGCTCCGGCCGTGCCCGGAGAAGTCGAACGCGATCCCGTGGCACCCGTGGTCCACGAACTCCCGCACCAGCGGCAGCAGTCGCTCCGCGCTGCCGGTGCCCGCGCCGTGCAGCACCACGGCGGTCACCCCGGCCCGGTCACCGCCGTGCACACCGCTGAGCCGTTCACCGTCGTGGTCGAGCGTGAAACCGAGAAGCATGCCCCCATTCACTCACGCGGCTTCACTCACGCGGCGGCATCCGCCTCACGGGACACCGGCCGCTCCGCCCTCGGGAGCCCCCTCGCCGTCGTGGTGTCCCGGGCGGCCGGAGAGTGAGGCCAGGTAGTCGTCGAGGAGCTCGACCTGCCGGTGCGGCGGGAAGGCCTCCGGGTCGAACAGGGCCTGGACCACGAGGCCCAGGACGAACGACTGGGCGCCGGCCGCGATCCCCGCCGGGTCGCCCGGGGGAAGTGCGCCGAGTTCCTGGGCGGCGGCGACCCGTTCGGTCAGCCGGTCGCGGCCCGCGGCGTACCTGCGGGCGTGGCCGGCGCTCAGGACGGGGTCGGCGAGGGCCGCGTCCCAGGAGGACACCCAGATCCGGTTGCCGGCGGCGGCCTCCGGCGTCATCGGCAGGATGTCCAGCAGCGCGTCCCGCAGGGTGCCCGGCCCGTGGGGCGCGGCGCGGCCTCCCGGCGCCGCGGTCCGGGTCCCGGCCGCGCGCCGACGGGCGAGTGTGCGCTGTTCGAGCAGGTCGAGGGCGTACTCCACGAGGGCCCGTTTGGTGGGGAAGTAGTGCGTCAGCAGGCCCGTGCTGGCGCCGAGTTCGGCGGCGACGGTGCGCAGGGTCAGGCCGGCGAAGCCGCGCGCGGCCAGGACCTGCCAGACCGCTTCGGAGACGTCGCGCCGGCGCGCCTCGTGATCTCCCTTGGGGCGTGGCATGCCCCCACGGTACATTCCCACAACACCTGTTATGTGAACGGAGGGCCCTCATGTTCATGCGGCCGCTGCGCGACGACGCCCACCTCGCCCCGCTGGAGGTCTGGCACGCCGAGGAATTCGCCGCCCACCTCGACCGGGCGCGTGAGCACATCCGCCCCTGGGTGGGGCCCGCGTTCGTCACCGACGACGTGACCGGCGCGCGCGCCACGCTGCGGCGCTATGCCGAACGCGCGGCGGGCGACGGCGCCCGGATGTACGGCATCCTGCGCGAGGGAGTGCTGGTCGGCGGCGTCATGTTCACCGTCTTCGACGCCGCAGGGGGCTCCTGCGAGCTCGGCTGCTGGGTCGAGCCCGCCGCCGAGGGGCACGGCCTCGTCACACAGGCGTGCCGGCTGCTGCTGGAGTGGGCGTTCGTCACCCGGGGGCTGCACCGGGCCGAATGGCACTGCCGCGCCGACAACGACCGCAGCTCGGCGGTGGCCGAGCGGCTCGGCATGACGCTCGAAGGGGTGCGGCGCGAAGCGTGGCCCTACGGCGGCGCCCGCCACGACAAGCAGCTCTGGGCCGTGCTCGCCCCGGAGTGGCGGGCGGCGGCCGGGGAAGAGCGTCCGGCCCGGTAGGCCCGTGTCCCGGCCGCCCGGACGGGCCCTCGGGGGACGGGCAGGGCGTGCTCGGTTGCCAAGAGGCCATGACGTACGGGATGGTTTCCCCGAGACAACCTTTCCGTCGAACTGATGAGGTGAGGGATCCGCCCGGCGGGTCCTCGGCATTTGGTCTTCACCCACTCGCAAGCCCGCGCGGACAAGGACTCCGACTTCCCGTGGCGCCGCGCCCCCGGACCGGTGCTGGTCGCCGACGCGCAGGGCACCCTCGTGCAGCGCAACGACGCGGCGGGCGCCCTGCTGCCGGCCGCGCGCCCGGGGACGCGTCTGGTGGACGTGGTCCCGGACTGGCTCGCACACGGACACCGGAGCCTGCCGCCGCACGGCCGGCCGGCCGGTCCCGGCGCCGCCGCCCCGCACTCCGGGGTGATCGACGGGCGCCGGTTCGAAGCGCACCCCAGCCTGCGCGACGACGGCACCGTCGCCTGGTGGCTCGTCGACGACACCGACCACCAGCTCGCCCGGGAAGCCCTCCACCGGGAGCGGGAACGCACCGCGTTCCTCGCCGAGGCGTCCAGCGCCCTGCTCGCCACCCTCAATCTCGAGCGCTGCATGGACGTCACGGCGCAGATGGCGGCCGAGAACCTCGCCGACGCGGCCCTGGCCATCGCGCCCACCCGCGCGCGCCGGCTCCCCGTCGTGACCTGCCTGCGCGGAGGCACCCCCACCCTGGCCCACCTGCCCGTGGACCCCGACGACGTGCCGGGCCTGGGCGAGGCCCTGCGCGGATTCCCGCCGGTGCCATCACGCTGGATCGATCCGGTGTCCGCGCCCCCGTGGCTCGTGCCCGAGGGCTTCGGCCCGGTCGGCTCGATAGTGATCACCCCCCTGCCCGGGCACGGCGTCCCCGCCGGCGCCCTGGTCCTGCTGCGCCGTGCGGAGAAGGCGGCCTTCACCGACGAGGAGGAAGTCTTCGCCCGGCTGTTCGCCGCTCGGTCCGGGGCGGCGCTGTCGGCCGCCCGCCTCTACGCGGAGCAGACCGCCATCACCGATGTGCTGATGCGCGAGCTGCTGCCCCCGACCCTGCACCGGATCTCCGGCATGGACCTCGCCGGCAGCTACCGCCCCTCGGCCGACCACGAACGCGTCGGCGGCGACTTCTACGACGTGCACCCCGCCGCCGTCGACGGCGAGGCCGCCCTCGTCACCATCGGGGACGTCTGCGGCAAGGGCCTGGAAGCCGCGGTCCTCACCGGCAAGATCCGCAACACCCTGCACGCCCTGCTGCCCATGGCGGACGACCACCAGCGGATGCTCGGCCTGCTGAACACCGCGCTGCTCACCTCCCACCACGCACGGTTCGCCACCCTCGTCCTGGCCTCCGCCGTACGCAGGGGGGACGCGGTGGACCTCAGGCTGACCAGCGGCGGCCACCCCGCGCCGCTGATCGTCAGGGCCGACGGCACCGTGGAGGAGGCGGACACCCACGGCACCCTGGTCGGAGCCCTGCCCACCGTCACCGCCCGGACCGCCGCCGTCTCCCTCGCACCGGGGGAGTCCTGCGTCCTGTACACCGACGGCATCACCGAGGCGAAGGGCGGGCCGATGGGCGACGCCCAGTTCGGTGAGGAACGCCTCAGGCGCGCCCTCGCAGGCTGCGCGGGCATGCCCTCGGCGGGCATCGTCGAGCACGTCCAGATGCTCGCCGCCCAGTGGCTCGGCACCCGCCACCACGACGACATGGCCGTCGTCGTCATCTCCGCACCACGGACCCACCGCCCCGGCGCGGTGGACGAGCCCGCCCGGGGCAGTCTCACTCCATGAGCACGAGCACCCCTCGCCGCCTGCCGGGCGGCACCCACCCCGGGCGGCTGACGGAGCTGTTGTGGCACAGCGTCTCGGCCGGCGACGAGCACGCGGCCACCGCACTGGTGCTGCGCGCCCTGGAGGAGGGGGCCGACCCGGAGAGCGTGCTGCTCGACGTCATCGGCGCCGTCCAGGGCAGGGTCGGCGAGGAGTGGGCCGCCAACCGGATCACCGTCGCGCAGGAGCACGCCGCGACGGCCATCAACGAACGCGCCGTCTCGGCCCTCGCCCTGCACCCCTCCACCCGCACCCCCGTCACCCGGGGCCGCATCACCGTGGCCTGCGTGGACGGCGAGTGGCACGCGCTGCCCGCCCGCCTGCTGGGCGAGGTGCTGAAGCTGCGCGGCTGGCACGTCGACTACCTCGGAGCCCAGGTCCCCACCCCGCACCTCATCTCCCACCTGCACATGACACGCGCCGACGTGGTCGCCCTGTCCAGCTCGATCGCCGTCAGGCTGCCCGCCGCGCACGCGGCGATCACCGCCTGCCAGGCCGTCGGCGTGCCCGTGCTGGTCGGCGGCGCCGCGTTCGGCCGCCAGGGCCGGTACGCCACCCTGCTGGGCGCCGACGCCTGGGCGCCCGACGCCCGCGCCGCGGCCGACCGGCTCGCCGCCGGGCCGCTGTCCCGTCCGCAGCCCGGCCACCAGCAGATCGACGACCTGCCGCACCTGGCCGACCAGGAGTACACCCTGGTCGTCCGCCACCGCGACGCCCTCGTGCGGAAGGTCTTCACCGCCCTGGAGGACGCCTTTCCCGCCCTGCGCGCCTACACCGACACGCAACGGGACCGCACGGCCGAGGACCTCGCGCACATCGTGGAGTTCCTCGCCACCGCCCTCTACACCGGCGACGACGAACTCTTCACGGAATTCGTCGGCTGGACCGCGCGGGTCCTCGAAGCACGAGGTGTACCCGCGCAGAGCCTGCCGCCGGCCCTGAGCCTCCTCGCCCGCGAACTGGGGGACTTCCCCCGGGCCACCAGGATCCTCCGCCGCGGGACGGAAGCACTCTCCACCGACCACCCCACCGCCGCCGGGAACACCGCATGACCACACAGCCCCCGAACCACCTGCGCCTCGTCACCCTCGACTCCGCCGACTCCGGCAACGGCGTCCGGATAGAGATCCACGGCGACCTCGACTACGACGGCGCCGACCTCCTCCTGGACGAGGTGACCGCCCAGTTGACGGACCGGCCGCTGCTGGAGGACCTGCACCTGCACTGCGGTGCCGTCGGCACGGTGGACTCCATGGGCCTGTCCACGCTGCTCATGATCGGCCGCCGGACCGCCGCCGCCGGGGTCCGTCTGCACCTGGACGACCGACCGGCGAAACTCGACCGCCTGCTGACCGTCACCGGCACCCTCGACCACTTCACCGCGCCGCCGGCCGCCGGCCCCGCGGTCTCCCACCGGACCGGCGCACCGGACAGGACCGGCGGGGACTGAGGCGCTGCCCCCGCCCGGCCCGACACGCGCCGCGCACCACCCTCTTCGACCGCTTGGGACCCGGGGTGGCGGGGAAGGATGGGGGGTGGCGCCCGCCGAGTGCGGCAGGGCGCCCCGTGCATCCGAACGCTCCATCGAGCAGCTCACGAACGGAACCCGTGTGACCATCGCCCCCAGCGACACCACTGCCCCCGTGCGCGTCCCCGGGCGGGGCTGGACCGTCCGGCTCACCGGCCACAGCGACCGCTCGGCGAGCGTCACGTGCACCGCGACCTGCCGGATGCCGGGCCGCTCCCGCGACATCGCCGCCCTGCGCCGCTTCGCCGCCCAGCACGCGGCCGCCCACGCGAAGGCGGCCACCGTCCGGCCGAACGCCTCCTGCCACTGCCGCGCGGAGCGCTGCGAGGCGCACCCGGGCCACAAGGCGCCCTGCGCCGGCGGCGTGGTGATGATCCTGCGGCACGACCCCGTCGTCGGACAGGTCTGGATCGTCGAGGAGGTGTGCGAGACCTGCGCGCCCCTGATCCCGCACGCCCGCGTGCTGGCCCGCGCCGGGACACCGCGCCGGGCGGCGGCCGTGGCACCGGCGGACCCGGACATGCCACCGGCCGCCCAGGTCCCGGCGCCTGCCCGCCCCGGTGTGCCGAGCCTGTTCTCCTCGGCGGGCGCCGCCTCCGACACGGGGCGGCAGACGGTGCGGCGCCCGCGCGGTGACGGACAGCGGCCCCGCCGCCGCCCCCGCCCGGGCGTCTGACCCTCCGGCTCCCTCAAGCGGCTTGCGGCGCGGATTCGCGCGCCGCGCCGAGTGCGCGGCGCCCGCGACACCGTGCGGCAGGCGCCGGATCCGCGGCTGACGACCTGGCCGGCTGCCGCGCGGCCGCGACCGCCGACAAGGGACGGGCGGCGCTCGGCGCGTGCGTCGCCGAGGGCTCGGGCCCGGGGATCCGCGGTGCCCCCGGCCGGTCGCTTCGGTCGACGGCTCGGGCCGGGCGGTGCGGTCCGAGGCGCCGGCGGCCCGTTTCCTGTGAGGGGGCGTACCCCGTCGCGGGCGGTGTCGGGGCGGGTGCGACCGCGCGCCCGGACGTGGTGCATCCGCGAGCACCGGACGGAAGGAAATCGGGGCGTTGCCCGCCTTCCGTCAGGAGACACCGTGCCAGCAGCGCAGCCGTGCGAGGCCGCGGACACCGCACCGCTCCCGCCCCCTCCGGATCCGCTCGCCGCCGCTCGCCACGCCTTCTTCCGCCGCGCCCACCGGCTCCCGGACGGCCCCCGACCCGTCGGGCGCCCCGACACGGCCCTCGGCACCCGTCCCGCTGCGCGCCCCGGCACGACCCTCGACGCGTGCGCCGACACACGCCCCGATCGCGCCCTCGACGCGTGCGCCGACACAGGCCCCGATCGCGCCCTCGACGCGGACCACGGCATGGACCTCGACGTGGACCTTGACGTGGACCTCGACAGGGAGCGCGACCGGGCCGGTGACCTGGGCCTACTCCTGGACGCCGAGTACGGACCGCACCCCCGCGCGCTGCCGGCCGGCCCCGCCGCCGCGCCCGGCCGGCGGGACGCGGTCCTCGCCTCCCTGCGCCGGGCCTGCCGCCTCGGCGCACCGCTCACCCCTGAAGCGCTGCTCGCCCACGCCTCCGGCGGGCCCAGAACCGTCGCTGTCCTGACCGAGATGTGGCCGGACACCGTGCGCAGACACGGCCGCCGGCGTGCCGAACGGGCGCTGCGCCACCTGCTGCTGAGCGGTGCGTCCGACGCCGCCCGCACAGTCTTTCTGCTGGACAGTGCCGAGTCGGCGGACCTCGCACCCCTGTCCGCCGCAGAGGCGTCGCGGCTCACCGACACCGGTGACCGGGCCGCCCGCCACGCCTTGTGGCGCTACCTCCACCACGTGCCCGGCGGCACCGCCCACCTGCCCGCTCCCGGCGCCGGAGCGGACCCCTACGAGCGCCTGCTCCTCGCCCCGCCGGACCTCGGCCACGACGATCCCGGTGACGTCTCCGGGATCGTCGTGGCCCAGGCCATGCTGCAGGGCGGACTGGAGACACCGGGGCAGGGGTCGAGCGGCGGGCTGTCCGTGCTGCTGGGCGGCCTCGGCGACCGGCTGGCCTCGTGCGCCGGCATCGGACGCGTCCTGACGATCGTGACCGCCGGCCACGACCTCCTGGAGCACGACCGCGCCCTCCTGCACCGACGGCGCCCCGGGCACTGGGTCCTGCGCCTGCCCGTCGACTCTCCGGCGCCACCCCAGCCGGACACCTGGCCGGCGCACCGCGCCGCGCTCACCTGGTGGGCCCACCGTCTGCTGCGCGCCCTGCCGTTCGCGGTCGACGTCGCGCATCTGCGCTACGGCGACGACGGCAGTCTCGCCCTCGCCGAGGCCGCGTCCCGCACCGGAGCGCGGCTGTTCTTCACCGCCACTCCGGACCCCCACCGCACACTCGTGCGGAAGTACACCGAAGCGGGACCGCACGATCCGGGACGCGGAGAACTGCTCCGCGACGAGCTGCACCGGGTGTTCTGCGCCGACCGCCTGGTGGACCGGGCCGACACCGTGCTCGGCATCCCCGGGCGCTCCGGCACCCGGGAGCTCCTCGCCCACTACCCCGTCCTCGGCGACCGGTACGGGCCCCGGGGCCCCGCCGCTCCGCCCGAGGGGATCGCCCCGTACACACCCGCGCGGAACGAAGGCCCGCTGCGCCGGCGGATGCTGGACGACCTGTTCGCCGGCGGTGACCGCCCCGACGCGCTGGCGCCGCAGGACCGCCCGCTTCCCCTGTTGCTGTGCGTGGGCCGGCTGCACCCCGTGAAGCAGCAGGACCTGCTGGTGCGCACCTGGCTCGCCACCGAACTGTGGCGCACGACCACCCTGGTCGTCGTCGGCGGCGGCACCGCGCGGCCCACACCGCCCGAGCGCCGGATGCGTGAGGCGCTCGGCACCCTGCTGCGCGGCCATGACGCGGCCGGCCGCCGGCTGGCGGTGCTGCCCGCCCTGCCGAACGACGCCGTCCGCCGCCTGGAACGGGCACTGGCCGATCCGGCGAACGGCGTGCCCGCCTGGTACGTCTGCCCGAGCGTCAAGGAGGAGTTCGGTCTGGCGGTGCTGGAGGCGATGGAAGCGGGTCTCCCGGCCGCCGGGCCGAGCCGCGGGGGAGTGCCCCACTACCTGCGGGGCGGGGTCAACGGCCTTCTCCTCGACACCTCGTCGGCCGCCGGTCTGGCTCGGGGCCTGCACCGGCTGGCGGCCGTGCCCGAGGACGGGCGCCGCCGACTCGCCCTGGCCGGGCGGGAGACGGCGGCCACCCGGTACTCGGTGGCCGACATGGCGGACGCGCTGGCCGGGCAGTACCGCACCACGGCCCGGCGCACTCTCGGCCCGCTGCGTCCCCGGTGGGAGGTGGACGGTGGAGCACACCGATGAACGGACACTGGCGGCGACGGCTCTCGGCGAGGAACCGGCCCCGGCGGCCGCCGGTCATCTCGGCCGATGCCGCGAGTGCGGCGGCGAGTTGGAGCAACTGCGCCGTGCCGTCGCGTCGATGAGGACCCCGTCGCCGGCCGACCGGGATCTGCTCGCGCCACCGGAGCGTGTCTGGACCTCGATCACCGAGGCGCTGTCCGTTCGCGGGGAGCCGGACGCGCCGCCCGTCGGAGGCGACACCTCCGAGGCCTCCGCGGTCTGACGCCTTGGAGGTCTGGCACCTCGGAGGCATGACGCCTCCGAGGCCCGGACGTCAGCCGGCCGGCTCCGCGTTCCCCGATGGCGGCGTCAGCTCCCGGAGGATCTCCCTCCAGACGCGCTCGGGCGGAGCCGCCGGCAGATCGGGCTCCTCGATGCCGTGGGCCGCGGCCACCACCCGGTCGAGCCGGGCCAGTCGACCGCGGCAGGGCCCGCAGCGGGCAAGGTGGCGCAGCGCCTCGTCGGCACCGCCCGCAGCGGCGTTCCCCAGTGCCAGATCCGCCAGCAGATCGTGCGTGAGGTGCGGCACGGCGACCTCGCGTCGGTGAGGAGTCACTCTGGTGTTTCGCGCGGCGGGCGCGCACCGGATGCGGCCGGAAGACCTGGTGGGGGCCGGTGGACGGCTCGGCGGGCGGCCCAAGGCGGACCTTGTTCGGCCAGCGGGCCCTGTGGGCCCCTGGTCGACTACGCGGCCTCGGGAAGCCCCTGCTCGATTCCGTCCCTGAGCTTCTGGAGCCCGCGGCGGCAGTGGCTCTTCACCGTGCCGAGCGGGATGCCCGTGCGGCGGGCGATCTGGGTGTGCGTCAGGTCGTCGAAGAAGGCCATGCAGAGGATCTCCCGCTGCACCGGCGCCAGGCTTGCCAGCTCGTGCACGAGCAGCACGCGGTCGAGGACGGCCTCCGGGGGCGCCGCGGGAGGTTGCGTCGTTTCCGCCATGCTCGCCGCGGCCTTGGCGAGCGTCAGCCGCCTGGTCCTGGCCGCCAGTGCGTCGATGATCTTCCGGCGGGTGATGCCCACCAGCCAGGCGCCCAGGGGCCCGCGCTCCTGGTGGAATCCGGCACGGCCGCGCCACGCGCCGATGAACACCTGCTGCGTCACGTCCTCGGCCTCCCAGGAGTCTCCGAGCGAACGTGTCGCCATCGTGTGCACCAGTGGGCTCCACTTGCGGTAGATCGCCGCGAAGGCGACTTCGTCCGCCTCCCGCAGGCCGCGGCCGAGTTCCTCGTCAAGCAGCGCGTCGCCGCCGGGGGCGACTGCGGTGGTGCCGGGGCTTGTCCGGAGGCTCATGGCCGACTCCTCGGGCCGTGTGCCGCACGTGTCCGGGAGCCGGGCCGGCCCTCGTCCCACATGAACGGTGGTGCGCGTTCACCGTGCGGTCGGACCCTCAGTCTTGGACGCATAAACGACGCAAGCAACATGCGTCGTTTATGCGTCATATGCTGCCGGTGTGAAGGTGCCGGGCGACGACGCGGAGCAGGCGGACGACTCCGCCGGTCTGACCACCGGCGAACTGGCCGGGCGCCTCGGCGTGGCCCCGACCACGATCCGCTCCTGGGGCCGCAGATACGGACTCGAACCCGCCGCGCACACCCCGGGCGGACATCGCCGCTGGTCACCGGCCGATGTGGCGAGACTGGAGCGCATGCGCGCCCTCACGTCGACCGGACTCGCCCCCGCCGAGGCCGCGCTCCTCGTGCGGGGCGGGCCGGCCGAAGCACCGCGCTTCGCGCGCCGAGCAGCCGCCGAAACGGCGCACCCGGAGGAGGGCGCCGCCACCGGCGCGGTGGCGGCGGGCGCCGCGGAAGCGGCACCACCGCTGCCGGTCGGCCCGGACGGCCCGGTCGGCCCGGTCGGCCCTGGCGCGGACGGCCCGGATCACGTGGACGGTCTCGACCGACCGGACCCCGCGGACCGCGGGGACCGTCCGAGCACCGCGGGCCGTCCGCACCGCGGGGACCGCCCGAGTACCGCGGGCCGTCCGGACGGCCCGGACCGCCCGGGCGGCCTGGACCACCTGCCCGACGGACCTCTGACCGGGCCCGGCGCGCCCACCGCGGAGCGCCCCGACCTCGTACGCGCCGCGCTGCGTCTCGACTCCGCCGCCATGGACGCGATCCTGCGGGCCGCGCTGGCGTCGCACGGTGTCGTCGGCGCCTGGGACCAGGTGATCACGCCCGCACTCCGGGCCGTCGGCCGTCTGTGGGAGACGTCGGGCGAGCGCTACATCGACATCGAGCACGCCCTCACCTGGCACGTCTCCGGTGCCCTGGGCCGGTGCGTCCCCCGGGGCGCCGACCGGCGGGGCGCGGCCACCGTGCTGGCGTGCATGCCGGGCGAGGACCACACGCTGCCGCTCCAGGCGCTCGCCGCCGCGCTGGCCGAACGCCGGCTCCCGGTGCGCATGCTCGGCGGAGCCCTTCCCGCCGAGCCGCTCGTGGCCGCCGTCCGGCGGACCGGTCCGGCGGCGGTGGGGCTGTGGTCCCAGTCCGTCGCCACCGTGAGCCGGGCCCTCGCCGCGCAGGTCGCCGCCATGGAGTGGGGAGTGCGCGGAGCACGCCGGAGACCGGCCGTCCTCCTGCTGGGACCGGGCTGGACGGGGCGGACCGTCCCCGGCGCGCACCACCCGCCCGGGCTGGCCGAGGCCGCGGACCTGTGCGCCTCACTCGGCAGGGAGTGAGGCGCGACCCCGGCGCCCGGCGGGCCCTGTGCGCTCGCCCATGACGCGCAGCAGCTCCCCGGCGGCCCATCGGGGACCCCGTGTGCGCAGCCGCGCGGCGAACCATGCGGCGTGGGCGCGCGCGTCGCCCGGCAGGGCCTCCAGCAGCGCCGGGACGGCGGAGGCCGACAGCGCGTTCGGGTCGGCGACGACTCCCGTGCCCGCGCACTCCGCGTCGCGGGCGACGGCGAACTGGTCGCTGGAGAACGGCAGCACCAGCGCGGGCACCCCGGCGCGCAGGCACTCGGTGAACGAGTTGCCACCGCCGTGGTGGACCATGACGTCCACGTGTTCGAGCAGCGCCTGCTGCGGCACCGACGGCACCACCACCGCCCGGTCGCCCGCCAGGTCCGCCAGCGCGCCGGCGCGTTCTCCCGCAGCCACGATCACGGCCGTGTCGGGCAGGCCGCCGAGCACGCCCTCGGCGACGGCGCGCAGGACGTCGTGGCGAGCCGACAGGAAGGTGCCGAAGGCCACGAGGACGATCCGTCGCGCATGCCGGCGCAAGGCGTCCAGCCGCGCCGACCAGGCGGCGTCCAGCGGTGCGGGCGGGGCGGCCAGATGGTCGGCGAACAGGCGCACCGGGCCCGGCGGGGGTGCGGGCAGCCAGGAGAACTCCGGGTAGGCGTGCACGACGGCGTGCGGTGAGCAGAGCGCGAAGGCCCGCCCCGGAGCCGGGGCCGAGGGCGCGTGGCGCGTTGCGAAGTCGTGGAACGCCTCGGTGAACGCCGTGTCGTTCCGGCGCGCGGCCCCGAGCAGGAGGCCCGCGTCCGCCGGGGACGGCCGCAGGGACGCGGGCCAGTCGTAGGGCACCCCGAAGTACGCGTCCGGGTCCGCCGGCAGATAGCCGGGATGACCGGGACAGAACGTGGCGTAGGGCACCCCCATGCAGTGCAGCGCCAGCGTCACGGCGAAGCCGAGCTGGTCGGTGACGTACCAGTGCGGGCGCAGCCGCTCGTGGAGACCGCGCAGCGCGTTCAGGACGCCCTCAGGGTCCGCCAGCATGTCCGCGCGCCGGTGACGGGCCTGGGTGAGCAGCGTGGGGACGGCCCCGGCGCGCGTGGCCTCCAGGAACTCCCGCAGACGGGCGGCCTCTTCGGCCGGCTGCCGGGTCGCCTCGGCGACCCCGGTGTTGGCGTTGCGGGTCACGGTCAGCGGGACGAACGTGACCCCGTCGCCCCGCGCGAGACCGGCGAACTCCGGTGCGCAGGCGAAGAACACGTCCGCCCCCTCGGCGGCGAGCGCGGTGGCCAGCACGGACAGGGGGGTGGCGTGGGAGGCGAACGGCGGGCTGACGACCACGACGCGGGGCATGGAATCCCTTCGGCAGAGCGGCACCGGGCGGCGGCCGGGCGGACGTCGTGCGGGGGTCCCGCCCGGCCGGGTCATGGTGTCCGGTCGTCCCGTCATCCGGTCGTCCCGTCGTCCCGCTGTCCCGTCGTCCGGTTGTCCGGCGGGACGCATGCCCGGCCGGGCCGTGCCGTCCGGTCGTTGATCCTCCTTCCGCGGGGGGCGTCCCGCCGGATGCGGACGACGGGGCGCCCTCGCGGGACGGTGCGCGGCGGACGGGGGCCGCATGGCCCCGGTCCGCCGCCGACCGGCCGCCGAAGGGGGCCTGCCGGCCCTGTGCACGCGCCCCCGCGGCGGGCACCGTGGCAGTGGGGGACGCGGGATGCGGTCTCCAAGGACCTGGTCCACATCGGTGGAGCCCGCTCCGGCCGGAGCGAGGAGTAGGACGATGACCGGAGACACGGTGGAACGCAGGCACAGCCTGTTCCCCGACTTCAACGACTGGTTCAACCGCGAGTTCCCGGGCCTGCCCGGCTGGCGCCCGGGCGGCGCCGCGCACTCCATCCCGGTGGAGGTGACCGGCGGCGACGGCGCCTACGTCCTGCGGGCCGAACTGCCCGGGATGGACCCGGACGACGTCACCGTCACCGTCGAGGACAACCTGCTGACGGTGAGCGCTGAGCACACCGGGAGCGACGAGGACAAGGAGCACTCGGAGTTCCGCTACGGATCGTTCCGCAGGACCGTGAGGCTGCCCGGCACGATCCCGGCCGAGGACGTCGGGGCCTCCTACAAGGACGGGATCCTCACCGTCCGCGTCCCCCTGCCCGAGGAGCGTGCCGGGACCCGGCGCACCGTCCCCGTGCGGCGGGCGGACGAGGAGGCGCGGTCATGACCGCCAAACGCGTCCTCGTGGCGTACGGCAGCAGGCACGGCGCCACCGCGGGCATCGCCGACGAGATCGGCAGGACCCTCCGGGAGGACGGCTTCGACGCCGTCGTCCTGCCGGCCGACACCGTCACGGACGTCAGCGGATACCAGGGAGTCGTTCTCGGCGGAGCCCTCTACGCGGGCCGCTGGAACGGCAAGGCGCGGCGCTGCGCCCGGCGCAACGCCGAACAGCTCCGCGAGAAGCCGCTCTGGCTCTTCAGCAGCGGCCCGGTCGACGACTCCGCCGAGCAGCACGACATCCCACCCGTGCACGGTGTGGCCCGCCGGATGAAGAACCTGGGCGCGCGCGAGCACATCACCTTCGGCGGCGCCGTGACCGGCGACACCGCCGGGAGCATCGCCCGCTCCATGGTCCGCCACGGCAAGGGCGGCGACTTCCGCAATCCGGCGCGCATCCATGCCTGGGCACACCACATCGGCACCGAGCTCGACGCCGGGAGCTGAACGACCCGTTGCCGTAACCGGCTCACGTCGCCGGAGCGCGAGGGCCTGGTCACCGGTCCCGCATCCGACGGCACGCGGCCCGGACGGCCGCCCGAGTGCCCTGCCCTTCGCGGCGGTTGCGCTCAGGTCTCCGTGCTGTTGCGCAGGCGGGTGACGGCACGCTGCAGATCCTCGTACGCGCGCTGTTCGTCGCGCTCGCCGGCGTGCGCGGCGTTGAGGAGGCTGTGGCGCCTTCCCCGCACGCGTGCGTAGGCGTCGAAGCAGATGACGACCGCGTCGATCAGCGAGCGCTGCTGGGCACCTGGATCAGGTCGACTTCCGGATGTCACGGCACAGCCCTTCTCGCACGACGAAACCGTCGCCGACCAGACTTCCCGGCACACCACTCGTCACCTGTCGAGACGAGCCGTGTGCATCGTAACCGGACCGGCCGGCCGCTCGGGGGCGCGGGAGACGTCTCCCGTCCCCGCGAGCGGACCGCGCGCAGCCGCTGCGCACGGGGTCTCACGTCAGCGGAGTGCCGTCTTCAGCGGACGTGCCGTCCTCAGCGGACGTGCCGGCTCCGGCGGGCGCGCTGGCCGAGGCGGACGCGGGAGCGCAGAACGCAGGGGGCCATGACGCCCTGGGCCTCCGCGGTGACGGCGTGCAGCGCGTCCAGGACCGCTCCCGGTGGCGTGCCCGCGGCCAGGAGCACACGCATCCGCAGACGCGGCTTCCGGCGGGGGCCGTGGATCCGGACGCGGCAGCGGTCGACGCCCTCGACGGACGAGACCCGTTGGGCGAGGGCGCGTTCCAGGGCCTCGACGCGCAGCACGCTGCCCGGGGCTGCGAGCGCCAGCCGGGAGCGTCCCCGCCGAGGGAACTGCCGCAGGAAGCACCAGGCCAGGAAGGCCGTGGCGAGCACGCCGACCGTGACAACGGCGGGCGTCCACCAGCCCCGGGTCCGCAGCGCGGTCAGCGCCCCCTCCTGCACCAGGAAGCCGCCGGCGGGCGGGCGGGGCCACCAGCCGGGCAGCCGTGCCGCGAACGCGGCGTGGCCGGTGGCCGTCCACACCCCTCCCGCGGCCAGGGCCAGCCCGGTCAGGGCCAACGCGGCGCGGTTGACGGCCGTACGGGGCTCCGGCGTCAGCACGTCTCCTCCGTTCCGGCGTCCGCGGGTCCGCGTCCGGGGGCGGGGCGGGCCGGGTTCTCCGTTCCGGCGTCCGCGGGTCCGCGTCCGGGGTCGGGGCGGGCCGGGTTCTCCGTTCCGGCGTCCGCGGGTCCGCGTCCGGGGTCGGGGCGGGCCGGGTTCTCCGTTCCGGCGTCCGCGGGTCCGGGCCCGGGGTCGGGGCGGGCCGGGTTCTCCGTTCCGGCGTCCGCGAGTCCGCGTCCGGGGGCGGGGCGGGCCCGGTTCTCCGTTCCGGCCTCCGCGGGTCCGGGCCCGGGGTCGGGGCGGCGCCGCTCGGCCGGGGCTCCGGGCGGGGGACGCCACCCGGAGTCCGGCAGCACCCGCACCCGCAGCCGGGGCGTCCGGCGCAGTCCGCAGTCCGCGATCGTCCGCCGGGCGGCGGACGTGGCCTGCCGGACGGCCTCCGCACGGTCGCCGAAGGCCGGCCGCGCCGTGACCACGACACGGCCGCGGCGCGCCCGCACCCGTACCGCGCCGATGCCCGGCACATCGCCGACGGTGTCCCGGAGCAGGGCGGCGACGGTGGAGCGGTCGACCGCTGCGTTCCACCCGGGCGACGCGGCGGCCAGGGGCAGTTGCCGCCGCCGGCCGGGGGCGAGGGCGAGCAGCACCAGCCACAGGCCCGCCGCCAGGGCGACGGCACCGGCGGTGACCTGAGCGTCGCCCGGCCCGTGCACGGACAGCCAGTCCGCCGAGCGGGCGCGCCAGGCGCCGGCCGGCGCACCGGTGGCCCGGACGCGGATCACATCGGCGGTCACCGCGGCGCAGCAGACGGCCCCCAGGAGACTCAGCACGGCCACGGGGGCGCGCCGGGCCGACCACCACCGCCGCGGAGCACGCCCGCCGTGACCGCCGCGCGCCCCGCCCGGCGCCTCCGGAAGGGACGCGGCAGCCGGCGCGGGCAGGGCCGCGGGCACGGCGAGGCGGGTGATGCTCAGCCGCACCGGGGCGACGTCCAGTCCGGTCAATTCACCGGTCCGGTCGGCGACATGGGCCCGCACCCGCCGGGCCGTGTCCGACAGCGTCGCCGGGTAGGGCGCGGCGATGCGCAGAGAGATACCGGCCCGGCGCCCGTGAACGGTCGCCGAGCCGCCGACGCCGCCCGCCCCCGGGCCGGGCAGCGCCTCGGACGCGGCCCGCAGGGCGATCCTGCGCACCACCCGGTCGGCGACGGTGGTCGTGCCCCGTTGGGCGGCGGGCGCGCTCATCGGCGACCCCGCTCGAACCGCTCGCGCAGGTCCTCCATCCGTCCGCCGCCGTCCAGCCACGCCCCCGCCGCGTAGCCGGCCGCTCCGAGGGCGGCCACCAGGAGAAAGGCCCCGAAGCCGCCGAAGTGCGCCGCGAACGCCAGGGCCATTCCCGCGACCATGCCGATGAAGCCTCTGCTCATCTCTTCTCCGCCTCCCCGCCGGGCACCGCACCGTCTCCCCGCCGCGGCCCCGCACCCGGCCGCACCGTCGTCCACCGCTCGATCCGCCGTACTCCCGTACGCCGGCGCCTACTCGACGCGGGACTCGGCGGACGCGGGCTCGCTGTCGTCCTCGGGCAGATGGACGTCGTTGACGGCGATGTTGACCTCGACGACCTCCAGTCCGGTGATCCGCTCCACCGCCGCGATGACGTTCTCGCGCACGTCGGCCGCGACGTCGGTGATGGCGACGCCGTACTCGACGACCAGGTCCAGGTCGATGGCGGTCTGCCGTTCGCCGACCTCCACCTTCACCCCTCGGCCCACGTTCGGCCGCCCCCCGGGGACCCGGTCGCGGACGGCGCCGATCGTGCGCGACAGACCGCCGCCCATGTCGTACACACCGTGGATCTCCCGCGCCGCGATGCCCGCGACCTTGACCACGACCACGTCGGCGATCGACGTCTTGCCACGGGTGGCGGCCGGCTCGCCGGCACCGGAGGTGCCCAGGGCGACATCGGTCGTGCCCGGCACCTGCTTGCCCGGCCGCGGGTGCGAGGCGTTCGGGGAAACCGGTGCGGTCTGCTGCGTCGTCATGCCACGCGTCCTCTCCTCGGACGCCCCGCGGGGCGCCGTGATGTCCTGTCACATGGATGGACACCGTCGCGCGGCGGCTGTGACGCACGTTCGGGAACCTTGTGGAGCGATCACCTCACCGGGCGCTGCTCCACCCGGCCGGCCCGGAGTAGGAGTCCACCAGGTCCACCACGAAGACCAGGGTCGAGCCCGCCGGGATCAACGGCGAGGGCGACTCCTTGCCGTAGCCGAGACGAGGCGGGACGACGATCTCCCGCCGACCGCCGACCTTCATCCCCCTGACCCCGCGGTCCCAGCCCTTGATGACCCTGCCGGCGCCCAGGGCGAACTTGAACGGCTCGCCCCGGTCCCAGGAGGCGTCGAACTCCCTCCCCGACGCGAACGTCACCCCGACGTAGTGCACCTTGACCACCATGCCCGGCTTCACCTCGGGCCCGTCCCCGACGATCAGGTCCCGCACCGTCAGCTCGGTGGGAGCCTCGCCCTCCGGCACGTGCACCTCGGGCTTCGTCCGCTCGCTCATCGCACCCTCGTCACTCTCCACCGGAAGCCCTCGCGCGGGCCGGCCGGACAGCATGGACCCTCCACGCGGCAGGTCGTCACGCTACCGAGCCGGGCGTCGCATCCGTGGCAGGGGCCGGTGGACGCGATCGATCTCCGGGCCCCGGTCCGACACGCTGGCCCGCCCCCGGACGACGTCGCCGACGGCTGGGGTGCTGTGCAACGGACCCGCGACACCCACCGACCTGGAGACGCCGTGCCTCACGACCCCCCGGGGACACCGTTGCGGGCGGCGAACGAGCGGACGCTTTCGGCGAGCGGGGCTGTGCCGCCACTCGGGAGCAACCAGGCGGTGCGGATGTGGATGGATCCGTCCCTGCTCCTTCGCACCCACCGCGGCTTCAGGAAGGCCAGGGGCAGCCGGTGGCCCTCGGACATCCGTACCGTCAGCACGGTGTCCCGTGTCTCCTGCCTGAGTTCGACGGAGGTGGTTTCGGACCAACGCAGCACCGCCAGGTTCGTGGGGGAGCCGACGCCGATGCCTAGGTCGTTCAGCACGAGCCCGTCGTTCTGGCTCAGCAGGCCCAAGAGCCTCAGCAGCATCAGGAACGCTGTACACCCGCCCAGTACTCTCAGTCCCTCGCCGACGTGGAGGAGACCGCCGCCGGCCGCGAATGCGACGAGCGCAAGGATGACCAGGCTGTTCCGCAGGGCCAGGGACATCCGGCTTCGCCGACTGCGGAGATAGAGGGCGACCGGGCCGGCTCCGGCGGAGCGCGTGTGGGACCCGGCTGCCTCCGGCCTCACCGGTGGCTGCGCGACCGGTGAGGCCGGCTCCGTGTCGGCTGCCTGCCAGGGCGGGTGCACCGGCTCCGTGGTCGCCGTTTCCGTGAGGTCGATCCGGTCGGCGCACAGGTCGAGCAATTGCTCGGACGTGGGCCGCAGTTCCGGTCGCTTTCGCAGGCAGGCGACCACGACGGGGCTGAGTGCCGCGGGTACGGCGGAGACGTCCGCCTCCTCGTGGACCGCCCGGTACAGCAGCCCATGGGGCCCGCCGTCCCCGAACGCGCGTCCCCCGGCCGCCGCGACCAGTACCGCCCCGAGGGCGAACACATCGGACGCGCCTGTGACATCGAGTCCCTGGGCCTGCTCGGGTGCGAGGAAGCCGAGTGTTCCGACGGCGACATGCTCGGCGGTCATGCGGGTGCCCTCCGTGGCGCGGGCGATACCGAAGTCCAGTACGCGAGGTCCGTCGTCGGCGAGGACGATATTGGCCGGCTTGAGGTCACGGTGGACCAGACCGCAGGCGTGGATGGCCCGCAGCGCCTCTGCCAGCGCGGCGGCCAGCGCCCAGAGCCGCTTCTCGTCCAGTGGGCCGCGCCGGGCGACCTCCTGCGCGAGCGTCGGGCCCTCGATGTAGGCGCTGGCCATCCATGGCAGCGGGGCGTCGGGGTCGGCGTCCACCACCGCTGCCGTGTGGAAGCCCCCCACCTTGCGGGCGGCCTCGACCTCCCTGCGGAAACGTCTCCTGAACTCCGGATCGGCTGCGTACTCGGCCTTGATCACCTTGATGGCGACCGCCCGTCCCGCACGGGAACGTCCGAGATAGACCGAACCCATGCCTCCGCTTCCGAGCTCGCGAACGATCACGTACGTCCCGATGCGCCCTCCGATCACGGCACCCCCTCGGCGTCGATGACGGCCACGGGTTCCCTTCCCCATGTGCCGGACGCGGACCCGGCAACAGGTCCCCGGAACCGGAGTATGGCCTGCGCGGCTCAGATGTGTCAGGGAGGAAGCGGACATGGAGGTTTCGGACCCTCGGGCTGCCCCTCCCGGTTCCCGGGGAGGAGCACGATGTCGTGCCGTCACCCGGGCCCTGCTCCGCTTCCTCGGCGCCGACGGCTGTCACGGGGCCGACCTGCACCGCAGCGTCGCCCCCTCGCGCTACCGGCTGATGGTCCGCTGGCAGACGGTCGAGCATCACACCGTCGTATTCCGCGGCTCCGAGGACTGCGCCCGATGGCGTGCAACCGACGTGCGCGTCCTCGGCGATCTTGCCGGGGCGCCCTACGACAGCCGGGCGCCTCACTTCACCGCCGTCGCGCATGAACCCCCGTCAGGCGGCTGCTGACACGGGCAGGTCGGCGTGACCCCTTGGAGGGTGTCCGGAGGTCGTCGGCGAAGTGCGGCCGGCCGGCCGAGGGGTGGGGGCGGGGTGACGGTGGCGCGCAGGTGAGGTTAGGCTCACCTAAGTGCGGTTCGGGGGTGTGCGCCGTCCGCCGTGATGCGGCACGCCCCGGACCCGACGACCTCCCCTGCGGCGACACCCCTGGGACGGGCCGGCCGGTGAACGCGCGGCGATCGCCGGTTCCCCCGTCGCGGGCTGCCGACAGCGGCCCGGGCGTGCGCGCGTCGCGTGCGGCGCCATGACGTCAGGAGCCTTCGTGTACAGGTCCCGGGAGTGGATCCTCGACCGGATCCGCGGTGACCACCGGCGCAGCCCGCACACGCCCCTCCAGGTGCTGGCCAGCCGTCACCGGGTGTCCCAGCGGATGGTCGCCGAGGCCCTCGCGCTGGACCTGCCGTACCGCGCACGGCGCCCGCGGCACGGACTCCTGGCACCCGTCCGCCCGGCGATCGACCGGATGCTGACCGAGGACCTGCACCGCCCGCCGCGGGAGAGGCACACCGTGCGCCGGATCCTCGAACGCCTGGCGGCGGAGCACGACTTCACCGCGGCCTCGTACTCGACCGTGCGCGACTACGTGCGGCTCCGCCGCGCCGAACTGACCGGCACGCCGGAGGACGCCGCGTTCCCGGTCCCCGGGCCGGGCCCGGCCTCCGCCGCAGGGCCCTGAAAGGGAGCGTCACGGCAGGCGCCGCCGCCCGCCCTCCCCGGGGCGGGCGGCATGGCCCGCGGCCCGCCCCGGGGATTCGGGTCAGCTCCCGGCGACGATCTCGTTCACGATCCACGCGCCGAGTTCTTCGGTCATCGTGGTGTGCGCTTCGTTGCGGCCGGCGCAGAGGAAGGCGTCGAGTTCGCTGCTGTCGGGGGTGATCGGCGTGTAGAGCGCGGTCCGGTCGTCGATGTCGGCGGCCGCGGCGACGGCGCTGACGCTGGGGATGAAGCAGGACGTGGGGACGCCGCCCTCGTCCACGGTGTTGCGCAGAGCCTGCATGAGCAGGCCCGCCAGGCCGAAGCTGCCGGGGTCGCCGGTCGGCAGCGGCAGGGTGAAGAGGCCGCCGGGAGCACCGTCGATCTCGGGCAGCCCGCCGGTGCGCACCTCGGTCGGCTGGCCGCCGGTCTTCTGGAGCCGGGCGACGACCTGGTCTCCCTCGGCCTGTGTCTTCAGCCAGGTGTCCTGCAGCGTCTCGCCGTCGCCCCTGACCGCGGTCACGCCGGCCTTGATGCCGTTGCCGGTTCCGGTGCCGACACCGTTGGCGACACCGATCCGGCGGACGCCGCGGGGCCAGCCGCCGAGTTCGTCGAGTTCGCGGAGGAACGCCACCCGCTCGGGAGCCGCCGCCGGGGTGTCGTCGGCCTTCGCGATGTACCAGCGCGCCATCTGCTTCGCGGCGGGGCTGTTGAGCAGGCCGGAGAACAGGCGGATGAAGTCGCCCACGACGGGCTCGTCGCCGAAGTTGTCGGTGGCGAAGTGGATGAACGCCTGGAGGGAGACGGGGAGCCATCCGCCGCGGTGGGGGGAGTCGTAGGAGAGGTGGAGCGCCGTCTCGTGGTCGGGGAGGGAGGGGTCCTGCTCCATCCTGGCCAGTGCGTAGCGGGTGACGAGCCCGCCCATGCTGAAGCCGCCCACGACCAGCTTCGAACGGCCCACCCGCTCGGCGAGGGCGCGGCGGATGCAGTCGACGGCGGTGCCGGCGTTGTCCCCGATCGGCGCCGTCCGGTCGTGGTAGCCGAGGATGATCACGTCCCGGCCGCACGCGTGGAGTTCGGAGATGAAACGGTAGTCGCCGTTCTCCTCCAGCCCGTTCCAGAGCCGGTCGAGTTCGCTCGACCCGCTGGAGAAGCCGTCGGAGAGGATGACGGGGCGGATGAGCTGCCGGCGGTTCAGCGGGCTGTAGTACACCCAGGCCGTACCACCGTCGAGGGGCCACTCATCGTGCGGCTCCGGTGCGGACGCGACCTGGGTGCGGGGCTCGGGGGAGACCGGGCCCCAGATGTCTACGACGGGGTTGGACATGATCGGTTGGCTCCTTGTGCGGTTCACGGGTTCGCCGGACGGCCGGCCTCGGAACGGCACGCTAGGGAGCAAAAACGGTTACGCAGAGTAGTCGGTCGCGCGGGTTCATACGTAGGTGGTCACCTTCACCCCGAACGGTCTACACGCTCGGCGGCCACGGTGACGCGGCGGCCGCCGGCACCGCTCATCCGGGTGGCGGCCCGGGGCACCCCGCCCGCAGCAGCCCCGACCGGCGGGCCTCGGCCCAGAGTTCCGCGGGAACCGGATGGGCGAGCCAGGCGGCACTCTGCTCGACCTCCGCCGCGGTGCGTGCGCCGACCACGACCGCGGCGACCGCCGGGTGCCCGAACGGGAAGCGCACCGCCGCGGCGAGCAGCGGCACCCCGTACCGTCCGCACAGCTCCCGCCACCCCGCGATCCGCGCCGCCGTCCCCGGCTCCACCGGGGCGTGCGCGTGCGGGGTGCCGGGACCCGGCTCGGCGAGGAGGCCGCCGTGGTAGACACCGGCGGCCAGGACGGCCACACCGCGTTCGGTGCACAGCGGCAGCAGTTCGTCGAGGCCGGACTGGTCGAGCAGCCCGTACCGGCCGGCGAGCAGGACGCAGTCCGGGCCGGGCGCCGCGGCCCGGCGCAGGAAACGGGCCGCGACGGGCGCGTGGTTGACGCCGATCGACACCGCGCCGATCGTGCCCCGCTCGCGCAGGTCCGCCAGCGCCCGGTACGCCTCGCCCACCGCCGTGCCGAACTCCTCGTCGGGATCGTGCACATGCAGCACGTCCACCCGGTCCATGCCGAGGCGCTCCAAGCTCTCGGCGACGCTGCGCAGCACCCCGGCGTACGAGTAGTCCTTGCGCGGGCCGACCCCCGGCGGCGGGTCGGCCCAGATCGGCTGCGTGTCGGGGCCGCCCGGCTCGATCAGCCGGCCCACCTTCGTGCAGAGCACGAAGGCGTCCCGGTCACGACCGCCGAGCGCGGCGCCCGTCCGCCGCTCCGAGAGGCCGTAGCCGTAGACCGGCGCGGTGTCGTAGAGCCGGATGCCCAGGTCCCAGGCGCGCTCCAGCACCGCGGCGGCCCGGGCCTCGGTGACGGGCGCGAAGAGGCCGCCCACGGAGGCGAGTCCGAGTCCCAGCCGGCTGACCCGCAGCCCGGTCCTGCCCAGCGGTACCAGGTCGTCCGCGCGCATCCGTCCCTCCCCTTCGCCGGGCCTCACCGTATGTCTCCGCACATTCCACTCGAAAGCCTCAGGCCCTCCGGGACCGGCGGAGAGGCCGCGGCGGATCCCCGCCCCGGCGGCCCCGGCCGGCGACCCGCTACGCGACGCGGTCGAGGAAACCGAGCACGCGGGCGTGCACCTGCTCCGCGGCCCGGCGGTCCCAGGACGGCAGAGTGCTGTCGTTGAACAGGTGGCGGTCGCCGGGGTAGAGGAACAACTCGGCGTCCCCGGACGCCTCGACGAGCGCGCGGGCGGCGTCCACGTCGCCCTCCCCGGCGAAGAACGGATCCGCGTCCATGCCGTGGACCTGGACGGGGACGCCCCCGGGCCAGGCACCGCCGAACTCCGACACCGGGACGCACGCCTCGATCAGCAGCGCCCCCTTGGCGCCGGGCCGCGTCTGGGCCAGCATCTGCGCGGACATGACGCCGAGCGAGAAGCCGAGGTAGACGAGCCCGGCCGGCAGCTTCTCGGCGGCTGCGACCCCGCGTGCGGTGATCGTGTCGAACCCCGCGCTCCCGGCGTAGCCGATGCCCTCATCGAGGGTGTCGAAGACCTTGCCCTCGTACAAGTCCGGTGCGTGAACGGTGTGTCCGGCCCGTCGCAGCCGATCGGCGAACTCGCGGACACCGGCCGTCAGCCCGTGTCCATGGTGGAAGACCAGCACCTCGGCCATGTCGCTCCCCTCGTACGGCGATGCCCGGACGGCGCCGCGGTCCGAGTATGAACCCCGGCACCGACAACGCGCCGGGTCACGGGCCGCGCCGCCACCGGACGTCTCCCGCTGCGACCCCGTGGGGGCGCAGGCTGGCGGGGCGGGGAGCCGGGTGCACCGGCGGGACGCGCCGCCGGAGTCAGGCGCGCCGGCCGGATGCCGCCAGGGCGTCCTTGACCGCCTGTGCGACACGTGCCGCGTCGTCGGCGTCGTGCACCACGTCCGTGTGATCCATGTCGACGACGAGGACGTCACTGGCCGAGTAGTGCTTCAGCACCCAGTCGTCGTAGCCCGACCACAGCGCCCGGTAGTACTCGACGAGGCTCTCGTCCTGCTCGTACTCACGGCCGCGGATCCCGATGCGCCGCAGCACCGTGGAGAAGTCCGCCTTGAGGTAGACCATGAGATCGGGTGCCTTGCGGTAGGGGAGGCCGTCGATCTCGCGCATCATCTCGTCGAGCAGGCCCTCGTACAGCCGCATCTCCAGGGAGCTGATGCGCCCCAGGTCGTGATTGACCTTGGCGAAGTACCAGTCCTCGTAGATCGACCGGTCCAGGACGTTGTTCCCCTGCTTGTACGCCCTCTTGATCGAGGCGAACCGCGTCTGCAGGAAGTAGAGCTGGAGCAGGAACGGATAGCGCTTCGCCTGTATCTCCTCGGCGGAGGCGGTGTAGAAGAGCGGGAGGATCGGATTGTCGTCCACGCTCTCGCGGAAGACCTCGCCGCCCAGCTCCTTGGCGAGGAGCTCGGCGACAGTCGTCTTGCCGATGCCGATCATGCCGCCGACACAGATCACTGCCATCCCTCACGTCGATTCCCCGGCCCTCTGCGCGGGCGCACCTGCTGGGCCGGGCGTTCCCGACGGCGTGCGCACCCCCGGCCCACAGCCCGGCACCGAGCTCCTCCGAGCGGGGGAGGCTCGGCGACTCACCAGTTCCGCCCACACTACATCTGGGAATCAGCCGGTTTCGCCACCCCAGATCTGGGGCAGCGGCCCGGAGCCGGGACGGCCGGTCCCCCCGGCGCACTCCGGCGGTTTCGTTTCCGGGACCGGGTTTGGCGTCCCGGCACGGCGTGCCGTATGCGTGGAGCCTGTCCGTTCAGGCTCCGACCGAGGGAGCACGGGTGTCAGCGACCGACAGCGCGCAGGGGCACGGCCCGCTGCGGGTACGGGCCGCCGGTGAGCAGGCGGTGGTGGAGAGCCTGCACCGCCTGTACGGGCTGACCTGCCGTCTCACGCTGGACGGGGTCGGCCGCTCCCCGGTCGTCGAAGCGGTGCGCAGTGCGGCGGCGGGGTTGTGCGCGGACGAGATGAGCGTGCCGTGCCGGTTCGGCTTCGAGGTGGACGAGTTCCCGCTGTTCGCGGTGACCTGGATGGACTCGGGCCACGTCGAGACGCGCTCCGCGACCCTGGCCGCGGCCGCCGGGCCGGGGCAGGCGTGGGCGCCGTGCGATCCGGGCGCCGGCTACCGGGGCCGCCTGGACGCCGTGGCCGCCCGCACCGTCTCCCTGCCCGTCGACCTGCTGCGGGCGGCGGCGGGCTTCCCGGCCGGTGACGAGACCGCGCTGCGCCTCGGGTCGCTGATGCCGCCCACGGCGGCGCTGCACGAGCGCTGGGGCGCGATGGTCCGCTACGCGGGCGATGTGGTGCGCGACGGGCCGGTGGCGCCGCTCGTCGCGGACACCGTCGCCCGCCTCGTCGCCGTGACCGCCCTGGACGTGTTCCCGAGCAACTTCACCCGGCCCGGCCCCGGCTCCCGCGACCCCGGCCGGGTGGGCCCGGCCGGGGTGCGGCGCGCCGTGGAGCACATCCGCGAACACGCCGGGCGTCCGCTGTCGCTGGCCGACATCGCACACGTCGCCGGGGTCACCGGCCGGGCGTTGCAGTACGGCTTCGCCCGCCACCTGGACACCTCGCCGATGGCCTTCCTGCGCAGGGTGCGGCTGGAGCGGGCGCACGCCCAGCTCCTGGCGGGGGAGAGGGGCGACGGAACGACGGTCGCGGCGGTCGCGAGCCGCTGGGGGTGGACCAACCCGAGCCACTTCACGGCCGCCTACCGGCGCGCCTACGGCGTGGCCCCCTCGCGCACCCTGCACGACGGCGCCGTGCCGGGTCCCCGGCGCTGACAGGGGCGGCGACCCCGTGCCGGGGCCCTGCGCCGGCCGGGCGCCATGGCGGGTGTGCCCGGCGCAGGGCCCCTTGCCGGGCGCGCCCGGCGCGGGGCGGTGAGCGGGTCCGCCGCGGGTCCGCCGCGGGTCCTCGGGACGGGCACGGACGGGTGCGGGGCGGTGAGCGGGTCCGCCGCGGGTCCGCCGGGACGGGCGCGGACGGGTGCGGGGCGGTGAGCGGGTCCGCCGCGGGTCCGCCGGGACGGGCGCGGACGGGTGCGGGACAGCGAGCGGGTGCACCGCGGGTCCGTCGGGACGGGGCACCGACGCGTGCGGGACGGTCGGCGCGGGCTACCGGTGTCGGTTGCCGTGGAGGGTGGTGCTGGGCGACACCCCGTAGATCTCGCGGTAGCCGGCGGCGAAGCGGCCCGCGTGGGCGAAGCCCCAGCGTGCCGCCACCGCGCTCACGCTCGCGCTGTGCGGGGCGGCGTCGAGCAGTTCGGTGTGGGCCCGGCCGAGGCGGACGCGGCGCAGGTGGGCGAGCGGGGTGGTGTCGGCGTGCCGGCGGAAGGCGTACTGGACGGCCCGCGGGGTGACGGACACGGCGGTGGCGATGTCGGCGAGGCCGATGGGCCGGTGGGCGTTGTCCTCGATGTACGCCATCGCGCGGCGCAGCGTCTCGGTGTGGGCGTCGCGGCTGTCGGCGAGCCCGGGTTCGTCCGCCGCGGCGGTGGTGGGCAGCGTGGCCAGGGTGACCGCGGCCAGGTGGCGTGCGGCGGTCTCCACGACCAGCGGGCCCGCGTCCGGGTCGGCGAGCACGCTGTCGCGCAGGAACGCGATCGTGGAGCCCAGGCGCCGGTGGCCCTCCCGGTCGGCGGGGAACTGGCCGGTGAACCGCACGGGCCCCTGGTGACCGGACCCGGTCGCGGCCACGTCGTCCAGCAGTGCGGGGTCGAACATCGCGATCGTGTACCGCGCCCCCCGCACCTCGCCCAGGTAGGGCAGATCGGGTGGGGCGATCAGATACGTCTCGCCGGGGCCGCACACGTCGTTCCGGCCGTCGGTGAGGTCCACCATCGAGCCCCGGTGCACCGTGATCAGACAGACCTTCCCCAGGGAGCCGGCGTCGTAGGCCATCGTGTAGTCGAAATCGAGCTTGTCGATCATCAGCCCGTCGACCTGCCGCCGCGAGATCGACGCACCGGTCTCCCTCGGCCGGCCACCGATCCTCATCGGCGTGTACGCCGACGACAGGAACTCCTGTGTCTCCTCCAAGTTCTGACTGCGGAACGACAACGTCTGCATGCCCAGTCCTCCCGGCTGGTCCGGCCCCCGCTCCTCCCCGACGCTACGCGTCCTGTCCGCCGGACGAAACCAGACCTGGTCAAGCCTTCGCAAGAACGGCGATCGCGCGGCGGGAGCGGCGGCGGTGCGGACCCTGGGCGCAGCCCGCGGAGCGATCGGCAAGCGGCGGGGCTTGCGTCTCCCGTAGGGGGAGACGCCAAGGTGGGCGCATGGACGGCGACATGCTCTACTCGATCGGCGAACTGGCCCGGCGGACCGGCCTGACGGTCAAGACCATCCGGTTCTACTCCGATCGCGGGATCGTGACGCCGACGGACCGCAGCCCGGCCGGCTACCGCCGCTACGGCATCCACGCCGTCGCGCGCCTCGACCTCGTGCGGACCCTGCGCGAGCTGGGAGTGGACCTGCCCACGATCCGCCGGGTCGTGGACCGGGAGGTCTCGCTCCCCGAGGTCGCCGCGACGCACGCCGAGGCCCTGGCCGTGCACATCCGCGTCCTGCGCCTGCGGCACGCGGTGCTGACGGCGGTGGCCGAGCGCGGACTCACTGCTGAGGAGACGGATCTCATGCACAAGCTCGCCCGGCTCTCCCAGGACGAACGCCGGCGTCTGATCGCGGACTTCCTCGACGCCGCCTTCGGCGGCCTCGACGCCCGCCCCGACCCCGACACCCGCCCCGACCTTGACCGCGGCCCCGACGCCCGCCCCGGCCCCGACGCCCGCCCCGGCCCCGGCCCCGACGCCCGCCCCGCCGGCGACTCCGCGCTGGCGGGGGTCAGGCGCTCGATGACCCCCGAACTGCCGGACAGGCCCGAGGCCGAGCAGCTCCGGGCCTGGGCGGAGTGGGCCGAGCTGACCGCGGACCCGGATTTCCGTGCCGGCGTGCGGCGCATGGCCGAGGACCTCGCGGCCGAACAGGCGCAGAGCGGCACCACCGTCCCGCGCCGCGACCTCGGCGCGGTCGTCCGCGACCGGGTCGGCCCCGCCCTGGCGGCGGGCATCGCCCCGGCGTCGCGCGAAGCCGATCCGATCGTCGCGGAGCTCGCGGCCCACCATGCGCGGGCCCTCGGCCGCCCCGACGACACCGAGCTGCGCCGCCTGCTGCTGGCCCGGCTGGAGCATGCGGGCGACCCGCGCCGGGACCGGTACCTCCGACTGCTCGCGGTGATCAACGACTGGCCCGCTCCGGAGAGCCTGGCGCCCGCGTTCACCTGGTCTGTCCAGGCCGTGCGCGCCCGAACGGAACGCCAGGGGGACGGGGACCGCCGGCGCGGGGGCGGAACACCGCCGCAGGCGCCCGGCCGGTAGCGAGATCGCCGGGCCGTCCCCGAAGGGGCAGCCTCCGGGGCCACCCGGCACCGGACGGGGCGGGCGGCCCCGCGGCTACGATGGCCGGGTGGCGCCACGGGGGCGTGCGGGGCCGGGCCGGAGGGAGCGGGTGTGCGTCAGCTGGGCGATCTCGAAGCGGAGATCATGGACCGCCTGTGGTCCTGGGGGCGCCCCGCCACCGCCCGCGAGGTCCTCAACGACCTGACCCGCACACGTCCGCTCGCCTACAGCACGGTCAAGACGGTCGCCGACATCCTGTGCGGCAAGGGCATGCTGTCGCGGGAGATGGACGGCCGGACCTGGTCGTACCGTGTCACCTGCACGCGGCAGGAGTACACCGCGTCCCGGATGCGGGAGGCGCTGGAGGGCAGTCAGGACACCGCGGGGGTCATGGCGAGCTTCGTCGAGAAGATCTCCCCGGGCGAGGCCGAGGCGCTGCGGGCGGCGCTGCGGGCTGCGAAGAGGCGGCAGGGTTCGTGACGGCGGCGGTGCTGCGGGCTGCGAAGAGGCGGCAGGGTTCGTGACGGCGGCGGTGCTGCGGGCTGCGAAGAGGCGGCAGGGTTCGTGACGGCGGCGGTGCTGCGGGCTGCGAAGAGGCGGCAGGGTTCGTGACGGCGGCGGTGCTGCGGGCTGCGAAGAGGCGGCAGGGTTCGTGACGACGGCGGCGCTGCGGGCCGCGAAGAGGCGGCAGGGTCCGTGACGACGGCGGTGCTGCTGGCCGCACTGGCGGTGGTCGTCGGCGTGCTGGTGCCGTCCGTCCTGGTCCGGGCCGGGTGGCCGCACCGCGCGCCGCGGCACGGGGTGGTGGCCTGGCAGGTGCTGACGGTTACCTTCCTCCTCACGGCCGCGCTCTCCGTTTACGAACTCGCCCTGCGCGAGCGGCACATTCATGACGGGCTCGTCGGATTCCTCAGCGCCTGCGGCCTGGAGGCGGACGCCCCGCTGAGCGGTACGAGTCCCACCTGGCTGGAGATCGCGGCGCTGGCCGCACCGGGTCTCGTCCTGCTCTGGCCCCTGCTCTTCCTGGTGCGGTCCGTCGTGGCCGCCCGCCGCGCCCGCCGCGATCATCTGCGGCTGCTGCGGCACGTCGGACGCGAGGCACCGGAGTACGACGCGCTGATCGTGGACCACGACGAGCCGGCCGCCTACTGCGTCCCGGCCAGGAGGCCGGTCGTCGTGATCACCCGGGGTGCCTGCGACATCCTGACCGGTGAACAGATCCGGGCGGTCGTCGCGCACGAGCGGGCGCATCTGCGGGGCCGCCACCATCTGCTGCACCTGGCCGGACGGGCCTTCGCGGGTGCCTTCCCGGGCCTGCCGCTCGCCCGCCACGCCCAGGAGCAGACGTCGCTCCTGCTGGAGATGCTCGCCGACGACCGGGCCCTGCACGGCCATTCGTCCGACGCGCTGGCCACCGCCCTGTGCGAGGTCGCCGCCGGGCGGGCACCGGCGCCCGCCCTCGGCGCGGGCGGCCCGGGGACGCTGCTGCGGCTCCACCGGGTGCTCGACCCGGGCAAGCGGCCGCCGAGGTTCGCCTGGATCGCGGTCCTGGTGCTGGCCGCCGGTGTCCCGATGCTGCCGCTGGCGGCGGTCTGCGGGCCCGTGTGACCGGGCGGCGCGGGCCGGCTCAGAGCCGGACGCCCCACATGAACGGCATGCCGCTGCGCGCGATCGACTCGTAGCGGACCTGCGCGCCGGGCTTGGGGGAGTGGAGGATCTGGCCGTTGCCCGCGTAGAAGCCGACGTGGCTGAGGTCGGTGCGCATGATGATCAGGTCTCCGGGACGCAGGTCGCCCAGGGAGCCGATCCGTGTGCCCACGCCGGCCTGGGCCTGGGAGGTGCGGGGTATCGAGACGCCGGCCTGCTTGAACGCCCAGGACGTCAGGCCGGAGCAGTCGAACGAACCCGGGCCGGTGGCCCCCCACACGTACGGCATGCCGACACGGCTCTTCGCCGCGGCGAACGCCTGGGCGCCGCGCGCGGAGGCGCTCCGCTCGTCGCCGAGGTCGGCCCGCGCGCCCGCCCGGTCGGCCCGCTCGTCCTCGGCGGCGATACGTGCCCGCTCCTCGGCCGAGAGGGTGTTGAGCAGCTTCTGCGCCTCGGCGAGCTTGCCCTGGACCTCCGACTTCTTGCGCCGCTGCTCGGCACGGGACGCCTCCAGGTCGGCCAGTTTGCGGCTCGCCTCCGCGCGCTGCTGCCCGAGTTGCCGCTGCTCGGCCTGGTACAGGCGCAGTGCGGTCATCCGGCGCTCGCCCACCCGCTGCTGCGCACCCGCCCGGTCGAGGAAGGAGTCGGGGTCGCCGGAGAGCATCAGCTGCACCGACGGGTCGAGGCCGCCGGCCCGGTACTGCGCCGCCGCGAACGAACCCACCTGCTCGCGCAGCACATGGAGATCGGCCTGCTTGCGGGCCGCGGCGTCCTGCAGCTCGGAGACCTCCTTCTGCAGCGCGTCGGCCTTCTCCTTCGCCCCGTTGAACTTTTCCGTCGCCTGCGTAGCTGCTTCGTAGAGACGGGCGACCTCGGCCTCCACGCCCTTCTTGCCGGGATCGGGCAGCGGGTCGGCCGAAGCCGTCTGCGCGGAGAGGACGACGGCGGCCGCGGCCGTGGTGGTCAGCATTCCCGCACCGCGTGAACGGGCAGGTTTGGGGCGGCGATGGGAACCCACGGTCGGGTGAACTCCTCTGCTCTCCACTGCACGGAACAGGCCGAGCCGTCCGCGCCGCGCCGCCCCGGAGCGGGGCGGTCACGCCGGAACGGGGTGTGCCGGAGCGCCTGATCGCAGGCGTCGGCCCGGACGTTCGGATACTAAGTTGCTTAACGGATAGAGTGCAATCGACGGCCTGCCGTCCCCGGCCGGCGGTGCGGCCGCCACGGCAGCCGCACGTCTCCGTGTCCCGGGCCGCCGTGGTCCGTTCGCTCGGCCCGCCCCGATCCGACGGGCCGGGAGGGCGGCCGCCGCGGCCGCCCTTCCCCTGCCTCGCGCGGCCCGGCCGTGCGGGGAGACAGAAAGCCGCCCCGCTCATGAAGAAGCACCTGTACATCGCCCTCGTCATCGTCGCCGCGTTCGCCGCCGCGATCGGGACCTTCGCCGCCGTCGCCCCCGACGACCGCCCCGGCACCTCGTCGGTCCGGGCCGATCCCGCCGGTGACGCGAAGGTCCTGCGGGACTCCAGCCACCGCCTGACCTCACCCCAGCGCAGCGAACTGACCCTGGTCGAGTTCCTCGACTTCGAATGCGAGTCCTGCGGCGCCGTGTATCCGGCCGTCGAGCGGCTCAAGGAGGAGTACGGCGACCGCGTCACCTTCGTCGCCCGCTACTTCCCCCTGCCCGGACACCGCAACGGCGAGCTCGCCGCACGCGTCGTGGAAGCCGCGGCCCGGCAGGGCAGGTTCGAGGAGATGTACGACAAGCTGTTCCGCACGCAGGCCGCCTGGGGCGAGGCCCAGGAGTCCAAGGAGGACGTCTTCCGCGGCTACGCGCGGGAGATCGGCCTGGACATGACCCGCTTCGACGCCGACCTCGACGCCCCGGCCACGGCAGAGCGCGTCCGGCTCGACCGGCGTGACGGTCTGGCACTCGGCGTCCAGGGCACCCCGACGTTCTTCGTCGACGGCGAGCAGATTCCGCTGCCCCGGTCCTACGAGGCGTTCCGGGCGCTGATCGAACAGGAACTGGAGGGGTGAGCCGTCGGGACCGCCCGTTCCCCGCGCCTCACAACGTGCCGCGGGCAGCCGTGCGTCCGGTGTAACCCCTGCCGCGCGGGCCCCGTGATCATCCGGAAATCCGCCCTTCCTATCGTCATGGACGTGGGAGTCGTCCCACGGAGGTCGAGGAGAGGGGCTCCGGTGGCGTCGGGGGAAGCGGGGACCGGGTCCGTGCGGACGGCCTGTTCGTACTGCGGGGTCGGCTGCGGCATCGTCCTCGGCATCGAGCGGGACCCGGTGACGGGACGGCGGCGGGCCGCGAAGGCGTCCGGCGACAGGGCCCACCCCGCGAACTTCGGACGGCTGTGCACCAAGGGGGCCACCAGCGCCGACATGATGGCCGCCCCCGGCCGGGCGGCGACGGCCCTGGTTCGGGCCGAGCGGGGCGGCGAGCCGGTCGCGACGGACGTCGACGCGGCCGTCGCGGACGTCGCGGCGCGACTGCGCGCGATCCTGGACGCGCACGGGCCCGACGCCCTGTCGTTCTACGTCTCGGGGCAGATGTCGCTGGAGGCGCAGTACCTGGCGAACAAGCTGGCCAAGGGGTTCGTGCGGACGAACCAGATCGAGTCCAACTCCCGGCTGTGCATGGCCTCGGCGGGCACCGGCTACAAGCTGTCCCTGGGCGCGGACGGTCCGCCCGGTTCGTACACGGACATCGATCACGCGGACGTGTTCTTCGTGATCGGCTCCAACATGGCCGACTGCCACCCGATCCTCTTCCTGCGGATGACGGACCGGATCAAGGCCGCCGGGGCGAAGCTGATCGTCGTCGACCCCCGGCGCAACGCCACCGCCGACAAGGCCGACCTCTTCCTCCAGATCACCCCGGGCACGGACCTCGCGCTGCTCAACGGCCTGCTGCACCTGCTCGTCGAGAACGGGCATGTGGACGAGGAGTTCGTCGCCGGGTTCACCGAGGGCTGGGAGGAGATGACCACCTTCCTCGCCGACTACCCGCCCGCCGCGGTCGCCGGGATCACCGGCATCCCCGAGGACGCCATCCGGCAGGCCGCCCGGTGGATCGGGGAGGCCGGGGAGTGGATGAGCTGCTGGACGATGGGGCTCAACCAGTCGACCCACGGCACCTGGAACACCAACGCACTGGTGAACCTGCATCTGGCGACCGGAGCGATCTGCCGGCCGGGATCCGGCCCGTTCTCCCTGACCGGGCAGCCGAACGCCATGGGCGGGCGCGAGATGGGCTACATGGGCCCCGGCCTGCCCGGGCAGCGGTCGGTGCTGGTGGACGCCGATCGCGCCCGGGTCGAGGGCCTGTGGGGCGTCCCCGAGGGGACACTGCGCACCGACGTCGGGCGCGGCACGGTCGAGATGTTCGAACGCATGGCGGCCGGGGACATCAAGGCCTGCTGGATCATCTGCACCAACCCGGTGGCCTCGGTCGCCAACCGCAGGACCGTCATCGCGGCCCTGGAGGCCGCCGAACTCGTCGTCACACAGGACGTGTTCGCGGAGACGGAGACCAACGGCTACGCGGACGTGGTGCTGCCCGCCACGCTGTGGGCCGAGTCCGACGGCGTCATGGTCAACTCCGAGCGCAACCTCACCCTCGTCCAGGGGGTCGTCGACCCGCCGGGCCAGGCGCTGCCCGACTGGCAGCTCATCGCCCGTGTGGCGTGCGCGATGGGTTTCGCCGACGCCTTCGGCTACACCTGCGCCGAGGAGGTGTTCGAGGAGCTCAAGCAGGCGTGGAACCCGGTGACCGGCTGGGACCTGCGCGGTGTCACCTACGAACGGCTGCGCGGCACGCCCGTCCAGTGGCCGGCCCCCGCGGCCGACGGCCCGGACCGCAATCCGGTCCGCTACCTGAACGGCGGCGTCAGCCAGACGCTTCTCGTCCGGGAGGACGGCAGCCGCCCGCGGCTGGCCTTCCCCACCCCGAGCGGGCGCGCCCGGTTCTTCGCCCGGCCGCACCTTCCCGCCGCCGAACTGCCCGACGACGAGTACCCGTTCGTCCTCAACACCGGGCGCCTCCAGCACCAGTGGCACACGCTCACGAAGACCGGCAAGGTCGCGAAACTGGTGAAGCTCGACCCCGGCCCCTTCGTCGAGATCCACCCCGAGGACGCCCTCACGCTCGGCGTCGCCGAAGGGGACCACCTGGAGATCGCCTCGCGCCGGGGCCGGGCCGTGCTGCCCGCGGTGGTCACCGACCGCGTCCTTCCGGGGAACTGCTTCGCGCCCTTCCACTGGAACGACCTCTTCGGCGAGTACCTCAGCGTCAACGCCGTCACCAACGACGCCGTCGACCCGCTCTCCTTCCAGCCCGAGTTCAAGGTGTGCGCCGTGTCGCTGACCAGGACGACGGCCCCCGTGCCGCCTTCCCCGGCCACGCACGACACGGCGGACGCGCCGGAGGAGGCCCGGGACGAGGCCCCCGTCACCCGGGTGCCGGCGAGCGCCCTGGCCACCCTGCTCGGCGTCGCCGACGTCGGGACCCCGGCGTTCACCGGGCCGGAGCGCACCTACCTGGCCGGCTATGCGGCCGCCCTGGCGGGCGCCCCCGCCGACGGCCGGGTGCCGGTCCTGCCCGCCTCGGCGCCCCTCGCCGACGGCCGCCGCCTCTGGGTGGACGGGATGCTGGCGGGCCTGTACTCCCGCGCGGCCGCCCCGGCACCGGCCGCCGTGCCCGGGCCCGCCGGGGCGGCCGCGGACGGACCGGGGGAGCCCGCGGCCCAAACCCGGCCGCTCGTGGTCCTGTGGGCCTCCCAGACGGGCACCGCCGAGGAGTTCGCGACGACGGTCGCCGCCCGGTGCTCCGGGGCCGGAAGACCCGTGGCGCTGCTCCCCATGGCGGACGCCGACCTCGCGGACCTCGGCGCGGACACCGACCTGGTGGTGCTGACGAGCACGTTCGGCGACGGCGACGCCCCGGACAACGGCAGCGCCTTCTGGCAGGCCCTCAGCTCGCCCGGAGCACCCCGCCTGGAAGGCGTGCGGTTCTCCGTGCTCGCCTTCGGGGACTCCGCCTACGACGACTTCTGCGGTCACGGACGGCGCGTGGACGAACGGCTCGCGGAACTCGGGGCGGTCCGCCTGCACCCGCGCACCGACTGCGAACCCGACCACGAGGAGCGCTCCGCGGCCTGGCTCTCCGCCCTCCTCCCGCTGCTCGCCGCCCCGGCCCCTCCTGCCGCCCCGTCCCCTCCTGCCGTCCCGGCAACGGCAACGGCACCTGCACCGGCACCGAGGGTCGCCACCGCGCCCGCGCCCGCGTCGGCGCCGTCCGCGGCCCCCGTTTCGTACTCCAGGACCTCCCCGTTCCCCACCCTCCTCGTCGGGAACCGGCTCCTGAGCCGGCCCGGCTCCCACAAGGAGGTACGCCGGTTCGCCTTCGACACGCGGGGTGGCGAGCTGGCCTACGAGGCGGGCGACGCCCTCGGCGTGTGGCCCGCCAACAGCGCCGGCCTCGTGACCGAATGGCTCGCCCTCACCGGACTCGACCCCGCCGAGCCCGTCACCGCCGACGACACCGGGCCGCTGCCGCTCGCCGAGGCCCTGCGGACACGGTTCGACCTCGCACGCATCACACCGGACCTGCTGCGGTTCGTGGCCGACCGCACCGGGAGCAACGACCTCAGACGACTGCTGCGCCCCGGCCACAAGGACGAACTCGCCAAATGGAGCTGGGGACTCCAGGCAGCCGACCTCATCGGCGCGTACCCCGTCCGCGCCTCGGCCGCCGACTGGACGGGCGTCCTCAAACGCCTCCAGCCGCGCCTGTACTCGATCTCGTCCAGCCCCCTCGCCCACCCGGACGAGGTCCGCCTCACCGTCTCCGTGGTCCGCTGGAGAAACGACCGGGGCCGCGAGCGCACCGGTGTCTGCTCCGCCTACCTCGCCGACCACGCCGACGACGGCCCGGTCCAGGTCTTCGTGCAGCGCGCCGCGCACTTCCGCCCACCGGCCGACCCCACGGCCCCTCTGATCATGGTCGGGCCCGGGACGGGTGTGGCACCCTTCGCCGGCTTCCTGGAGGACCGTCTGGCCCGCGGACACACCGGCCGCAACTGGCTGTTCTTCGGCGAGCAGCGCGAAGCCACCGACTTCTACTACCGCGAGGAGCTCGAAGGCCACCTGGCGAGCGGCCACCTCGACCGGCTCGACACCGCCTTCTCCCGTGACCAGCGGGCCAAGGTCTACGTGCAGCACCGTATGCGCGAGCACGGGGCCGCCCTGTGGTCCTGGCTCCGGGACGGCGCGCACCTCGCCGTGTGCGGCGACGCGGCCCGGATGGCGAAGGACGTCGACGGGGTGCTCCGGGAACTCGTCGCCCGGCACGGGCGGATGAGCGACGAGGAAGCGGACGCGTACGTGCGCCGGCTCGCCGCGGAGAAGCGGTACGTCCGCGACGTCTACTGAACACGGTGAGGGCGGCTCGGCGGCGGGTCAGCGGCACAGTAGCGCGGCACGCAGGTCCGCCCGGTCGTCGAGGCGGGACAGGTCGCGGCCGGTGAGGGCCTCGATGCGTTCGACGCGGTAGTGGACCGTGTTCACGTGGACGTGCAGGGCCTCGGCGGTCCGCGCCCAGGAGCAGTCGTGCGCCAGGAAGGTCTCCAGGGTCTCCAGCAGCATGGCGCCCGACCCTCGCCCGGCCCGCGACAGCGGCCCCAGAGCGGTCTCGCGATAGACGTCGCGCACGGAAGCCGGGACACCGGCGAGGAGCGGAGCCAGCCCGCCCAGGTCACGGAGCGCGACCACCCGCGGCGACGGCGGTGTCGCGCCACGGGCCGCGGCGAGCCCGTACCGGGCCTGCGTCAGCGCCGTGGGCAGAGCCGTGGCGGCGACGGGTTCGCTCACACCGGCATGCCAGGCGCTCTCCGGCCGGCAGGAGTGGATCAGCGGCCACACCCCCGCCAGGCGTTCGCGCACCTCGCCGCCCGCGCCGTCCTCGTGCGCGAGGATCGCCGTCGCCTCGTCGGCCTCGCCCAGGGCGACGGCGAAGGCGGGGGACGGCAGGTGGCTCAGGGCCTCGGTGAGCGCGGCGACGCCGTCGGCGCCGGCGCCCCCGTTGGGTTCCAGGGCCGCGGCGACGACCGTGTAGGCGGACCGGCCGGCCAGCCCGCAGGAGCCCAGCGCGCGCCGGAGGCGGTCGGTGTCGGCGCGCAGGGCGCCGACGGCCTCGATCAGCCGGGCCCCGGCCGGGCCGCGCCCCGCCCGCCGCCGGTCCTCACGGCGCCGGTGCCGGCCCAGGAGTTCGGATATCTCCGCGAGGGCCCTCGGCGGGACCTGTCCCGCCTCCGGCAGGTGCAGGTACCAGGTGTCGAAGCCGGTGCCCTCGGCTTCGACACGAAGCGTCGTGCCCTGCCCACCGCCCAGCGCCGCCACGGCCTCGCGCGCGCCCAGCCGGGCGGCATCGGCGGTGCGGGCGACGGTGCGTCCGCTGGGGGTGAGCAGATGGCACGCGGGCGCGCCGAGATGGGCGAAGGCCCGGTCGAGCAGCCGGTCCACCGGCTCCCCGCCCTCCAGCGCCCGGTCGAGGTCCAGCCGGACGTTCTCCGGCAGGGCGTGGTGGGCGCCGGGCCGCCCGCTGAGATCTCCCCACTGCCGCAGGTACACCGATTCGGTGACGGCCCGGAAGCTGGTGTGCGACGGGACGGCGATGAGGGCGATGCGGTGTCTGCGGCAGGCATCGGCGAGTACGCGGGGCACGTGCCCGTGGGTCTCCTCGCCGGCGAGGAGCGCCACGGCTCCCGCCCGGTGCAAGGCGGCCACGAACCGGTCCGCCTTGCCCCCCGAGTCGTCCCGGTTCCACCACACGAGTCCGCTGAGCACGATCTCGCCGGGCTGGAGGAAGCGCGCCGGGTCCTCCAGATCGGTCGCGGTGACCCCCGCGATCTCCTGGCCGAGCAGTGCCTCGTCGCCCCAGACGAGGGTCAGGTCCAGACGGTCGGTCCGGAGGAGATGGCCGACGTGCATACGAGGCTCCTTGCGCGATCACGGGGCCGCACCGGTGCTCGCATTCGCGAGCCCGATACGAGTCGCTGCATCGTAGATGCCATGGTCCTGACGGAAAACAGCTCTTGGTCGATCCTCCAGGGGAGACGGCTGGGCGGTGGTCGTTTTCCGGGGTCCCGTCCAGTCGTGCGGCTGCCGGTGCCCGGGCTTCACTGGCCTGAAGACACCGTTCGGAGGGCAGACAGGATGGACCTGAACACGATCGCCGGCATACGGGGCGCGCACCGGCGCGAACCCTGGCGTCCGGGCGACGCATGGCTGGGGGGCGGGACGTATCTGTTCTCCGAGCCGCAGCCGCACCTGCGCCGGCTGGTGGACCTGAGCCGGATGGGCTGGGAGCCGCTGACGCACCGTGCGGACGGCTCGCTGGAGATCGCCGCCACCTGCACGATCGCGCAGCTCGCCCGGTTCGGCCGGCGTTCTCCCGCCGCCGCCGCGCCCCTGTTCGAGCAGTGCTGCCGGGCCTTCCTCGCCTCGTTCAAGATCTGGAACATGGCGACGGTCGGCGGCAACCTGTGCAACGCCCTCCCGGCCGGGCCGATGATCTCGCTGACCGCCGCACTCGACGGGAGCTGCCTGCTGCTGGCACAGGACGGGGCGACGCGCGAGGTGAAAGCGGCCGACTTCGTACGGGGCGAGGGGGCCAAGGACCTCGCCGAGGGCGAGTTGCTGCGGTCGGTGACCCTGCCCGCACGGGCGCTGGGGTGCCGGACGGCGTTCCGTCAGGTGTCCCTGTACGGCCTCGGCCGCTCCGCCGCGCTGGTGATCGGGACGCTCGACCCGGTGGACGGCTCACTCGCGGTGACGGTGACCGCGGCCACCACCCGCCCGTTCCGCCTCTGGTTCCCGCTGCCGCCCACGGCGGCGCACCTCCGGGCGGCCGTCGACTCCGCCGTGTCGGCGGCCGAGTGGTTCGACGACATCCACGGACTGCCCGAGTGGCGGCGGCACATGGGCCTGCGCCTCGCCGAGGAGGTCCGCCGCGAACTGACCGGGACCGGCCCCCTGGAGGGTGCGCGATGAGCTTCGGCGTCCACGTCAACGGCCGCTTCGCGCGGGACGAGCCGCGCGCCGGCCAGTGTCTGCGCACCTACCTGCGCGAGCGCGGCTGGTTCGGGGTGAAGAAGGGCTGCGACGCGGGGGACTGCGGCGCCTGCACCGTGCACGTCGACGGCGAGCCCGTGCACAGCTGCCTGTATCCCGCCGTGCGGGCGCGCGGCCGGTCCGTCACCACGGTGGAGGGCCTCGCCTCGCCGGACGGCGAACTCCATCCCGTGCAGAGGAGGTTCCTCGACGCGCAGGGCTACCAGTGCGGCTTCTGCACCGCGGGCTTCCTGATGACGACGGCCGCCCTGGAGGCCGAGCGCGGCACCCCGGACGACGACGGCAAGCTCGACGACCTCCCCCGCGCCTTCAAGGGCAACATCTGCCGCTGCACCGGCTACCGGGCGATCGAGGACGCCGTCCGCGGCACGCGGCACGTCGAACGGCCCTGCGCGGGAGCGGCCGTGGGCCGCAACGTCGCCGCGCCCGCCGGCCCGCAGGTCGTCACCGGGACGGCGCGCTACACCTTCGACGTCGAGGTGCCGGGACTGCTCCACATGAAGCTGCTGCGCTCCCCGCACCCGCACGCCCGCATCCTCGCCGTCGACACCGCCGCCGCACTGCGGGTGCCCGGGGTGCACGCCGTCCTCACCCACGAGGACGCCCCCGCGACCCTCTACTCCAGCGCCCGGCACGAGCACCCGACGGAGGATCCCGACGACACCCGCGTCCTGGACGACGTGGTGCGGTACGTGGGCCAGCGGGTCGCGGCCGTCGTCGCGGACAGCGAGCAGGCGGCCGAGGAGGGCTGCCGCCGGATCGAGGTGACCTACGAGGTGCTGCCGCACGTCACCGACCCGGAGGAGGCGATGCGGCCCGGCGCCCCCGTCGTCCACGCCGGCAAGGGGCCCGAGGCGCGGATCGCCCGCGTCGCGGACAACGTCGCGGGCGAGGTGCACGGCGAGATCGGGGACGTCGAACGGGGCCTCGCCGAGGCGGACGTCGTGTACGAGGGCACCTTCCGCACCCAGCGCGTGCAGCACGCGAGCCTGGAGACGCACGGCTGCGTCGCGTACTTCGAGCCGAAGGAGGACGGTTCGGGCGAGCGGCTGACGGTGCGGTCCTCCACGCAGACCCCGTTCCTGACCCGGCGGGCGCTGTGCGCGCTGTACGGACTGCCGGAGGACGGGGTGCGGGTGGTGGCGGGCCGGGTCGGCGGCGGGTTCGGCGGCAAGCAGGAGATGCTCACCGAGGACATCGTGACGCTGGCCGCGCTGAGGCTGCGCCGGCCGGTGAAGCTGGAGTACACCCGCGCCGAGCAGTTCCACGGGGCGACCACGCGGCACCCGTTCACCATCGGCATCACGATGGGGGCGCGCGCGGACGGCACCCTCACCGCCGTGCGGATGCGGGTGGTGGCGAACACCGGGGCCTACGGCAACCACGGCCCCGCGGTGATGTTCCACAGCGTCGGCGAGTCCTTCGCCGTGTACCGCGCCCCGCACAAGAAGGTCGACGCCTGGTCCGTCTACACCAACGTCGTCCCGGCCGGCGCCTTCCGCGGCTACGGGCTCGGACAGGTCACGTTCGCGGTCGAGTCCGTCATGGACGAGCTCGCCCGCCGCCTCGGCATGGATCCGCTGGCCTTCCGCGAGAAGAACGTCATCGGTCCCGGCGAGGGCATGCACAGCCCGATCGGTGAGGAGGAGGACCTGCACATCGCCTCCTACGGGCTCGACCAGTGCCTGTCCGTGGTGCGCGGCGCGCTGGAGGAGGACCGGAGCGCCGAGGACGCCCCCGAGGGGTGGATGGTCGGACAGGGCGCCGCCCTGGCGATGATCGCCACCGGCCCGCCGGGCGGGCACCACGCCGACGCCCGGGTGTCCCTCCTGGAGGACGGCAGATACGACATCGCCGTCGGCACGGCGGAGTTCGGCAACGGCACCACCACCGTCCACCAGCAGATCACCGCGGGCGCCCTGAACACCACGGAGGACCGGCTCACCGTCCGGCAGTCCGACACCGACGTCGTCCGGCACGACACCGGCGCCTTCGGCTCGGCCGGCACCGTCGTCGCAGGCAAGGCCGTGCTGCTGGCGGCGACGGCGCTGGCCGAGCGGCTGCGCGGCCTCGCCGCACGCCACACGGGCGTGGCCCGGCACCTGTGCGTGCTGGGCGCCGAGTCCGTCGACTGCGCCGGACGGACCGTCAGCCTCAAGGAGCTGTACGAGGCGGGGCACGCCCTCGGCGCGGCCGGCGAGCTGGCCGCCGACGGACACTGGGGCGGCTCGCCGCGCTCGGTGGCGTTCAACGCCCAGTGGTTCCGTCTCGCCGTCGACCCCGGCACCGGGGAGATCCGCATCCTGCGCAGCGTCCACGCCGCCGACGCCGGCAAGGTCATGAACCCCATGCAGTGCCGCGGCCAGGTCGAGGGCGGGGTCGCCCAGGCGCTGGGCGCCACCCTCTTCGAGAACGTGCGGGTGGACGGGCGGGGCGAGGTCACCACGGCCGCGTTCCGCCGCTACCGGCTCCCGCAGTACGCCGACGTGCCCCGCACCGAGGTGCACTTCACCGAGACGTCCGACGCGATCGGGCCGCTCGGCGCCAAGTCGATGAGCGAGAGCCCCTTCAACCCCGTCGCCCCGGCCTTCGCCAACGCGCTGTGCGACGCCACGGGCATCCGTTTCACCGAACTGCCCGTCACCCGGGACCGCCTCTGGCTCGCCCTCGACCGGCGGCAGCGGGGCATGGGGGAATAGTACGGGCGTATAGAAGCCGTCTACTCGTAACAAGCTCTCAGATACAAGGTGAAGAGCCGTCTTTACCTCGCAGTCACGATTCCCGGGCCCGGCAGTCGGGTATCACTGTGCGCAGCCGCCGCACCCGACCGCTGCGAGGGGAACGCCGATGAGCCGACCGAACGCCGCACCCCGCCCCGCGCCCGCCACCACCCCGGCACCCGCCGGATCCCTCACGCTGTGGGGAGACGTGGCCGGGCCCGTCACCCTCACCGTCGCCGACCTCCGCCGGGACTGGGAGCAGCACCGGGCCGAGGTCGTCTTCGACTGCGCCACCGCGGGGCCCCAGCACCACACCTTCAGCGGGCCTCTCCTGCGCGAGGTCGCCACCCGGGCGCGACCGCGCTTCGACCCCGCCCGGCGCAAGGAGCGCTCCCGCTTCCTGCTCGCCGTGAGCGGCGGCGACGGGCATCACACGCTCGTGTCCTGGGCGGAGATCGACGCCGATTTCGGCGACGCCCCCGTCCTGCTGGCGACGGTGATGGACGATCAGGCGCTCGATCGGCCGGGCCCGCAGCTCGTCGTCCCGTCCGACCGGTGCGGCGCCCGCTACGTCAGCGCCGTCACGGGGATCTGGATCGGGTCTCCGCCCGGAAGGACACCGCCGGGCGCGCGCCCGTGATCGGGGCGGTCCCGGGGCGGGGCGGCCCGCTCGCACCCGGCGGCACCCGGCGAAGCGCCCGTGCGGCACCGGCTTAGAGTGCGGACATGCCCCCTTCGCTGCACCTGCGGGAGATCACTCCTGACAACTTCGAGAACGCCGTCGCCCTCAGGGTCCGCCCCGACCAGGAACACCTGGTGGCACCCGTGGTGAAGTCACTCGCCGAGGCGTACGTCCACCCCGGCACCGCCTGGCCCCGGCTCATCTGCGACGGCGACGAGGCCGTCGGGTTCCTCATGGCCTTCTTCGACATCGACCGGACCGGCGGGGGAACCGACTTCCGCTCGGGGCTCTGGCGTCTCAACATCGCCGACGGACAGCAGGGCCGCGGCCTCGGACGCTTCGCCGTGCGGTCCGTCGCCGACGAGATCCGGCGCCGCGGAGGCACGCGGCTGACGACCACCTGGCATCCCGGACCGGACGGCCCGGCGGGTTTCTACCGGGCACTCGGCTTCCGCCCGACCGGAGAGACCAGCGGGGACCAGACGGTGGGCGTGCTGGAACTGAGCTGAACCCGCGTTCCCGCCGCGCCGGATCGCGCCACCACGGTCCCGCTGCCGCGCCGGATCGCGCCACCACGGTCCCGCCGCCGCCGGGCATCCGGCCGGCGGTGCCGCCGGCAGCGGGGAGGCCCGCTCCACCTCCCGGTGAAACGGGCCTCGGTCAGCGACTGTTGCGCTCCGGTCCGCGACTTCCGCGCTCCGGTCCGCCACTCCCGCGCTCCGGTCAGCGGCGGATGCCCGCATAGGCGGACGGGGAGACCCCGCCCTCGGCCCCCGCGGCCCCGCCGGCCGTCCACACGCGGCCCGCGGCGTCCGTCGCCGCGGCGTAGAGGAAGCCCGCGCCCGGCGGCTCCTCGCTGCGCGTGAGGCTGCCGTCCGGGCCAGGCGTCAGGACGTAGTTCCCGGCCGGGTTGACCTCGGGGTCCATGGTCTCGCCCACCACGACCGGACGGCCCAGGCCGTCGAAGGCGATGTCGAACAGCTGGCCCGTCTCGGCGGGAGCGGCGACCGTGCTCCAGGCACGGCCGTCGTAGCGCACGACCACGGGGCGCCGCCACAGGGTGTCGTCCCTCTGGTGCCCGACCGCCCATATCTCGTTCGCGGTGCGTGTCTCGATCCCGTCGAACAGCGCCGTGTCGAGCGTGGCCGGCAGGTTCTGCTTGGTCCACGTCGTGCCGTCGAAGCGGGAGATGCCGTCACCGACGGCGTAGACGATTCCCCCACGGGTCGCCTTCAGTTCCGCAACCCAGTTGAGCCCCGTGTCCCCGGACAGGCGCGTCAGGTCCCCCTCCCCGTCCGCGTCCCCCCGGAAGAGTGCCGACGTGTACTCCCCGTCCGCGTCGGTGAAGCTGCCGAACACCCAGACCGAGCCGGCCGCGTCCACGTCGACCGCGGACAGATACGTGTTCGTCGCCTGGGCCGGGAACGGCGGGTGCACCTCGCTCCACCGGGTGCCGTCCCAGTGCTGGAGCAGCGCGCGCCCTCGGTCCCAGTCCGATTCCCCCACGGGTTCGTGGCGGTAGCCCACGGCCCAGACCTCGTCCGGTGCCCCGGCCGCCAGGTCGTCCAGGCGCCCGTGGTCGGCGGGCTGAGGGGGCGCCTGCCAGCCCTTGGCGGTCCAGCGCAGAGCCACCGGCGCGGAGGGGCGGGTGGTCTCGTCGCTGTGCACGCCCACGGCCCAGGTCGCGCCCCGCGTGGTCTCGATGTCGAACAGCACGCTGCCGTCGCTGTTCGGCGGACTGACGTCCCGCCAGTTCTGGACGGGGGCCGCGGCGGAGGGGACGGCGGTGACGACGACAGCCGCCACTCCCAGGGCCAGGGCGGTTGTCGCACGGGGCAGGGAACGAAGCATGTAGGGCATCCTCGGTTCGTGTGAAGTGCGTGATGCGTGTGCTCTCTCATCACTTCGACGCGCCGAGCCGCGGGAAATGTTTCATCCCTCCCGCGGGTCTCCCTCACCCGTCTCGCAGGCGTCCCTCACGCCCCGGCCTCCTCACCTCCGTCGAAGACCTCGCGTGCCCGCTCGACGGCGGGCATGTTCCGCGAGGCCCAGGCCAGCAGCACGTCGACGGGAGGCCGGAGGGTCTTGCCCAGGGGTGTGATCCGGTACCTGACCGCCACGGGGCGGGTGGAGACGACCTCGCGTTCGATCACACCGTTGCGCTCCAGGCGCCGGAGCGTGGCGGTGAGGGACTTCTGCGTGACCTGGGGGACGGCCCGGCGCAGTTCGTTGAAGCGGCACGGTCGCTCGCAGAGCTCGTTGAGGACGCTGAGCGACCACTTGTCGAGGATCTGGTCGAGCAGCTCGCGGTGCGGGGCGGCGATACGGACCCCGTCGGCGGTATCCATGGCGAAACCTGGTCTCGTTGAAGTGTCCTTCTCCTACTAGGTAGCTTCAAGATACCTGCACTGACCTCCACTGAGGAGAGATCTCATGGCCGTTCAGCACGTCACCCCGCCGGGCATGCTCAGCCCGGTGCCCTACCACCACGTCGCCGTGGGCACAGGGACGAGGCACATCCACGTCAGCGGCCAGATCGCACGCCGGGCCGACGGGGCCCCCGTCGCACCCGGCGATCTGGCCGGACAGGTCGCCCAGGCGCTGCGCAACACGGCCGTCGGACTGACGGGCGCCGGTGCGACCTTCGCGGACGTGCTGCGCCTGACGTTCTACGTGACCGGGTGGACCCCGGAGAAGATCGGCGACTTCATGGCCGGTGTCGAATCCGTCGCCGGGGAGATCGGCCTCCCGGCACCCCTGCCCCCGGCCTCCCTCATCGGGGTCGAGTACCTCTTCGAGCCGGATGTCCTCGTCGAGGTCGAGGCGACGGCGCTCGTGGACTGAACCTCCGATCCGGGCCTCGTCACCGTGTGCGCGGGCGCTCGGCCTCACAGCCAGCCGTTGCGCTTGAACCCGCGGTGGATGAGGGCGCAGGCGGTGGCGATCACGGCGAGGACGAGGGGATAGCCGTAGGTCCAGCGGAGTTCGGGCATGTGCGCGAAGTTCATGCCGTAGACGCCGCAGACCATCGTCGGGACGGCGATGACGGCGGCCCAGGCGGTGATCTTGCGCATGTCCTCGTTCTGGGCGACGGTCACCTGCGCCAGGTGCGCCTGGAGGATCGAGTCGATCAGGTTGTCGAAGGAGGCGATCTGGTCGGTGGCACGGGCGACATGGTCGGCGACGTCCCGGAAGTACGGCCTCATCCCGGCGTCGATCGCGGGACACGGTTCGGTGGCGAGCGCGGTGAGCGGTCGTGAGAGCGGGACGACGGCGCGCTTGAACTCGAGGAGTTCGCGCTTGAGCTGGTAGACCCGGCCGGCGTTGGCGGCCGTGGAGCTCTGGGGCGAGAACACGTCGGTCTCGACCTGGTCGATGTCCTCCTGGATGGCGTCGGCCACGGCGAGGTAGTCGTCGGCGACGTGGTCCGCGATCGCGTGCAGGACCGCCGCGGGGCCCTTGGCGAGCTGTTCGGCGTCGGACTCCAGGGCTTCGCGCAGCGGGCCGAGAGAGCCGTGGCGGCCGTGCCGGACGGTCACCACGAAGTCGCGGCCGGTGAAGACCATGATCTCGCCGGTGTCGACGACTTCGCTGGTGGCGGTGAGCTGCTCGTGCTCGACGTAGGTGACCGTCTTGAACACGGTGAACACGACCTCGCCGTACTGCTCCAGCTTCGGGCGCTGGTGTGCGTGGACGGCGTCCTCGACGGCCAGGGGGTGGAGGCCGAAGAGCTCCACGATGCCCGCGAACTCCTCCTCGGACGGCTCGTGCAGGCCGATCCAGACGAAGCCGTCCCCGTGCCTGCGGACCTGCCGGACGGTCTCCTCGACGGGGACCCCGCCCGTGATCCGGCGGCCCGCGCGGTAGGCGACGCAGTTGACGACCGTGCTGCCGAGCGGTGAGCGGGCGGGGTGGCTGAGGTCGACACGGCGCGGTCGCCGCGCCAGGCGTGCCACCTTGCGCAGGCTCTTGACCACCGACATGTCGCTGCTCCTCCGCCGGGCCGATCGGCAACCCCCGGGGGCGGCGGCGCCGGCCCGGGCGTCCCGTGCTCATCGACGAGACAGTACTGGTGCGGCGGGGCGGGCAGTAGTCCGAAATCCGGGGCCGGACGTGCCCCCCGGGAGTGGGCACAGCCCTCACGGAGGGTCGACGCCGTCGGAGGGCTTGACGCCGAGGGTGCCGGCGCAGTGCCATGAAGACGGACAAAGGGGGTGCGGGGTGACCGATGGGGACAGTGACGCCGAGGACCGCGGTGACGACCGTCCACGGGGCCCGGGGGCTTCGGGATTCGCGGACCACTTCTGGCTGTGGATGCTCGCGCTGATCGTGGTGGTGCTCTTCCTGGTCGGCCTTCTGGGGGCGGACTCGGGGCAGGGGAGCCCGGACGGGTACACCGGCTGGCATTGAACGGGTGGGCGCGGGACCCCGGAGCCCTATTGCTGCGACGCCGCCCGCAGCAGCCGCAACTGCCCGATCTCGGCGACGTTCTTCATCAGTTCGGCGTTCAGCCAGGCGAGCATGTGTCCGACGGTGTTGTCCGGCGGGGTCTGCCACGGCAGTGTGGAGGCTGCATCCAGGTCGGCGTCGGTGAGTTCGTCGAGGACCGCCAGCCACTGGGTACGCAGGTCCCGGAGCCAGGCGACGGCCGCCGGTCCGCTGCCCGGCCACGTGATGTCCGTACGCTCCCGGGGCGTGCGTCCTCCTGCGTGGTCGACGGCAGTGCTCCACCACCAGCCGATGTGCCAGCTCAGCCAGCCGATGGTGGGGACGGGGAGGGGGTCGGGCTCGGTGTCGGCCCAGTCGGGCAGCCAGTTGCCGGCGGCGTCCGGACGCACCGTCCACGACAGATCGGCGGCCTCCCACAGGAAGTCGCCGGGCTCCAGCCGCTCCAGGTGGTAGTCGAACAGCGACCAGCACATGTCGAACTGCCAGCGCAGCAGATCGCAGCGGGGATTGCTCATCGCGCGATCCTCGCACGCGGCCCCGGAGGCAGGCCATCAGGTTTCCGGGGCCCGTCCGGCCTGTTGCCACCCCGCCCGGTCCGGGCGCCCGCGCGCGGGCGGGCCCAGCGGCGGGATCCGGCCAGCGGACCCACCTCGAACGGTGTTCTCTGACTGGATCACGTCTCCGTCGCCTCACGTCACTTCCGCCACACTGGAGTCCCCATCCAGTGAGTGCGCCGGCGCGAGAGGCCGAGGATGCAGCCCGAGGTGACGCAGCAGTCTGCCGGGAGAGCCGGCACAACAGAGGAGTCGGGTGCACGGCCCGGTGGGCGCGTCACACTGCGAGGTGACCTGCGTGCGGCACTGCCGGACGCGGCTGCCGCCGTGGTGATCACCGGGGCCGTGTTCCTCTTCCTGTACTTCCGGATGAAGGAGGGTGTGGGCGACACCGTCGCGGTGATGCCCTTCATGGACGACCCCGACACCTACTGGATGTATCTGCTCAGCCAGGCGTTCGGCTGGTCGGGACTGCTCTGGGCCTGGGGCACGGTGATGCTGGGGCTCCTGCTGTCCGGACCGGGTACGGGCAGGCTGCCGGTGTCCCACGCCACCCTGGAGCGCTGGCACCGCACCACCAGCCTCACCACCATGGCGCTGATGGCCGCGCACGCCCTGATGTTCATGGCCGAACTGGTGCGGTACGAGGCCGCGATGGGCTGGGCGGAACGCATATGGGCGGGCTTCGCGGACAGCTTCGTCCCCGGCTGGTACGACTCCGGCACCGGTCAGATCGCGATTCCCGTCGGACAGGCCGCTCTGTACCTCGCCGTGCCGCTCGGCCTCCTCTTCTACGTACGGCACCGCATCGGCGCCAACACGTGGCGCAGACTCCACCGGTTCGTCATCGTCGTCTACGTGCTCAGTGTCTGGCACACCCTGCTCTACGGCACCAACGTCTGGTACGGGGACTGGCCGCGCACCATGCTGTGGATCCTCCAACTTCCCGTAGCCGTGCTGCTCCTCGTCCGGCTTCTGCGCCCGGCACGGCGGGGCGAGCGGCTCGGCGCCCCCAGCGGCCGGCAGGCGGTCGGCTGGACCCTGCGTGTCGCGGGCCGGGTCCTCGTCCTCGCCGTCGTGGTCGGCATCCTCGCCGTGACGTTCTCGGGACGGGACGGCGGCAGGCCGCGGCCCGCCGATCCACCGGCGGCGGCACTCCACGAGCACGAGGACGGCTGAGCGGGCCCACGGAGGAAGGACGAGGGGCGCACGGACCGAGTCCGTGCGCCCCTCCGGGCGTCGTCAGGCCGTCCGGACAGCCCGCACGAGGAGGCGTTCCGCGTCCTGGTCGTAGGGGCGGCCGTCGAAGCCGCCGTACACCTCGACCTCGCCGAAACCGGCCTCGCGGACCATGGCCCGCAGTTCGACGGCGCTGTAGACGAACCACACGAGGCTCGCCCGCGTCACCCGCTCACCGCGCACCAGCACCCAGTCGCTCCGCAGCCGGGCCCAGTCGTCGAGCACCGTGTCCGTCTGCACCATCAGGTCGTCGCCGCGCTGCACCACCTTCGGCGGGACGACCTTGCGCGCGAGCAGCTCCTTGCCCGCCACGTCGAGCACCAGGGTCCCGCCCGGGACCAGGGAGTCGTGCATGGTGCGCAGCACCCGGGCGTTGTCGGCCGGGTCCTCGAAGTAGCCGAAGGACGTGAACATGTTGAGGACCACGTCGTACCGGCCCTCGGCCCGGTACTCCAGGACGTCCGCCTCGGTGAACCGGGGTGCCACGCCCGCGTCGGCGGCACGCTTTCGTCCCCGTTCCAGCAGTGCCGCGCTGCGGTCCACACCGGTCACCTCGATGCCCCGCAGCGCCAGGGGGACGGTGAACACTCCGGGGCCGCAGCACAGGTCGAGCACACGTGCCCCGGCGGGGAAGGACAGCAGGGGGGAGGTGTCGAGGAGTTCCCCGGCCTGGGTGTAGCGCTGCTCGGAGAAGAGGAAGTCGTAGAACTCGATCCAGAAGTCGTCGTCCTGGAATCCGCCGGTGTGCGTCATCGGGGATCGGGGTTCCTTTCGGTGGGTGGCCGGAGGGAGAGCTCGGTGGCGTCGGTGCCGGTGCCGTCCTTCGGGCCGGCGTGGTCGGTGGGCATCGGGTCGGACCCGCGCCACAGGGGGAGCAGCAGCAGCGGCAGGACCAGGCACTGGGCGGCGGCGACGAGCCAGAACCACCCCGTGCCGCCGCCCTGTTCGGCGAACCCGTAGAGCTGTCCGCCGAGCACCCCGCTCGCGCACGCGCCGAGCCCGGCGGCGAGCCGCTGCTGCCCGAAGACCACCGCGTCGGAACGCGGACTGCGGGCCAGCGCCTCCAGGTCGTTCTTCAGGAAGAGGACGATGTCGCCCAGGGTGATCAGCGCGCCGCCGGCCAGCAGGGCGGGCCGTGTGCCGAGGGAGAGCACCGCGAGGCCCGCCGCGAGCCCGGTGAACCCGGCGGCCAGGGCGACCGGGTAGGGCATGCGCCGGATCAGTCCGGAGGCGGGCGGCTGCACGACGATCACCAGCACGAAGCAGAGCAGCAGCACGAGGCTGTAGAACGAGGCGGACGCCCGCTCCACCGCGTACACGGCGAGATAGTGCTGGAAGTGGAAGTAGAGGTAGAAGGCCAGGGCGTTGGCGGCGAACGGCAGCACGGCGATCCCGGTGAGGAGGCCCTGCCGGGGGCCCTCCGAGGCCGGCCGGTCGCCCCCGGACGACGCCGGCAGGCGCGCGTGCCCGAGGGTCACCACGGCGAACAGAGCGGTCACCGCGAGGAACAGCGGAGCCGGTGACGACAGCACGAAGGGCCCCGCCACCAGCGGCCCCACCGCCATCCCGGCGTTGAGCGCGGCGTTGCCCGCCGACAGGAACACCGGGCGCCGTTCCTCGTCGACGCCGTCCACCAGGTACGCCTTGTTCGCCGGCAGGTACAGCGCCGCCCCGCAGCAGGTGAGGATCAGCGCCCCCACGGCCAGCGGCGGCCAGCGCAGCGCCGCGAGCAGCCCCACGAAACCGGCCGTCCGGATGACGAGTGCCCAGGTCATCGTTCTCCGCAGCCCGATGCGCTCCGCCACCGCGCCGCCGACGACACCCCCGGAGAACTGCACCAGGGATGCCGCCGCGAGGACCACACCGACCGCGCCCAGCCCCATGCCGAGGCGTTCGTGCAGGAAGACCGACATGAACGGCAGCACCATGAAGCTGCCGAGCGGGATCAGGAACGAGCTCAGCAGCAGGAAGCGCAGCGGGCCGCCGAGGGACGCGAGGGTCGCCCGCAACGGCCCGCCGGCCGCGACGCGTTCAGCCACGGACCGGACGCTCCGCCGGTGTGTCGCCGGGGATCGCCTCGGTGAGCACCCGCACGGTGTTGGCCGCCGCGACGGCGCGGTGGGTGGCCAGTTCCGCGGTCTCCGCCTCCGCGTAGACGATGCCCGCGTATCCGCGGCTGTCGTCCAGATGCTCGATCCGGTCACCGGCCTGCTTGACCGGATACCAGACGGGCGACCCCGGCAGGTCCGCCAGCCGGTCGAGGCCCTCGACCCCGGTGAACACACCGGGCCGTGCGGGGTAGCCGAGCACGAAGGCGACCGCCGGCCCGCCCGGCAGGTCGGCGTCCATCAGGCGCGGCCGGCGGCCGAGCGCCGTCTCCGCCATCGCCTCGTAGACGTTGTATCCGAGCGCCCGGCACATGCCCTCGCCGACCAGCGCACCGCCGATGCGCGGGTTGATCTCGATCACCTCGGGCCCGTCCGACGTGAGCGCGAACTCCACATGGGCGAACCGGTCGGTGTACCCCACGGCGGCGAGGACGCCGTCGAGCCAGCGCTCCAGCTCCGCCCTGCTCCGCTCGGGGAAGGCGACGGGGAAGGCGGTGATCTCCTCGCGGAAGCGGGGCTCGGGGGACATCAGACGGCTGGAGACGCCCAGCAGGCGGGTGGAACCGTCCCAGGTCAGGGTCTCGGCACTGTAGACGGGACCGGCGAGGTAGGGCTCGGCGAACAGCTCGCCCTTGAGCTGCCCTTCGGCGGCCTCCCGCAGGGCGGCGTCCAGAGCGCCCTCGTCCCGGACGAGCCAGACGTTCTGGCTGCCCGTGCCGGCGGTGTCCTTGACCACGGCGGGGAATCCGGTCTCCTTGGCGACCAGCGCGGCGAACTCCGCCGGAGCGGCGTCCGGCGCCCGGACCGCCCGCGAGCGAGCCAGCCCCGCGGTGTGCAGCAGGTCGCGCACCGCGGCTTTGTCGCGGCACAGCCGCAGCACGGCGGGGTCCAGCCCCGGAAGCCCGAACCGGGCCGTCAGCTCCGCGCCCACCAGCATCCAGGTGTCCGTCGAGCCGATCAGTCCCCGCAGATCCGGTGTCGCCGCGAGCAGCGCCGCGACGGCCTCCGTGTCGAAGGTGTCCACCTCCGTCACGTCGACGGCGTCCGCGGGCAGCCGGTCGAGCTCGTAGCGGTAGTAGGACGGGTCGCGGGTCAGCAGCCGCAGCCGCTCGCCCAGGGCGTCGGCGGCACGGACCAGATGGCCCAGGCCGAAGGAGAGCGATTCCAGGCAGACCAGGGTCACGCTGCGGATTCCTTCCAGTGCGCGGGGCAGGGGGTGCGGTTCCACGCCATGGTCGACCAGGGCATGGCCATGTCCTCGGGGGAGCCGACCTCGACGGGCTTGAGGAGCGTTGTGTCGAGGGCTTCGGCGTGGCGCCGGTAGACGCGTTCGACGTAGCGGTGCCCCGTGTCGGCGCCGACGACCAGGTGCGTCTGGTCGGGGAGCCGCCGGGTCTCGTGGACGGCCGCGAGGTAGGCGGCCCCGGTGGAGAGCCCGGCGAAGACCGCGTGGTCGCGCAGGAGGGCCACCGTCCCCGCCATGGCGTGGGTGAAGTCCATCCAGTGCAGGGAGTCGTACAGGTGGTGGCGCACGTTGTCGAAGACGATCGACGAGCCGATTCCGGCGATGATCGCCTCGGGATCGTGGTGGTCCTGGCTGCCGAAGGTGACACTGCCGAACGGCTGCACGCCCACCAGGCGCACGGACGGGTCGTCGCGTCGCAGGTGTTCCACCAGCCCGCCGGTCGACGCGCCCGATCCGACGCCCCCGACGACCGTCAGGGGCCGGTCCGGCAGGGCGGCGGCCACCCGGTCGGCAACCTCCTGGTATCCGAGGTAGTGCACGTCGTCGTGGTACTGGCGCATCCAGTGGGCGTCCGGCCGCTCCTCCAGGTAGGCCCGCACCCGCCGCACCCGTAACTCCTGGTCCAGCTTGAGGTTCCGAGAGGGCCGGACCTGCTCGACCGTGGCGCCCAGGACCTCCAGCTGGGCCAGGGTCGTGGCGTCCACGGTCGTGGACGCCACGATGTGGCAGCGCATGCCGTACCGGTGGCAGGCGAGCGCCAGGGCGTAGGCGTAGATGCCGCTCGAACTGTCGACGAGTGTCTGCCCCGGCGAGACGGTGCCCCGCTCCAGGAGGTGGCGGACGGCGGCGAGCGCCGAGTAGATCTTCATGGACTCGAACCGGAGCAGGACCACGGAGTCCGTCAGGCGGACCAGGTCGGGACGCTTGACGGCGTCTGCGACGTGCGGATGGATCACGCGAAGCCTCCTTGGGCGAACGTGCACGGGTGTCCGAGGGAGCGGTAGAACGCGGAGAGTTCTCCTTTGAGGGAGGGAGCGGGCCGCCGGGCGAAGAGGTAGCCGACGAGCGAGCCGGTGTGCGCGACGAAGACGCCGTCCGCGCCGAACTCCTCGCGGTGCGCCAGCACCGCCGAGAAGGTCCGCTTGGGCAGGGCTTCCTGGGAGAGCACGGCGCTGGTGGTGGCCGCGCGGGCGACGGCGGGCGCGTCACCGGTGGAGAACCCCTTGAGCAGGTCCGTCAGGCAGCGTTCGTACTCGTCGCCGCGGCGCCGGTAGTGCCGGAGCAGCACCGGTGTGGTGGCCGAGGTGTCGACCGTTCCCGGCTCCGTCACGAAGGCGGTGTGGAAGACCGTTCCGGTGCCCAGCCGGCGCACCACCCGGTGGCGTGCGCTCAGGTACAGGGCGAACTCCTCGAGGAAGACACTGTCCGCGCGTTCGATCGAGGCCAGCACATCCCTCACCGCGTCCGGGTCCTCCGGCAGCGCGAAGACCCGGAACAGACAGCGCAGCGCCGCGACGATGTCGGCGGTGGAACTGGCCATCCCCACCCCGACGGTGAGATCACTGTGGGCGCTGAGGCGCCCGGGCGGCAGGGTGCGCCCCGTACGCTCCAGGAACAGGCGCACGGCCCGTTGTGTCTTCTCGCCGAGCGGGAGGGATCCGGGCAGCGGCCCGGGACCCCCCTCCGGGGTGAAGTGGACCCAGGAATGCCGGTCGAAGGGGAAGGACACCACGGCGATGTCCGGGTCCGGCCCGGCTCGCAGCGGGCCCTGGTAGAGCTCTCCGAGGGTGCCGTGGCAGACACCGGTGAAGCCGCGGCCCAGCGGAGCGGCATCGGGCGTCAGCATGGGGTGAGGTGTGCCGTCCGGACCGGCACGGGCCGGTCGTCGAGGTGTGCGGTGGTCACGCCGTGTCCTCTCTCGTCGGCCGGACCCGGGGGTTCGGGGCGGCGAGAGCGCACGCGTGAGCGCACGGTTCCAGCGCACCACCGGCCCAACCCACGAGGCCGCAGCGAACAGCGCGTGCCGGTGGCACGCGCGCAGTGGCAGGTCTTCGGACTCGTGGGCGTGCAGGACGGGCGACTGCCCGGTTCCTGCGCCTACCGGCCGTCGCTTCCCGGGGTCCCGCACGACCCCCAGTGCTGATGACGGCTTTCGATCCCACTCACCGCTGCGGGACAGTCCCGGATTTCCACCGGGTTCCCTCTTGCGACGCACCGCCTGGCCGGCGGTGCGAACCGACTGCGCGGATCAGCGTAGGTGGCCTGTTCGTGTCGCGACAGAGCGCCCCCGAGAATGTCTCGTTGTCACCGGTGACACGCCGTGAGCGAACGGGTGGGGCGGAAGTGACGGTGACGGTGTGTCAGTCCGCCCTGCGCGTGCGCGGCGTACCTGAACGGCCCAGGCCGTCCCGTACCCGGACACGCCCGGCAGCCCCGGCTGACGCAGAGCGTCCGCCGCACACGGCGACGGGTCGCGGAGAACGGCGCCTCTGCGCCAGTCGCGCGACCGGTGGCACTGCTCCCCTCGCGCGCGTGCTGCTGTGACGCACGCCACTGCACCTCCCGGGAACCCGCCCGTGGCACCGGCCGACTTCTGGTGTGGACCCAGCAGGAGCGACCGGGGAGGTGCGTGTGGGACGGCATGCGAGCGGACGGCCGCCGCCTTCGGGCGTCGACCGGTCCGGGACGGTGTGACGTCAGGGCCTCGGCAGCCGGAGCCTCACAGCGGGCCCTCGAAGAACCCCAGCACGCCGGCCCGGTCGAACTGCCGTGCCGCCACGTCCTTCCTGGCGATCGGCCAGTACACGTAGCCGTCGATGTGGCCGCTCCACTGGGCGAGCAGCGCCCAGTCCTCGGGGCCGGGCTGTTCCCACGGGCCGGCCGTCCCGGGCACCGCCTTCCCCGCGGCCAGCGCCGCCCGCGCCGCGGCCCCGGTGATCGGGTCGGCCTCGCCGTAGGAGTCCGTGGAGTAGCCGTCGAGCTGCAGGTGAGTGCCTGCCAGGCGCCCCCAGTCCTCCTCCCGCACCTGCGACCACGCCGCGCGCAGATCCGCGGCACGGGGGTGTTCGTCCGGGTCGAAGAGCACCGAGTTGTCCGGCAGGGACACATCGTGACCCAGCCGCAGATCCCCCTGGAGGAGGGAGTCCATGTCGTTCAGCGGGTGGCCCCACGTGCCGCCGTCGCCGCCGTGGCGTTCCTCGACGGGTGTACCGGCCGGGACGTACACGGCCCTGCCCGATGCCTCTGCCTCGTCGTGGTCGATGTGGGCGAACAGCAGGAGCCGGCCGTCAGGCGGCAGCGGGAGACTCGTCGCGCGCTCCGGTATCGCCGCGAGGTCCAGGGACGCGATCAGGCGCAGCCGGTCCGGGACCTGGGGGGCGTCGGCGGGCAGCAGCACGGGGCCGCCCAGGCGCCCGACGACCGGACCGTCGATGTCCGGGGCCAGGGTCACGCACGGGCGGGCGGCGGCCAGCCACCTCTCGACGTCCGCGGACGGCACGCCGCGCGCGAGCGCCTTCTCGCGGACTCGATCCAGCTTTTCGATCATCTCGGGACGCATACGAGCAACCTAGCGGCCGGTACCGACAGCAGACCTCGGCCGGACGGCGTCGCGCCCCTCGGAGATCACCTCCGGCGTCACAGTCGCAGTGCCGCCATCACCGGCAGGTGGTCGCTGCCGGTGGCCGGCAGGTTCCAGGCGGCGCGTGGGGTGATGCCCCGGAGCAGGATCTCGTCGATGCGGGCCACCGGGTGCGCGGCAGGCCAGCTGAAGCCGAATCCGGCGCCGGACTCGGCCTGGGCGGAGCGCAGTCGGGAGGTGACCGGGGACAGCCCCCGGTCCCCGACGGTGCCGTTGAGGTCGCCCACCACGACGACCCGGGGGAGCGGCTCGTCGTGCAGGGCGGCGGCGAGGCGCAGGGCGGCGGAGTCGCGCGCCCGCGTGCCGAAGCCGGCGGGCGACAGCCGCACCGACGGCAGGTGGACCGCGTAGACGGCGACCGGGCCGTGCGGTGTCCGCACCGTCGCGCGCAGGGCACGGGGCCAGGGCGCGATGTCGAGCGGGGCGCTGTCGGTGATCGGATAGCGGCTCCACAGACCGACCGTGCCCTGTACGGACCGGTGGGCGTAGTGGCCGTCCATTGCCTTGCGATAGGCCGCCGTGGCCGTTCCGTTCAGCTCCTGCAGAGCGACGACGTCGGCGTCGGCGGCGGCCACGGCCCGCGCGGTGCCTGCCGGATCGGGGTTGTCCTCGCGGACGTTGTGGGTGACGACCGTGATGTTCCCGCCGTCCGCCCGTTTGTCGACGAGCGTGCCACCGAACGTCGTGGCCCACACGACGGCGGACAGGACGGCCGCCGCCGCGGCGGCGGCGGAGCGCCGGAGTGCCGCGCACAGCAGCAGGACCACGACAAGGGCACCCGTCCAGGGGAGGAAGGTCTCCACGAGACTGCCCAGCCGGCCGAACCTGTTGGGAACGCCCCGGTGCCCGAGCAGCACCAGCGCGGTCGCCGACGCCACGACGGCAACGGCCCTTCCCCGCCGCCAGGCACCGCGGACCGGGCGCCGGCACGGTGTCCGGACAAGGGCGGGCGAGGTGTCGGGCCGTTGCCCATGGATGGTCACGGCGCGCCTCACCGCGGTCCGGACGTCGTCGACAGCCACTGCCGCGCGTCCCGGACCAGCGTGCGGCCGGCGGCGAAGGCGGAATCCATGCCTTGCCGGGGGTCGGTCCCGGCGCGCTGGTGGAGGACGACGCCGATGATCATCCGGTTGCGGCCGTCGCGGTCGGGCGCCACGGCCGCCCACATCAGATTGCCGCCCGCCGGGGTGCTGGAGCCCGTCTTGACGCCGATCACCCCGTCCTCGCCGAGCAGGGCGTTGGTGTTGCCGATCGGTCCGGAGACCTCCGCGGCCGTGGTCTCCTTCTGGGCGACGATGGACCGGAATGCCGCGTCCCGCATCACCTGCCGGGCCAGTACGAGCTGGTCCCGGGCGGTGCTGACGTTCGTGGGCGCGAGACCGCTGGCGTCGGTGTACGCGGTGTGGCGCATCCCCAGGTCCTCGGCGGCCCGGTTCATCTTCGCGACGAACGCCTCCTCCGAGCCCGCGTCCCAACGGGCCAGCAGCCGGGCGATGTTGTTCCCGGAGGCGACCAGCAGGTACTCCAGCAGCCGGCGCTGGCCGAGCCGGTGTCCCGCGCGCACCGGGACGGTCGACTCCACACCGGACCAGGACTCGTTGCCGGCCTGCTCGTCGACGGTGATCCGGGGCCCGGCGCCGTCGGCGGCGAGCGGGTGGTCGCGCAGGATCACGTACGCCGTCATCACCTTGGTCACGCTGGCGATCGGCACCGGTTCCCGCGCGCCCGCCGTGCCGAGCTCGCCCCGGGGCCCCAAACCCTCGACCACGATGCCCGCCTGGCCCTCCGCAGGCCAGGAGACCGGGGGTGCCGCGGCTCGCGGGCCGCCTGCCGGATCGCTCCTGCCGGTGTCCACGAAGGCGGCGAGGGACACCAGGGCGGCCAGGGCGAGAACGCCCGCGGAGCGGACGGCGGCCGGACGCGTCCGGGAACGGGACCGCTTCTCCGGCGGCCCACCGGGGCCGGACGGCTCGGCCGGGCCGGCGCCGGTTCGGTGGGGAGCGGGGACCAGGGACATGAGAGGGGCACCTCCGGAGGCAGGTGCGCGGCGTTCGCGCACGCCGCCCACTGTGCGGGGCGCGGATCTCCGTGAAGCCGTGGAATGGTGTCCGTCACCGCTCGGCCGGCCGTCGGCCCTGTATCGGCTGCGTATCGGCGACCGGAAGCCGCAGTGTCGCCACCGCCCCGCCACCGGGAGCGTCGGCGAAGTCCAGCCGGGCGCCGATGACCCGTGCCTGGCCCAGGGCGATGGTCAGCCCGAGCCCGTGCCCGCGACCGCGTTCGGCGGCCCCGGTGCGGAAGCGCTGCGGTCCCCGCGCCAGCAGCTCGGCCGGGAAACCCGGACCGTGGTCCCGCACGGTGACGGTGCCTGCCGTGACGGACACTTCCACGGGCGTACCGCCGTGCCGGTGCGCGTTGACGACCAGGTTGGCGACGATCCGGTCGAGCCGGCGCGGATCCGTCTCGGCCGACGACCCGGCAGCCGCGGTGAACGTCGTTTCCAAGCCGGTCCGTGCCAGCGAGTCGGCGACCACCTCGGCCAGCGGCACCGGCCGCAGTTCCGCGCTCTCCGCGCCCGCGTCGAGCCTGGAGATCTCCAGCAGGTCCTCCACCAGGGCCCACAGCGCCCGCACCCGGTTCCTGACCAGATCGGTGGCCTCGCCCTCGGCGAGCAGCCCGCTGGCGGTGACCAGTCCCATCAGCGGGGTGCGCAGCTCGTGGGCGACGTCGGCGGTGAACCGCTGCTCGGTGCGCAGGCGCTCGTGCAGGCTGTCGGCCATGGCGTCCACAGCGGCGGAGATGTCGCGAATCTCGTCCCCGCCTCCGCCCCGGCTGCCGCCCCCGTTTCCGTCCCCGCCCCGGCCTCCGCCGTCCGCCGACGTCCGTGCGGTCAGGTCGCCTGCGGTGATGCGGCGTGCGGTCCGCGCGATCCGCTGGAGTCTGCGGTGGGGCAGTTCCGCGGCGAGCACCGACAGGGGGACGACGACGGCCAGCGCCACCAGGGAGTACTTCCACATGTGCCGGTCCAGGGCCTGCCGGAAGTGCAGATCGGGAGTCATGTCGACGCGCACGGCGTAGGGCCGGTCGTCGTGCAGCTGTGCCGCCCACATGGAGGGGTGGGAGGGGTTGTCCTCGTACCAGGTGGCGACAGCCCCACCGGCCGTCCCGCGCCCGTCCGCGAGCTCGCGCAGCAGTTCGTCGGGCATGGCCCCGGCCTGCGTGATGTCGCCGTCGGCCCGCACCCCGGTCCGCTCGTACCGGTCCACCGAGCGGGAGAGCTCGGTCATGGCCCTGGCCGCACCGTCGTTCATCGATCGGTCCAGGGTGCTGTCGTGGACCAGCAGCCCGACGGCCAGTGCGACGGTGGAGCAGGCGATCGTCAGCAGCAGGGCGGACTTCCACCGCAGCGAGCGCGGATCGAGCAGCGCGCGTACGGCCGCCACGTCAGCTCCGCCGCAGCTTGTACCCGAAGCCGCGGACCGTCTCGATGCGGTCGGGTCCGATCTTGCGACGCAGTCGCTGCACGCACAGATCGACGACCCGGGAGTCGCCGTCCCACCCGTAGTCCCACACGTTGCGCAGCAGCGTCTGCCGGTCGAGTACGACGCCGGGGTTCGCGGCGAACTCCAGCAGCAGCCGCAGCTCGGTGGGGGCCAGCGCGACCGGCGTGCCGGCCACGGACACCACGAGCCCCTCCGTGTCGACCCTCAGATCACCGAAGGCGAGCGTCCGGGCGTCCTCCGCGGCGCCGGACGCAGCCGCGCCGGTCGCCCCCGCCCCGGCCGGCACGAGCGTGGCACGCCGGAGCAGTGAGCGGATGCGGGCCACCAGCACGGCGGTGTCGACGGGCTTGACCACGTAGTCGTCGGCCCCCGCCTCGAGCCCGGACACCACGTCCAGCGCGTCGCCCCGCGCGGACATCATCAGGATCGGGGCGGTACTGGACTCACGGATCCGGCGGCACAGTCCGATGCCGTCCAGCGCGGGCAGCATCACATCCAGCAGCAGCACATCGTGCCCGCCCTCCCGGAACATCTCCAGCCCGGTCAGGCCGTCCCCGGCCACGGTGACCCGGTACCCGTAGCGCCCCAGCGCCAGTTCGACGGATCGACGGATCACCTCGTCGTCCTCGACGAGCAGCACCGCGACGGGCGGCGGCGCGCCGTGGCCGGCCGACGAAACGGACATGGATCTCCTCCGGGGCGTGGAAACGGGAGGCGCACCATCCTGCCACGTCACAACGGCACAGCCCGCGGCCGCTGCGGAACCACACGACGGCCTGGGCGATCTCGTCGTCGGTGCCGAGGCGGTCGACGGCGCCTCACGCGCCTACGGCCCCGCCCGGGTGAGGATTCAGACGGCCGGGGCGGCGGCGTACTCGGCATCGGTGACGGGGGTCAGCCAGTGGACGACGTCGTGGTCGGCGTCGCCCTCGTTGACGGCGAGGTGGACCATGAGCCGGTTCGGGGCGGCGCCGTGCCAGTGCTCCTCGTCGGCTTCGAACAGGACGCGGTCGCCGGGGCGGATGATCTCGACCGGTCCGCCGCGGCGCTGGCACAGGCCGATGCCCTCGGTGACGAAGACGGTCTGGCCCAGCGGGTGGCGGTGCCAGTGGGTGCGGGCGCCGGGCATGAAGTGCACCAGGTTCGCGGTGACCCGGGACGGGGCGGGGGCGGCGGCGACCGCGTCGATGTACACGTCGCCGGTGAACCAGTCGGCCGGGCCCTTGGCGGTGTCGATCGAGCTGCGGGTGATCTGCACGGGTTGCTCCTTTGCAGGGAAGGCGGGACAGGTCAGGGGGTGAGGAGGGTCTTGACGGCGCGGCGCTCGTCCATGGCCCGGTAGCCCTCGGCGACCTGTTCCAGCGGAAGGGTGAGGTCGAAGACCTTGCCGGGGTCGATGCGGCGGTCGAGGACGCGGTCGATCAGGTCGGTGAGGTAGCGGCGGACGGGGGCGGGGCCGCCACGCAGGCCGACGTGGGAGAAGAACAGCTCCTGTCCGTCGACGGCGACGCCGTGGGGCACGCCGACGAAGCCCACGTTGCCGCCCGGCCGGGCCGAGTGCAGGGCCTGGGACATGGACTCCGCGGTGCCGACGCACTCCAGCACGCTGTCCGCGCCGATTCCTCCGGTCAGTTCCCTGATCCGTTCGACGCCCTCCTCGCCGCGCTCGGAGACGATGTCGGTGGCGCCGAACTCGACGGCGAGCCTCTGCCGGCTCTCGTGCCGTGACATGGCGATGATCCGTTCGGCGCCCAGCTCCTTCGCCGCGATCACGGCGCACAGGCCGACCGCGCCGTCGCCGACCACCACGGCCGTCGAGCCGGGCGTGACCTCGGCGGCGTCCGCGGCCCACCAGCCGGTGCCCATGACGTCGGAGACGGCCAGCAGGCCCGGCCACAGGCTGTCGTCCGGCACCTCGCCGGTGGCGACCAGGGTGCCCTGGGCGTTGGGGATGCGCACGTACTCGGCCTGGCAGGTCGACATGAACTCGCGGTGCAGGCAGTTCGACGGGAAGCCGTTCCGGCAGTTCGCACAGGTGTTGTCGGAGGTCGCGAACGATCCGACGACGAACTGGCCCGGCTTCACCGAGGTGACGGCGGAGCCGACCTCCTCGACGAAGCCCACGTACTCGTGGCCCATCGGGTGGGGGTCGCCGATCGGCTCCGCTCCGCGGTAGGGCCACAGGTCGGAGCCGCACACGCAGGTCACGGCCGTGCGGATGACCGCGTCGGTGGGGTGGAGGATCCTGGGGTCGTCCAGGGTCTCGAACCGGACGTCGCCGGGAGCGTGGATCACTGCGCCGCGCATGAGAGGGGTTCCTTCGCGTGCCGGGGCGGCCGGCCGCCGGAGGTCCGGGGCCGTCGCCGGGTACAGGGCGGGCCGGGTGCGTGCCCGTCGTGACGGCGGGCCGGAAAGCACCACGTCCGTCATCCAGGTAACCCGCTCCCGGCGCTCCGAGCGAGGCACGGTCGAAGGGTGTACCGCCAGTACATCCCTCCGGCCGAGCGCGGGACGTACGGTCGAGGTGTGGACAACCGTGAAGAGGTCCGCGAGTTCCTGACCTCGCGGCGAGCGAAGATCACTCCTGAGCGGGCCGGGCTCCCCACCGGTCCGCGGCGCCGGGTCCCCGGGCTGCGCCGCAGCGAGGTCGCGGCCCTGGCCGACATGAGCGTCGAGTACTACGCCAAGCTGGAGCGCGGCAACCTCGCCGGCGTCTCGCCGACCGTCCTGGAGGCCGTCGCCCGCGCCCTGCGGCTCGACGACGCCGAGCGCGCCCACCTGCTCCGCCTGGCGCAGGCCGCCGACGGCTCCGACGCCCTCGCCCGGCCGCGCCGCCGTGCCGCCCAGCAGTGGAAGCCGCACCCGAGCCTGCAGTGGACCCTGGACGCGGTCACCGAGGGCCCGGCGTTCGTCCGCAACGGCCGTATGGACCTGCTGGCCGCCAACCGGCTGGCCCGCGCCTTCTACTCCGACGTCTACGCCGACCCCCACAACCAGGGGAACCTCGCCCGCTTCACCTTCCTCGGCCCCGACGCCCGACGCTTCTACCCGGACTGGGACCAGGCCGCCGACATCACCGTCGCCATCCTGCGCACCGAAGCCGGACGCAACCCCCACGACAAGGAGTTCCACGACCTCGTCGGCGAACTCTCCACCCGCAGCGACGCGTTCCGCACCCGCTGGGGCGCCCACGACGTGCGCCTCCACGGCACCGGTTTCAAGCGCTACCACCACGCGGTCGTCGGCGAGCTGACCCTCGCCTACCAAGGACTGGAGATGGCCGCCGAACCCGGTCTCACCCTCACGATCTACACCGCCGAACCGGCCTCTCCGTCCGAGGAGGGCCTGCGCCTGCTCGCCTCCTGGGCCGCCACGTCCCCGTCTTCCTCACCGGCACCCCGCACCGGCTGACGCCCCCCGCACTCGGGTGCGCGGCGCGCTCCGGGACGTACCGCGGTACTTCGCCCCGCGGAGGTGAATCCGATCCGGTGTCACCGGGGGAACACACCGTGTCGTCGTCCTCGATCAAGGAGCACGTGTGTCGGTCCACCGCCTCGTTCGCCGTGCGGCAGTCGTCCTCGCCTGTGCCGCCGTCCCCCTGACCGGGCTCGCCACCCCGGCCACCGCCGCGGAACGGACGGCGGAGACCGTCGACCTCACGCGGTACGCCGGTGCCTGGTACCAGGTGGCGGCGGTGCCCCAGCTCTTCGAGATCCAGTGCGAGAAGAACGTCAAGGCCCTCTACACCCCGCAGGCCGACGGCACGGTCGGCGTCCGCAACACCTGCACCACCTGGTGGGGATCGACGAGCGCGGTCAACGGTGCGGCGCGCCCGCTCGACGCCACCAACACCCGTCTCGACGTCTCGTTCATTCCGCGGCCCGGCGGCGGGTTCGCCGACGGTGACGACGCCAACTATGTGATCGTGGGACTCGCCTCGGACTACTCGTGGGCAGCCGTCACCAACGACGACCGGTCCGCGGGCTTCCTCCTCTCGCGCACTCCGGCGCCGGACGCCACGGACACGGCGGCTGCGGTGGAGGCGTTCACGGACGCGGGCGTGGACGCCTGCGATCTGCGCCTGACGCGACAGGACGGGGGTAGGGGCCACACCGGTCCGCTCTGCTGACCACAGCTTTCCCGGTGACGGATCTCCCGCTCGTGGGGATCCGTCACCGTCGTCGCGCTCCACCGTTCGCACCGCACAGGAAGTCACTCCGATGTCCGATCTGCGTGATCCAGCGCCCTACGACGCCCTTCTGCTGCTGTCCTTCGGCGGTCCCGAAGGTCCCGACGACGTCGTCCCGTTCCTCGAGAACGTGACCCGTGGCCGGGGCATCCCCACGGAGCGCCTGAAGGAGGTGGGGCGGCACTACTTCCTGTTCGGCGGTGTCAGCCCCATCAACGCCCAGAACCGGGCGCTGCTGGACGCGCTGCGGGAGGACTTCGCGGGCCACGGGCTCGGCCTGCCGGTGTACTGGGGCAACCGGAACTGGGCCCCGTACCTGACCGACACGCTGCGGGAGATGACGGAGGCCGGGCACCGGCGGGTGGCGGTCCTGGCGACCAGCGCGTACGCGTCCTACTCCGGCTGCCGCCAGTACCGGGAGAACCTCGCCGACGCGATCGCCGCGCTGCGGGCGGAGGGCCTGCACCCGCCGCGTGTGGACAAGCTGCGCCACTACTTCAACCACCCGGGCTTCGTCCGCCCGATGACCGAGGGCGTCCTCGCCTCGCTCGCGGAGCTGCCCGAGGAGATCAGGGCGGGCGCGCACCTGGCGTTCACCACCCACTCCATCCCCACCGCGGCGGCCGACGCCTCGGGGCCCGCCGGCGAGCACGGCGACGGCGGCGCCTACGTCCGCCAGCACCTGGAGGTCGCCCGGCTCGTGGCCGGCGCGGTCCGCGACGAGACGGGCATCGACCACCCCTGGGACCTCGTCTACCAGTCCCGCAGCGGAGCCCCCCACATCCCGTGGCTGGAGCCGGACATCTGCGACCACCTCGAAGCGCTGCACACGGCCGGGGCGCCGGCCGCCGTCATGGTCCCCATCGGCTTCGTCTCCGACCACATGGAAGTCCTCTACGACCTCGACACCGAGGCCACCGCCAAGGCCGCCGAACTCGGCCTGCCAATCCGCCGCTCCGCCACCGTCGGCGCCGACCCCCGCTTCGCCGCCGCCGTCCGCGACCTGCTCCTGGAACGCGCCGCCTCCGAACGCGGCATCGACGCCGAGCGCTGCGCCCTCGGCTCCCTCGGCGCGAGCCACGACCTCTGCCCGGTCGGCTGCTGCCCCGCACGGGCCCCCCGCCCCGCGGCCGCCGGAGCCGACAGCCTCCAGCCGTGACCGACGCGGATGTCGTCATCGTGGGCGCGGGTGCGGCGGGCCTGTCCCTCGCGCACGCGCTCACGGCCGTGCCGCCCTCGCCGACGAGCGCCAGGCCCGCGCCCCGTGTCGTCCTGATCGACGCACCCGGCGGCCCCTTGCGGCCGCCGGAGCGGACGTGGTGCTTCTGGGAACGCGGGGAGGGGGAGTTCGAGGACGCGGTGGTCCGGTCGTGGAACAGCTTCGGTGTCCGCGGCCCCCGGGGCCAGGCATGGGAGAGCCGCCCGCACCCCTGGACGTACAAGATGATCCGGTCGCGCGGCTTCGAGGAACTGGTCGGCGCCCGGCTCGACGCCACCTCCCTGGTGACACGGCTGACCGCCGCCGTCGACGCCGTGCGCGACGACGACGGCGGCGGGGTGCGCGTCTCGGGAACCCTCCCGGGAGGGCGGCCGCTCACGCTGCGCGCCCGCTGGGCCTACGACTCCCGCCCCCTGCCCCGGCTTCCTCCCCACCGCACCGCGCTCCTCCAGCACTTCCGCGGCTGGTTCGTCCGCGCGGACGGCCTCCCGGACGGACCCGAGTCCTTCGGCGGGGACACCGCCACCCTGATGGACTTCCGTACGCCCCAGCCGGCACACGGCCTGTCGTTCGGATACCTGCTCCCGCTCGGCGGGGACCGCGCGCTGATCGAGTACACCGAGTTCTCCTCGGCACCGCTGTCCACCGCCGCCTACGAGGCGGCGCTGCACCGGTACACCACCGAGGTGCTGCGACTGCGGACGTACGAGGTCCAGGACACCGAACAGGGCGTCATCCCCATGACCGACGCACGGTTCCCCCGCCGCGCCGGTGACAGGGTCTTCCGGATCGGCACGAGCGGAGGCGCCACCAGGCCCGCCACCGGCTACACGTTCTCCGCCGTGCAGCGGCAGAGCCGGGCGATCGCCGACGCCTGGCGCACCGGGGCGGTGCCGGCCCCGCCGCGTCCGCATGCGCGGCGGTCACGGGCGATGGACGCCGTCATGCTCCGGGCCCTCGACACGGGGCGGGTCGACGGTGCCGACTTCTTCGCCGGTCTCTTCGGGCGGGTGCCGATGGAACGGATGCTGCGGTTCCTCGACGGCGGGACCCGTGTCCGGGAAGACCTGCTGATCGGGTGCCGCACCCCGGTCCTGCCCATGCTGCGCACCGTCGCCGAACTGCCCTTCCGCAGACGGCGTGCCACACCGCCGTGAAGCGCGAACCCCCGGCAGCCCGGCACCCCAGGGGGTGCCTCCCGTCGGCCGCGCCCATGACGTCCACCACCGAAGGAGCTGAAGTGACCCCGCGACGGACACCTGAGAACGCCGCGCCACGCCGCGGCAGGGACCGGCAGGCGGAGATCCTGCGCCCGGCCGCGGGACGCCCGCGTTTCACAACGGACGCGCCCCGTGTCGCCGTCGTCGGCGGAGGGATCGCCGGACTCGCGGCCGCGACCGGCCTCGCCGAACGCGGAGCCCGGGTGACCCTGTACGAGAGCGAGGGCACGCTCGGGGGACGGCTGGCCGGCTGGCCGGTCGACCTGGACGACGGCTCCCGGGTCACCATGAGCCGTGGCTTCCACGCCTTCTTCCGGCAGTACTACAACCTGCGCGGGCTGCTGCGGCGGGCCGACGGCGGGCTCGGCATGCTCACCGCCGTGCCGGACTACCCCCTCCAGCACAGCGCCGGCCTGCGCGACAGCTTCGCCAAGGTGCCGCGGACACCCCCGTGGAGCGCCGCCGGATTCGCCGCCCTCAGCCCCACCTTCGGCTTCCGCGACCTGGCACGCATGGACCCGAGAGCGGCGCTCCCCCTGCTCGACGTCCGCGTGCCGGACGTCTACACCGCGCTCGACCGCGTCAGCGCCCACGACTTCCTCACCGGCATCCGCTTCCCCGAGGCCGCGCACCATCTCGCCTTCGAGGTCTTCTCACGCAGCTTCTTCGCGGACCCGCGCGAACTCTCGGCCGCGGAACTGGTGCTGATGTTCCACATCTACTTCCTCGGCTCCAGCGAGGGCCTGCTCTTCGACGTCCCCGGCGAACCGTTCCCGCAGGCGCTGTGGGACCCGCTCGCCGCCTACCTGGAGGGCCACGGGGTCCGGCTGCGCACCGCGACACCGGTCGAGTCGCTCACCCCGCTGGAGGGCGGCGGCCACGACGTCACGGCCGGCGGCCGGACCGACCGCTTCGACGCCACCGTGCTCGCCCTCGACACGCCGGGGCTGCGGGCAGTCGCCGCCGCGTCGCCCGAACTGGCCGATCCGGCCTGGCGGGACGGCGTCGACCGACTGCGCACGGCCCCGCCGTTCCTGGTCTCCCGGCTCTGGCTCGACCGCCCGGTCCGCCCCGAGCGGGCCGGCTTCCTCGGCACGAGCGGCTACGCCTCCCTGGACAACGTCAGCGTCCTGGAACGCTGGGAAGGGGAAGCGGCCCGCTGGGCCGCGCGCACCGGCGGCTCCGTGGTCGAACTGCACGCCTACGCCCAGGATCCCCGCGCCGACCGGCCGGACGAGCAGAAGCGGCTGATCGAGCAGCTGCACCGGATCTACCCCGAGACCGCCGGCGCGCGCATCGTCGACCAGCGGCACGAATGGCGCGCGGACTGCCCCCTGTTCCCGGTGGGCGGCTACGGGGACCGGCCGGGGGTGCGCACCCCGGACCCCACGCTCGTGATGGCGGGTGACCTGGTGCGGACCGAACTGCCCGTCGCCCTGATGGAACGCGCGGCCACCAGCGGCTTCCTCGCCGCGAACGCGCTGCTCGAACGGTGGGGAGTGCGCGGCCAGGTCCTCTGGACGGTGCCCCGGCGCGGCAGGTCCCGGGCCATGCGGCTGCTCGCCTCACTCGCCTGACATGGGCGGGCCGGTCCCGGACACTCGTCCGGGACCGGCCCTGACCGCCCCGGGGCCGCCGACAGGGGGTGCGACCCACGGCCCCGGAGCGGGGCTCAGCCGGGGAACCGCCCGGTGCTCCGCAGCGCCCAGCGGCGCTCCGCGTACGCGAGATCGTCCCGCCACAGCCGGCCCGCCGTGCGGCGCATCAGCGGCCTGAGCAGCGGAGCCATCGCCCGGGCCGCGGCGAAGCCGGGCCGCTCCGAGGTCGCGATCACCGCCTCCGTCACCGCGGTGCGCGGATTGCCCCGCGCGTCCGGCCCCAGGGGAGTGGCGTGGGTCTCGACCACGGATCCGACGCCCTCCCCTTCGGTGATGTGCATGACGACGGTGCGCGGCTCGGGCGTGGTGAAGACCGCGCGGACCGGGACCACGGCACGTCCCGCCACCTTGAAGGCCACATCGACGGCGAAGCCGTCCTCGGCACTCGACGCCGGATCACCGGCCGACCGGTCCACCGTGAGGTCGACGAACGAATAGGGGTGGAACCACGCGCCGTGCCAGGGGTCGAGACGGTTCGCCACGACGTCCTCGGGCTCGCACGTCCCGACGGTCGTGTACACGGCCGCCACCGAGCGCGCGGGGTCCGGCCGCGCGGGCAGCACCGGCTCCTCCAGCGGTGACTCGCCCCCCGGGCCGTCCAGCCGCACCCACACCAGCACCCCGTCGTCGTGCACCGGATACGGCGCCCAGCCCGCGAACGGGCCGCCGTCCAGCGCCAGCCCGTGCCAGTGGCACACCAGGGTCCCGCAGACGACCGGGCTCTCCCGGAGCGGGGCGCCGAGATGGGGGCACGCGCCGGGGCCCGCCACGAGCCGGCCCGCCCCGTTCCTCCAGACGACCACCTCGTGGCCGGCCACCGTCCTTCCCAACGGCGCTCCGTCCCCGACGGCACTGCTCGCGCCGAGGACGTACCAGTTCCCGGAGGGCCGCGTGTTCGCCCACTTCAGGGCCTCGGCGATCACGGCGGGCCTCGCCTCCCGCCAGGTTGCGCCCTGCCGGTGCCAGGGGACCGGCTTCCTCAGGCGCAGGGGCACGCGGTCCCGCAGCCCGCGGCGCCGCACGCCCGCATCGTCTCGTCCCGTCATCCCGCCGTCTTCCTCTCCGCGGCCACGACCGCCGTGCTCCATGGCCTCCGCGCAGTGCCGTCCGGGCGCCCCGGGCCGGCCCGCCGGGCCCGGACGGCGCCGGTCGCCGCCGCCAGAGCGAGGGCGGCCCGTCGCCGGCGGGGAACCACCGCGCGCCGGTGCAGGACCTGGAAGCCGTCCGATTCGATGGCGCCCAGGATGTCCTGGTACAGCGTGAACGCCGTGCGCATGCAGGGGCGTGCCACCGGGTCCAGCATGGCGAGACCCGGTTCGGCCTCCCGGTAGACGTCCCGCGTCAGAGCGATGCCCGCCCGCAGCGCGGCCCGGATCCGCGGGTCGTCGCGCCCCGTCCGGCGGCTCCAGGCCAGCAGATCGCCGTCCACACCGTGCGCCGCCAGCAGGTCCAGCGGCAGGTAGACCCGTCCGCGGTCGAGGTCCTCGCCGACGTCCCGCAGGAAGTTGGTGAGCTGGAAGGCCACACCGAGCGCCGCCGCGTGCGGTGCCGCCTCGGCGCGGGGCACCACCGTGCCGAGCACCGGCAGCATCTGGAGTCCGATCACCGCGGCCGAACCGTGCATGTACCGGGCGAGATCCTCGTACGTGGCGTACTCCGTGACGTCGAGGTCGCTCGCCATCGACTCCATGAAGTCCGCGAAGTACGCGTGGTCGATGCCGTACCGCGCCGCCGTGTCCACGAGCGCCCGGATCACCGGCTCCTCGCTGCGGCCGGTGCGCAGACCGGTGTCCATCCGCTCCCGCAGCCCGCGCAGGGCCGTGTCGCGTTCCGCCCGCGAGGCGGAGCTCTCCAGGTCGTCGACGATGTCGTCGGCCCACCGGGCGAACCCGTACAGGGCGTGGACGGCGGACCTGCGCTCGACGGGCAGGAAACGGGCGGCGAGGAAGTAGGTCCGGCCGTGGCGCGCGTTGAGCCGCCGGCAGAACGTGTAGGCCGCGCGCAGCGCCGGGTCGTGGATGCCGGCGGCGTCCAGCTCACGGTGCGTCATGACGCACCCTCCCCGGACACGGCGGTGGCGAGCGGGGCGGAGGTGCGGGCGCGCCCCGGCCGGCCGCCCCGGCCGGTGATGCGCGCCGCGGCGAGCTTCCCGGAGATCAGCACCGTGGGCACCCCGACCCCCGGTGTGGTGCCGCAGCCCGCGATCACCGCGTTGTCGATACCGCGCACCGTGTTGCGGGGCCGGAAGGGACCCGTCTGCGCGAACGTGTGCGCGGCCGAGAACGGTGTGCCGGCGGCGTGGCCCTGGGCGCTCCAGTCGGCCGGGGTGACGAGGCACTCCTGCTCGATCGACGAGGCGATCTTGTCGAGACCGCGCTTGTCGAGCACCGTCAGCAGACTGTCCCGGTAGCGGGGCGCCAGATCGTGCCACTCCCGGACGCCGGGGCCGATGTCGGTGTTGGGACAGGGGGCGAGGATGTAGTGCAGGTGTTTTCCCTCCGGCGCGAGCGACGGGTCGTGGGTGGTGGGCCGGGTGATGAGGAGCGACGGATCGCTCATGAGGTCGCCCTGCCGGGTGAGTTCGCGGAACGTGCCCTTCCAGGCGGCGCCGAACGAGATGGTGTGATGGGCGAGCTGGGGCCAGGTCCGGTCCGTCCCGGCATGCAGGACGACGGCCGAGGGGGAGTGGCGCAGGGCGACGGGCCGGCGCGGTGCCCGGCCCAGCAGGCGGTGCACGACCGGCAGGTCGGGTGTCAGGACGACGGCGTCGCAGGGGATGCGGTCGCCGTCGGCCGTGTGCACGGCCGTGATCCGCCCGCCGTGCCGTTCCAGCCGGGTGACCTCGGTGTTCCAGCGGAACTCCGCTCCGGCCCCGGCGGCGGACTCGGCCATGGCGCGCGGCAGGGCGTGCATCCCGCCCCGCGGGAAGTACACACCGGCGACGGTGTCCATGTAGGCGATCACCGCGTAGGCGGCCAGGGCGCGTTCGGGAGCGACACCGGCGTACAGGGCCTGGAAGGAGAACACACGGCGCAGCCGCTCGTCCGTCAGGAAGCGGCCGATCTGCGGATCCAGCCGGTTGAAGGCGCCCAGGCGGGTCAGCCGCAGCAGGTCGGGGTGGAGCAGTTGCAGGGGCGAGTCGAAGTTGCTGTCGATGAACCGCCGCATCTGGGCGGCGTACAGATCGGTGAGCCACCGGCGGAGCCGCCGGTACCCGGCGGCCTCACGGTCTCCCGCGAAGCGCCGGATCTCCTCCTCCATCGCCTCCGCCCCGGTGTGCACGTCGAGCCGGGAGCCGTCGGCGAACTGCGCCCGGTAGGCGGGGTGCAGCTCCATGAGCTCGACCCGGTCGGCGAGACGGTCGCCGACCGCGGCGAACGCCTCGTCGGCGATGTCCGGCATGGTCAGCACCGTCGGCCCGCTGTCGACGTGGTAGCCGCCCATCTCGAAACGCCCGGCTCGTCCGCCCGGCAGCGCGTCGCGCTCGACGACGGTGACCTGCCGCCCGGCACCCAGCAGGTGCAGCGCCGCGGACAGACCCGACAGGCCCGCTCCCACGACGACCACATGGTCGGTGGGTCCCTGGACGGTTTTCACGTGTGCTCTCCCCTGACGGACGACATGTCGTGCGGGCCGCTCGTCGCGGCGTGGCCGGGTGATCGGGCCGGTCGGCCGCCGACCGCGGTGCCCAGGAGCCCGGACACGGCGGCGGCGACGGAGGCGGGGAGGGGGACGCGGGCCAGATGCTCCCGGCTGCGCCGGACGAGGCGGTCGATCTCCGCCTCCGTGGCACCCCGCGCGCCCGAATCCTCGAGGACGCCGCGTACCCGCCGCATGTCCTCCTCGCCCAGTCCGAGGTCGCCGACGGCCCGGTGGAGCAGTCCCAGGGAGGCCGTGTCGCCGGCCTCCGTCAAGCGCGTGCGGGCGACCGCGGTCAGATAGGTGAGCTTGCCGCTGCGGATGTCCTCACCCGAGGGCTTGCCGGTGCGGGCGGGGTCACCGAACACGCCCAGCAGGTCGTCCCGCAGCTGGAACGCCACGCCGGCGCACCGGCCGGCGGCGGACAGTGCCGCGGCGTCGCGGTCGTCCATTCCGGCGAGTGCCGCGCCCAGGGCCAGCGGCCGCTCGACCGTGTACAGCGCCGTCTTCAGCAGGGCGATCCGCAGGGCCTGTTCGGGGGAGGAGGAGCCCGCCTGGGAACGCATGTCCAGGTACTGGCCCGCCACCATCTCCTGGCGCATCCGACGCCAGGGGACGAGCAGGGCCTGCTGCGCCTTGCCGTCCGCCCCGGTGTCGCCGGCCAGGTCGTCGGCCCAGGCCAGTGCCAGGTCGCCGGCGAGGATCGCGGCGGCCCGCCCGTAGCCTCCGTGGTCGCCGGGCATCCCGGACGCGGCATGGAAGTCCGCGAAGTCCACGTGCAGCGTGGGCGCCCCGCGGCGCAGCGACGAGCCGTCCATGACGTCGTCGTGGATCAGCGCGCATGTCTGGATCAGTTCCAGCGCGGCACCGAGACGCAGCGCGGCACGCGCCCCGCGGCCCTCGGGGGAGCCGCCGCCCGCACGCCAGCCCCACCAGGCGAAGCGGGCGCGCAGCCGCTTGCCGCCGCGCATCGTCAGGGACTGCACGCGTGCCGCGACCTCGTGCGCGAACAGCGGGTCGACACCGGCCGCCTCGGTCACGCGCTCGTGCAGATGGATCCGCAGCACCTGTTCGACGGCACGCGACGGGTCGGCGTCGGGGCCGACGGCGTGCCCGGCAGCGGCGGGCGCACCGCGGCCGGGCACGACACACCGCCCACCGGGTCCGGGGAGTTCGTCCGAGGGGGCCGGTTCCGTACGGAGCCGGCCGTGGGCGATCACGTCCGGCGGCGCACCGCCCGTCACGCCGTCCCGAGCCGGACGGTGTGGGGGCCGGCTCGTCGAGACCGGGGCGCGCGCCGTGGGGCCGCTGGGCATGAAGGTACCTCTCGTCGGGGGGTTCGTACGGTCGAGGGCCGGGTGCTCCGTCTTCCGGCCGCCGGCGGGAGCCCGCCACGCGGTCGCGTGAGCCGAGTCTGCTGCCCGCGGCCGGGTGCCCCGTGCACGACACGGCATGCGGCCTCACCCGCTTCGTCCACCCGCATGCGTGTCCCCTGCCCCTGAGTCCTCGTGAGCGGCTGCCGCTCGCCGGTGACTTCGGCCGATGAGCCCGGGGCGGATGCAGCCGCGGCCGTCCGTTCGTACGCAGGTCGAAAGTTCAACCACCGGTGCAACCGATCCGCGACCGCTGCCGGAATGCCTTCCCACACAGGGTCGGGAGCCTCCGGCCGGACGAAGGGGAGTACCGCAATGAGCACTCGTACGACCGGCGCCGTCGTCGCCACCGGAATCGCCGTGGCGCTGTCCGCCGTCGCCATGCCCGCCGTCGCCCAGCCGAAGGCGGCCGCGGCGGACCAGGCCACGGTGTCCGTGCTGCACGCGGTGCCCGGGCTCTCCGTGGACGTGTACGCGGGTGACAAGGAACTGATCCCCGCCTTCGAGCCGGGCACGCTGACGGATCCTCTGACGCTGGACGCCGGGTCCTACGACATCAGGGTCTTCAAGGACGGCGAGGGGCCGGGCGGCAAGCCGGCCGTCGAGAAGACGGTGGAGGTCCCCGCCGGTGCGAACGCCACCCTCGTCGCCCATCTGACCGCGGACGGCAAGCCCGCGCTGGACGCCTTCGTCAACGACACCGCCAAGGTGCCCGCGGGCAAGGCCCGGCTGACCGTCCGCCATGTCGCCGCGGCTCCCGCGGTCGACGTCCGGGCCGACGGCGCCCCCGTGTTCAAGGGCCTGGAGAACCCGAAGGAGGTCTCGGCCGAGGTTCCGGCCGGAATCCTGTCCGCCGACGTCGTCCTCGCGGGCACCGACACCGTGGCGATCGGTCCGGCCGAACTGGACCTCGCCGAGGGCGCCCACACGATCGTCTACGCCTGGGGCAGCGCCGACGACAAGGACCTCGCCCTGAAGACGCAGAGCATCACCGGCATGCACTCCGCACCCGGCGGCGTCCCCGCCGGCGGGACCGGACAGGCGGCGGCGCACAACCAGAGCCTGACCGTCGGCGCGCTGTCCCTCGGCGCCGTCGTCGCCCTCGGCGCGGCCGGCCTGCTGCTGCGCCGGCGCACCGACGCCGTCTGACACCGGGCGCACCGCCCCGCACAGCCGATCAGGGTGCCGTCGCACCGCACCGCACCCCGGGTGCGGTGCGACGGCACCCCACACGACAAAGGTGGTCGATTGATGGGAACGCCGCGGGCACGACGCGGTGCGGTACTCGGCGTGGCGGCGGCACTCGTCGGCCTCGTCCTCGCCGGAATGGCCGCCGCGGCCCACTGGCGCGACGGGACGGGCGGCGACAAGGACTTCGGACCGTCGCGGGCGACGCCTGCCGGGGCGGTCGAGCCGACGGGCCGAACGGAAGCCCCCGCGCCGGACACGTCGGGCGGTGCCGCGGCAGCCGTTGCCGGGCCCGTCCGACTGGAGATCCCCCGACTGGAGTTGGGCGCACCGATCGATCCCGTCGGCGTGGCGCCCGACGGGCAGGTCGAGGTGCCGGAGGATCCGGACCGGGTCGGCTGGTACCGCTTCTCTCCCGCGCCGGGCTCGGCAGCCGGATCGTCCGTGGTCGTCGGCCACGTCGACGACGAGGAGGAGGGCCTTGGCGTGCTGGTCGCCCTGAACGACGTCCGCGAGGGCGACCGCGCGACGGTACGGCGGGCGGACGGCGGCACCGTCGCCTACCGCGTCGTCTCGCGCCGGACGGTGCCCAAGACCGAACTCGCCGGCACGGACGCCTTCCGCCGCGACGGCGACCCCGTGCTGACCCTCGTCACCTGCGCCGGGCCCTATGAGCCGGAGCGCGGCGGCTACCGGAACAACCTGGTCGTCACCGCGGTGGAGGTGCCCCGATGACGGCCGTATGGGGCGGCTCGCAGGTACTGGCCGCCGGTGCGGCGCCCGTGACGGCCGTGTCGGAGGACAGCGTGGACGACGGATTCGCCGCCGGCGACGAAGCCGCACTGAACGACGCGTACCGCCGCTGGGGAGCACTCGTCTTCACGCTGGCGGTGCGCAGGCTCGGGGACCAGGAGGAGGCCAAGGACGTCACCCAGCAGGTGTTCGTCGGGGCCTGGAACAGCCGGAAGACCTTCGATCCCCGGCGGGCGCCCCTGCGGGCCTGGCTGCTGGGCATCGCCCACAAGAAGTTCGTCGACGCGCTCGAACGGCGCACCCGTCACCTGCGGGTCGTCGACGCCGTCGGCGCCCTCGCGGGCACCGCGGAGCAGGCGAAGCCGCTGACGGACTCGCTCGTCGACTACGTGGTCCTCGTGAGGGAGATCGAGCATCTTCCCGAACAGCAGCAACGTGTGCTGAAAATGGCCTTCTACGACGACCTGTCCCAGTCGCAGATCGCCGAACGCACGGGGATGCCCCTCGGCACGGTCAAGAGCCACACCCGACGCGGACTGATGCGTCTGAAGAGCCGGTTGGAGGTGGACGGTGAAGCACACCGATGAAGAGACCCTGGCGATGCTGGCACTCGGCGAGGACACGAATCCCGCGGCCGCCGTCCATCTGCGCCAGTGCGGAGAGTGCAGCGCCGAGTTGGCGGAGCTGCGACGGGTCGTCACCTCGATGGAGGTCCCGTCCCACGCCGACGCCGACCTGCTCGCACCCCCGGACCATGTCTGGACCTCCATCACCGAGGAGCTGCGCCTTCCCGCGCAGCCGCAGCCGCAGTCGCAGTCGCAGTCGCCGGTGCCGTTGCAGTCGCCGTTGGCGCCGCCGTCGCAGCCGCAGGTCGTCGGGTCCGGCGAGGTCGGTGGCGCCGCTGATGCCGGTGATATCCGTGATGCCGGTGATGCCAGCGATGCCGGCGAGAGAGCGGGAATCCGCGGGCGTCCGGTCGTCCGCGGAGCGGGGCGGTTCGCCGTGGTGCTCGCCGCGTGTGCCGCACTGCTGGGGGCGGCCGCGGGCAGCACCGTCACCTGGTGGGTGACCCGGGCCGACGCCGACGCCACCACTGCGGCCCCGGCGGACGACGGCAACCGGCTCGAATCGCTGCGCACCAGCTCGGCCGGGTACGCACGCGTCAGTGACGACGGCAGCCACCGAGCCCTCGACATCACCGTCAAGGGACTCCCGTCCACCAGCGGATACTTCGAGGTCTGGCTCATGGACCGCACCCACACCAAGCTCGTGTCCATGGGGGTGCTCGGCCCCGACGGCCGGGCGACCCTGCCCGTCCCCGACACGATCGACCTCGGCGAGTACTCGGTCGTCGACGTCTCGGTGCAGCCCTACAACGGGAAGCCCGACCACTCGGGGGCGAGCATCGTCCGCGGCCCCTACAAGCTCTGACGCGGTCTCCGGGGCTCTCACGCGGTCTCCGGGGACGGTCTTCCGTCCCCGGAGGGCGTGCGGGGCGAGTGCCGGGCGGGTGGGCTCCGCGTCCTTCGGGCAACGGCCGCTCACCCTCCCGCTGTCGGCACGGTGATCACCGGGCACTCGGCCCGGTGCAGCAGGCCGTGGACGACCGACCCGAGGCGCATACCGGAGTAGCCTCCCTGGCCCCGGCGTCCGACGACGACCGCCAGGGCATCGCGCGCGGCTTCGCCCAACTCCTCGACGGGGTGGCCGCGGCGGACCTCCTGCACGAGGTCGACGTCGGGGTAGGCATCCGGCAGTCCGGCCAGCGTGGTCGCGAGCAGGGTCCGCCGCTTCTCCACGGCGGCGTCCTCGCCGTGGAGGGCGACGAGCGGCGGCCGCCACACCCACAGCGCGTGCACGGACGCCTTCCGCAGACGCGCCTCCGCGAAGGCGAAGCCGGCCGCCGCACGGGACGACGGACTGCCGTCGACGCCGACCACCAGACGACCGGGGTCCGGTGCCGTGTGCTCGGGTTCCCGTACGACGACCACGGGGCAGTCGGCCTGCGCACTGACCGGGACGGCCACCGAACTCGCGCTCAGCCACTCCTCCGGCCGGCTGAGCCGCCGGGAGCCCAGCACGACGAGCTGCCCCGAGGCGGCCGCCTGCCGGCAGAGCATGGGGGCGGGCATGCCGTCGAGCAGTCCGGTCGCGACGGTCAGGTCCGGGTGCAGGGCGCGCACGGTTTCCGCTGCCTGCGCCAGTGCCGCCGTGCCCCGCGACGCGAGCGTCATGTGCTGCGGCCCGGTGTCGACGTGCTGGGTGTCGTGCAGGGGCGGTACGGACACCACGAGTCGCAGCGGAGCGTTTCTGCGCTCCGCCTCGTCGGCCGCCCAGGCGAGGACCGGCACGGAGATGTCGCGTGGGTCGATGCCGACGAGGATGTCGGTGCGGGATCCGGTGACACTCATCGCTCCTCCTCGCCGCGCACGCTCCCGCGGGGCACGATCACGACGGGGCCGTCCGCGTGATGGACCACCGCGTGCGCCACCTTGCCGAGCACCGGCCCGAGCCCCATGGGGCGCCGCCTCGACGGTGCGCGTCATCGCGGCCTTCTCCGTCGAAAGGGACAGGCTCTTCCACACCTCACGCTTCCACGCGGTGCCCGTCGGCGGGGAGGGGCCCAAGGGCCCTCATGAGGACCGTTCGGCCCGGGTCGGAAGCGAGCGCCGAACGACGACGGCAACATCGGCGCTCCGGGGCTCCTCCTCACATCGTCGTGGAACTCTCAGGAGCCTCACGCAGCCCTCAGCCACGGGACAGGGGCAAGGGAGCCGGCCAGTCCGCTTCCCGAGTGCCCGGACCGCTTCCCGAGGGCCCGGAGGCGTGCTTTATGAGCTGTTCGGGTGGTTGATGACCTTTTGGGCAATCCTGTGCGGTGACGGCATCGAAGCATCGGTGGACTCGCCCCGACCCGGGTGCGGGCCACGTATTCGATCGGAGTCACCTTCGTGCGTACTCGTCTCGTCGCGTCCGCCATCGCGGCGACCGCCGCTGTCGCCGCGTCGCTGTTCGCTTCCGCTCTGGCATCGGCCGACCAGGCCACGCCCAGCCCCTTCGCGTCCCAGGGGCGGGCGGCCAAGGGCGCTCTGGTGAGTGTGGGGCTGAACCACCGACCAGCGTCTGGTCGGCTTCCGCGTCGACAACCCGGCCGCCACATGGAGCTTCGGCACGGTCCGCGGACTGCGCGGTGACGGCAAGCTCGTCGGCATCGACTTCCGTGTCCAGAACGGCAAGCTCTACGGCGTCGGCGACAAGGGCGGCGTCTACACCCTCGACGGCGAAGCCCGCGCGGTCAAGGTCTCGCAGCTGACCGTCGCCCTGGTGGGCCGCAGCTTCGGCGTCGACTTCAACCCCGCCGCCAATCGCCTGCGCGTCATCAGCGACACCGGGCAGAATCTGCGCCACAACATCGACGACCCGGCCGCCCCTCGCACCACCACCGTCGACGGCACCCTGACCAACCCGACCACGCCGCCGTCCACCGCGCTCGGCGTCACCGGCGCCGCCTACACGAACAACGACCTCAACACCGCGACCGCGACCACGCTCTTCGACATCGACACGGCGAACGACCGGGTCTCCCTCCAGTCCCCGGCCAACGCAGGTACCCTCGCCCCCACCGGCAACCTCGGCGTCAACGCCGGACCGTCCGCAGGCTTCGACATCTACTACCGCGCGTCCGACGGCTCCAACCACGGCTTCGCCGCACTCGACACGTCCGGGAAGCACCGCTTCTACAAGGTCGACATCCTCGACGGCGAGACCACCTTCGTGGGCACCTTCCCCTCCGACCGGCACGTCGTCGATGTCGCGCTGCCCCTCGCACAGCACTGACTCGACTGCCCCGGTCACGCGTGCACCTCACGGTGAACGGTGACGTGCCAGGTACCTAGCCGCGTCACTCCGTCTGCGAGGCGGCGGGCGGAGCAGGTGCTCTCTCCGGTCTCATCGCCCCGTGGCCCCGCAGAGGCGGCGGGCCGCAGCGCACGACTGCTGCGGTCCGCCGCCGAGTTGCGCGGCAGTTCCACGATGTCGTCAGCGTGCACTCGTAGCCGGCCGTACCGGATCCCGAGTAGACCTCGACCGAGGCGAAACAGGTGGCAGCGGCCGCACCGTTCCGGCTTCGGCCGCTTTCGCGCTGCCGGTGGTGCGGGTGGTGCGGGTGGTGCGGGTGGTGCCAGTGGTGTCGTTGGGTTCGGACCAGGTCGGTGTGTTGCTGTCCTGGGTGCCGCACGCGCGGGGCGGGCCGTCGCAGAGGTCGGGGTCGGGCACACCGTCGGTCACGCTGCGCAGGAACCGCGCCTATCTGCGCCGGCGCGGGATCCGTGACAGGCCCGATGGCAGCCCCCGCCAACGACCTCACGTGGCGATTCGCTTGGATGTCGCCAACGGCTTCGCGCGATTCTGGGGAAGCCACAGAGTCGAAGGGGTGCTGAGCTCGGTGAACGAGTTGAAGAACGTACTGGCGGACAACCATTACCCCGGACGCGGGGTGCTGTGGTGCCGAACCGGCAACGGGGATTCGCTTGGCGGGTACTTCCTCACGGGACGAAGCCCTGCCTCCAAGGCCCGCGCTCTGCACCGCACTCCGGAGGGGGCTCTGCTTGTCGCCCCGTCGGAACCGAGCGCACACGATCACCTGCGTCACTACGTCGCCGCACGCCAAAGCGGCCAGTGGCTGGTCTTCGGCAACGGCGAACAGGTGGCCACGGTCGCCGACCGGCTCGACTCCGGAGAGCTTCCCGCCCTGGCCCTGGACGGCTTGGACTACGAACCGGACCCGCCGATCTTCACCCCCCGGCTGACCGTCGTTGCTGACGGCCGAGCCGGCGGGCGAGCCTGGTTCGGCGCCGCGCGGCACAGCAACGGGGGACGCACGGCTACCAACCGGCTGACTTTGGAGGTCAGTCACCTGGAGCCCGGTGAGGGGGTGCTCCTCACTACGTATCGCTCGGACGGACACGAGATCGCGACAGGCGACCCGTTCACCGAGGTCCGCATCACCGCCGGAAACCGCCGCGGTCTTCTGGACGAGCTGTGGGACTCTCTGCCGCCTCAGCTTCGGATCGCCGCCGCGGTCTTCTCGCCCGGTGGTCTCGCTGAGGCAGACGTTCGGCAAGGAGCGCCGGCCCAGAGCTGACGTGTGCCGGTCCGCCGATTCAGCTTCGAAGAGCAGCCTCGGAGCCCGCCTCACGGAATCACTTCCGGAACACGTCCTGGTACTCCAGCAGGACTTTGCTGTCTGACCTGCGGGTTTCGCTGGCGGGCGGGACTGTACCGGCACCTGGCGCCGGCCACGGTGTTTGCCGGGGCTGCTGTGCTGTCCCTCGCCGTCTGTGCCCACGGGCTGCGCGCGCGATCCGCCCCTCCCCGCCAGCGGGGTGTTCGACACCAGCCGTCGGATCCGCGGTGAACCGGTTGCCGTATTCACGCCCGGGCGGGTTGCTCGGCGGCGTCGAACGCGGGCGCGAGCGGGGCCAGTGCCGTGCGGATCCTGTCGGGCAGTGAGCCGGAGGGCACCACCAGTCCTCCGGTGGCGAAGCTCGCGGCGGACTCCGCGTTCCCGGCCGGCCGGAGCCAGCCTTCCAGCGCGATGCGCACTGCCGCGGCCACGCTCGCCGCGAGGACACGGGCTGCAGGCGCTTCGGCGTCGTCCAGGCGTTCGGCGATCACCGCCGTGAGAGGGGGCTCGATGCCGGCGGTGGCATCGAGGAACGCGTCGCGCAGCGCGGTCCGGGTGGTGATCAGCAGCAGCGCCTTGTGTGCGCGCTCGCCTGTGGCCGTGTACTGCTCGACCACTGCTTCGGTGATGGCGTCGGCCAGGCGCACTCCTGCGGGCCGGGCCGCGACCGCCGCCGCGATGCGGGCCTCCCGGTCCGCGGTGACTGCGGAGACGATCGCCTGCTCCCGGCTGGCGAAGTAGTTGTTGTAGGTGCGCGGCGAGACCCCGGCGGCTTCGGCGATGTCCTCGACCCGCACCTGGTCCGGTCCGCGCTCCATGGCCAGGCGCAGGGCCGCCTCGCGCAGCGCCTGGCGCGTGGCCTGCTTCTTCCGCTCCCGCAGCCCCGGTGTTGGTGTCGTCACGGCGTCAGCGTTCCACACATGACTGCGCGCGCGCAAAGTTACGCGCACGCAAACTTGCGTGCGCGCATGTTTGCTGTCAGTCTCGACCCGCCGAGACCCGACATTAAGGACGTCAGCATGCGCGCAAGAGGAATGACCTACGACACCGGATTCGTCGTGCACGGCCGGATGTCCCGCGAGCACTTCGACCCCGCTGTCGTCCGGCGCGAGCTCGCCATCATCCGCGACGACCTGCACTGCAACGCGGTCCAGATCATCGGCGGAGACCCGGACCGACTGGAACTGGCCGCCGGTGCCGCCGCCGAACTCGGCATGGAGGTCTGGTTCTCGCCCTATCCGCTGGAGCTGGATCCGGAGCAGATCCTCACGCTCTTCCGCGACTGCGCCGAGCGAGCGGAACGGCTCCGGCAGCAGGGGGCCGCCGTCGTGTTCGTTGCAGGCGTCGAGCTGAGCGTGATGAACCGCGGGTTCCTGCCCGGAGACAGCCCCGAAGAGCGGGTCGAGCAGTTCATGAACGAACCCGGACGCAGGGCCGACGCGATGCGTGAACTCGGCCTGCGCATGAACACATTCCTCCGCGACGCCGCGGCCACGGTCCGCGAGCGCTTCCACGGCAAGCTCACCTACGCGGCCATCCAGTTCGAACAGGTCGACTGGACGCCGTTCGACATGGTGACGTTCGAGCTGATCCGCTCCGCCGAGGTCGCCGACCGGTTCCGGGACGCGGTACGCACCCTGGCCCGGGGCCCGAAGCCGCTCGCCGTCACCGGCTTCGGCACCGCGGCCTACCGCGGCGCGGGAGACCGCGGTGGGCGCGTGCTGGACGTCGTCGAGCACGACCCGGAGACCCGGGCCCCTGTCCGGCTGAACGGCATGTACGAGCGTGACGAGGCCGGCCAGGCCGCATACGTGAGCGAACTGCTGGAGATCTTCGAGACCGAGGGCGTGGACAGCGCGTTCGTGTTCTTGTTCGCCCTGCCCGGCTACCCGCACCGCCCGGACGGCGACCCCAGACACGACCTGGACCGGGCCGGCCTGGGCATCGTCAAACTCCTCGAAGGGCGACGGGGACATACCTACCCCGACATGGAATGGGAACCCAAGGCCGCCTTCACGGCAGTGGCGCAGCGGTATCGGAGATGACGTGCCCCGAGCACGGCGACCACGCCCCGGTGTCCGCACCGGGGGTGGGTCTCCTGCGCCGGATGCGTCCGGAGCGGAGGAAGAGGGTCGGCGGTCGCCGGACGGTCGGCGGGCGTGGGCAGTCCGGGCGCGCCGGCAGCAGACCGCGCGGTACGACCTTGCCGAGGCATACGTGGAGCGGCGCTGGGAGGCAGGGGTTGCCGAGGGCGCCCGGCAGGCATCGTGCCTGGTCGGGCGCCCTCTGCGAGGCCTCTAGAAGAAGCCGAGCTTCTTCGGCGAGTACGACACCAGCAGGTTCTTCGTCTGCTGGTAGTGGTCCAGCATCATCCGGTGGGTCTCGCGGCCGATGCCCGACTGCTTGTAGCCGCCGAAGGCGGCGTGCGCCGGGTAGGCGTGGTAGCAGTTCGTCCACACGCGGCCCGCCTGGATCGCGCGGCCCGCGCGGTAGGCGGTGTTGGCCTCGCGGGTCCAGACGCCGGCGCCGAGGCCGTAGAGGGTGTCGTTGGCCGTGGTGATCGCGTCGTCGAAGTCCGAGAAGGAGGTCACCGCGACCACCGGGCCGAAGATCTCCTCCTGGAAGACGCGCATGCGGTTGTCGCCCTCGAAGACGGTGGGCTGGACGTAGTAGCCGCCCGCCAGGTCGCCGCCGTGTTCGATGCGCTGACCGCCCGTCAGGATCTTGGCGCCCTCCTGCTGCCCGATGTCCAGGTAGGAGAGGATCTTCTGCAACTGGTCGTTGGAGGCCTGCGCGCCGATCATGGTGTCCGTGTCCAGGGGGTGGCCGGCGACGATGGCCTCCGTGCGGGCGATGCCCGCCTCCAGGAACTCGCCGTAGTGGCCCCGCTGGATCAGCGCCCGTGACGGACAGGTGCACACCTCGCCCTGGTTGAGGGCGAACATGGTGAAGCCCTCCAGCGCCTTGTCGCGGAAGTCGTCGTCGGCGCGGGAGACGTCGTCGAAGAAGATGTTGGGCGACTTGCCGCCGAGCTCCAGGGTGACCGGCTTGATGTTCTCGGAGGCGTACTGCATGATCAGCCGCCCCGTGGTGGTCTCCCCGGTGAAGGCGATCTTCGCGACCCGCGGGCTGGACGCCAGCGGCTTGCCGGCCTCCACGCCGAAGCCGTTGACGACGTTCAGCACACCGGGCGGCAGGAGGTCGGCCACCAGGCTCAGCCAGACGTGGATCGACGCCGGCGTCTGCTCGGCCGGCTTCAGCACCACCGCGTTGCCCGCGGCCAGGGCGGGCGCCAGCTTCCAGGTGGCCATCAGGATGGGGAAGTTCCACGGGATGATCTGCGCGACCACGCCCAGCGGCTCGTGGAAGTGGTACGCGACCGTGTCGTCGTCGAGCTCGCTGAGCCCGCCCTCCTGCGCCCGCAGCGCGCCCGCGAAGTACCGGAAGTGGTCGATGGCGAGCGGGATGTCGGCCGCCAGCGTCTCCCGCACCGGCTTCCCGTTGTCCCAGGTCTCGGCGACGGCGAGCTGCTCCAGGCCGGCCTCCATCCGGTCGGCGATCTTCAGCAGGATGCCGGCCCGCTCCGCCACCGAGGTCCGTCCCCAGCCGGGCGCCGCCGCGTGGGCCGCGTCCAGGGCCTTCTCGACGTCCTCCGCGGTGCCCCGGGCGATCTCGGTGAAGGGGCGGCCGTCGACCGGGCTGGGGTTCTCGAAGTACTGCCCGCGGGCGGGCGGGACGTACTCGCCGCCGATCCAGTGGTCGTAACGGGACTCGTACGAGACGACCGCGCCGTCGGTGTTCGGCTTCGCGTATCGGGTCATGTCCTGGGCCTCCCGGTGTGCGCGCGCCGCCCGCCGTCGGACGACGCTCGCGAGGAGGCTAGGAGCCGGGACGTTGCAACCGGGTTGCGTCCCTCACGCCCGCTGCCACGCGTCCAGCGCGGCCACCCGGGCCAGTGCCGCCGCCCGCTGGGCGCGGGGCAGCGCGGCGGCGAGCGCCCGCCAGACGGGCAGGTCCTCGCCGCCCCAGGCGCTGTACGCCCAGTCGGCGAGCAGCGCCGGGTCGCCGCGGGCGATCAGGGCGGCCCGGAGCCCGTCGCCGAGCCGGTCGCGCAGCCGTGTCACCGCCGGGGCCTGCGACTGCGGCAGCAGCGGCCCCGCGTAGGCGCCGAGCGCACCCGTCAGGGCCCCCGCCGCCAGCCGCCGGGTCACGGTGTCGAAGTCCGCCTCCACGGGCATCGCGAGCCGGTACGGGCGGGACCGCAGCACATCGGGCCCCAGCAGCCGCCGCAGCCGCGACAGTTCGGCGCGCAGGGTGACCGGTGTGACCCTCTCGTCCTCGTACAGCTCGACCAGGAGTTCGTCGCCGCCGATGCCCTCGGGGCGGCCGGCCAGCACGGTGAGGATCTCGCTGTGGCGGCGTGACAGCCGCAGCCTGCGGCCGCCGGCGGTGAGCAGCGCCTCGTCCCGCCCGAGCGCGGTCAGCCGGGCGCACGGATCCGGCGCGGGAGGTGTGAGCAGGGCCAGTTGGGACTCGGCGGCGCGTGCCACGGCGCCGACGAACGCCAGACTGTGCGGGTGGGCGAGCCGGTCGCCACCGGTGATGTCGACGGCCCCGAGCACCCGGCCGGTCGCCGGGTCGTGGATCGGGGCCGCCGCGCACGTCCAGGACTGCACGTCCCTGCGGAAGTGTTCGGCGGCGAACACCTGGACCGGCCGGCCGACGGCGATGGCGGTGCCCGGCGCGTTCGTCCCCGCGGCCGTCTCGGCCCAGCGGGCGCCCGGCACGAAGTTCATCGTGTCCGCCCTGGCCAGGGTCGCGGGCGGTCCCTCGACCCAGAGCAGCCGGCCGTGCGCGTCGCACACGGCGACGAGATGCTCGCCGTCCCGCGCGTAGGCGCCGGTGAGTTCGCGGATGACGGGCATCACCCGGGCGAGGGCGTGGGCGTCCCGGTAGGCGCCGAGGTCGTCGCCGTCCAGCTCCACCCCGGCGAGCCCCTCGGGGCTGACCCGGGCGCGCGCCGAGCGGCGCCACGAGTCGGCGACCTCGGGGCGCACCGGCAGTTCGACACGGCCCGCCGTCAGGTACGCGTCGTAGGCCCGCCGCAGTGCCGCGCTCCGCTTCGCGGGATCGGCTCCGGGCTCCAGGGCCACCCATGTGTCGCTCACTCCGGCCTCCCTGCGCCCCATCGTGACCCGGGGCGCGGCAACCGACAAGCGTCCGGGACGATCCTCTTCGTACGGCCCCCGGGCAGGGAGGCGCGCACGCCTCGACGGCGGCCCCGCGCACGCCGGCGCGCACGGGCGGGCGCGCACCCGCCGGCGCGGGCGCCGCCCCCGGCGCTCACACCGGCGAGGCGGGACGGGCGTCCGTCAGGCGAAGTTGACCAGCCGGATGTAGCGGGTCCAGTCCCACAGCGGCCCCGGGTCGGTGTGGGTGGCGCCCGGCACCTCGTGGTGGCCGATGATGTGGGCGCGGTCCTTCGGGATGCCGTAGCGGTCGCACACGTTCGCGGTGAGCGCGGCGGAACGCTCGTACAGCGCGTGGGTGAAGTACGAGGGCCGGTCCACCCAGCCCTCGTGCTCGATGCCGATGCTGCGGGTGTTGTAGTCCCAGTTCCCGGCGTGCCAGGCGATGTCGCGTTCCTGCACGCACTGGGCGACGTGTCCGTCCGATGAGCGCACGACGTAGTGCGCGGACACCTTGCGGGCCGGGTCCTTGAAGATCGACAGGGTGTCCGCGTACGTCTCCTGGGTGACATGGACGACCACGTACCGGACGGGGTACGCCGTCGGTCTGGTCGACGCCGTGCGGTTGGACGCCGCGGCGGGGATCCACTCGGCCGACGGGAAGTCCGCTGCCGCCAGGGGCGCGGCGGCGGCCGGGGAGTGGGGGGCCGGGAGCAGGATGCCGGCGGCGGCCGTCGCCGCGGCGCCCCGGAGCAGGTTTCTGCGGTCCATGGGACCTCTCCTGTCGGTGTGACCTGTGGGGGTGTCAGGGACCATGAGCATCCCGTGCCGGAGGCCGCACGGCACGGAGCCACGCGACAGCGGAGGTGCGGATGTCGCGGGTCCGGTCGGCGGCCGGCCGGTGGAGCGAGCCCACACGGTACTGGTGCCGGCCACCGTGCGACAGATGGCCGGTTCCGTCAACAGGGCTGAACGACACGTGAGTTGGGGGTCCGTGTCCCCGAGGGGGCGGGCCCCTTGCGGACACGGGGCGGTCAGCCGGCCGGCTCCGGCTCCGCCGGTGGGAGCGGCTCCGACGCCGACGCCAGGGCCGTCGCCGGGTCGGGCGACGGCGGCCCGGCGGGAGCCCATGCCGCACCCTCCCTGCGGTACGGCCACCAGCTCCCGTCCGGGCCGAGGCGGAGCTGGAGACGCGCGCCGACGACCGTCCAGCGCGAAGGCCCGGCCGCCCGCAGCCGGGGCCGTCCGGCATCGTCCCCGGTGCCGTCCCAGGCCGACTCCAGCGCCGCCGTCGCCCGCGCCAGCAGCGCTTCGCCGGGCGTGAAGTCGCCCTCCAGGACGGCGAGTCCGGCCGCTCCGCCGTGGTGCCAGGCGCGGGCCGCCAGCTCCAGCCCGGTGCGGGAACGCCCCGTACCGGCCGCCAGCCGCGCCATGACGACCGGCGGCGGCGCGGCCGCCGCCATCCGCACCGCGTCCTGGTCCGGGGTGAGCGCGGCCGCCGCCCGCCGTTCGCCGTGGCCCGGGGCGAGCGCCCCCGCCAGCAGGACCAGCGCCCGGGAGGCGGCGTCCCGGGCCAGGAACTCCAGCGCGTCCGGGTCCACCCCGGGCGCCGGGGGCGTCTCCGTGTCGAGGGTGGGCGGCAGCCCCGCCTCCGCGGGCAGCGGCGGCGGGTCGGGGAGCACGGGCAGGATGCCCCGCGCGGCGAACGCCTCGTCCGCCCGCACCGACGGCCCCGGATCCGGGGCCTCCGCCGCCTGCGGACCGGCGGGCGCGGCGGCGCGCGCCGCGCTGCCCGACTGGAGGTCGTCCAGCAGCCGCCGCTCCCCGCGCCCGCGCAACAGCAGCAGCACGAAGGGGTCCTGGTCCAGCAGCCGTGCGACCTGGTAGCAGAGCGCCGCCGTGTGCGGGCACAGGTCCCACGCCTCGCAGGAGCACTCGGGCTCCAGATCTCCGATGCCGGGCAGCAGTTCCACCCCGGCCGCGGCCGCGTCCTCCACCAGATGCGGCGGCATGTCGTGGTCGAGCAGCGCCGCGATGTGCCCCGCGCGCTCCACCGCCACGGCGAGGAAGCGGTCCCACTCCTCGTCGCGGAGCACCGGGAGCAGCACATCGCCGCGGTGCGCCGTGCCGTCGCGGTCGCGGACCACCGCGGTGATCCGCCCCGGCCGGACGGTGACCGCGCCCACCGCACCCGAACGGGCCTGCGCACGGCCCCGCTTGAGCTGCGCGCCGTCGAGCGCGGAGTCCTCCAGGGCCTTCAGCCAGGCCCGGCCCCACCAGGTGGCGGCGAAGCCGCGCCCCGGCGCGGGCGGCAGCGCGTCGAACGTCCGCCCGGCGTCGTCCCCGGTGCCCGGCGCCCGTCCCTCGTCGTGACCGTGGCTCATCGTCCGCTCCCTCGCAGTTCCACGAGCTCCGCCAGCTCCGCGTCCGTCAGTTCCGTGAGCGCCGCCTCGCCGGCGCCTCCGAGCACCGTGTCGGCCAGCTCCCGCTTGCGGTCCAGCATCCGCGCGATCCGGTCCTCGACGGTGCCCTCGGCGATGAGCCGGTGCACCTGCACGGGCCGGTCCTGCCCGATCCGGTAGGCGCGGTCGGTGGCCTGCGCCTCGACGGCCGGGTTCCACCAGCGGTCGTAGTGCACGACGTGCTCGGCCCGGGTCAGGTTCAGACCGGTGCCCGCCGCCTTCAGCGACAGCAGGAAGACGGGCACCTCGCCCCGCTGGAACCGGTTCACCATGGCCTCCCGCCCGGCGACGGGGGTGCCGCCGTGCAGGAACTGCGTCGGCACCCCGCGGCCGGCCAGATGGGCCTCCAGTAGCCGCGCCATCCGCACGTACTGGGTGAACACCAGCACGCTCGCCCCCTCCGCGAGGATCGTGTCCAGCAGTTCGTCGAGGAGTTCGAGCTTTCCGGAGCGCCCGGCGGTGCCCGGACCGTCCTCCTTCAGGTACTGCGCGGGGTGGTTGCAGATCTGCTTCAGGCCGGTGAGCAGGGAGACGACCAGCCCCCGGCGCTCCATCCCGTCGGCGGTGGCGAGCGCGTCGAGCGACTCCCGGACGACCGCCTCGTACAGTCCGGCCTGCTCGGTCGTCAGGGAGACGGCGCGGTCGGTCTCCGTCTTCGGGGGCAGCTCGGGCGCGATGCCCGGATCCGACTTCCGGCGGCGCAGCAGGAACGGTCCGACCAGCGCCGACAGCCGGGCGGCCGCCGCCGGGTCGGTGCCGCCCTCGACGGCCTGGGCGTAACGCCTGCGGAAGGTCCCGAGACGGCCGAGCAGCCCGGGGGTGGTCCAGTCGAGGATCGCCCACAGCTCGGAGAGGTTGTTCTCGACCGGAGTGCCGCTGAGGGCGACCCGGGCCCGGGCGCCGATGGTGCGCAGCCGGCGGGCGGTGGCCGCGTAGGGGTTCTTGACGTGCTGCGCCTCGTCGGCGACGACCATGCCCCAGCCGGCGTCCGCGAGCCGCTCGGCGTCCAGCCGCATGGTGCCGTACGTGGTCAGCACCACCTCGTCCGGCGCCAGGTCCGACAGCGAGCGGGACGCGCCGTGGAAGCGGCGGACGGGGGTGCCGGGCGCGAAGCGCTCGATCTCGCGCTGCCAGTTGCCCATCAGGGACGTCGGGCAGACGACGAGTGCCGGGCCGGCGGCCGACGGCTCCGTCTGACGGTGCAGATGGAGGGCGATGACGGTGATCGTCTTGCCGAGGCCCATGTCGTCGGCGAGACAGGCGCCGAGACCGAGCGAGGTCATGCGGTTCAGCCAGTTCAGGCCACGGAGCTGGTAGTCGCGCAGGGTCGCGGCGAGCGCCGCGGGCTGGGCGACGTCCGGACGGACGGCCTCCGCTCCCGCGGAGCCCTCCGGGTCGGCGAGTGCGGCACGCAGGCGTTCGAGCGCGCCGGTGGCCGTGACCTCGACGCGCCGTCCGCCGACCTCCGCGGAGCCGGTCAGCGCGGCGGCGAGCGCGTCCACGGGGGAGATCCGGTCGTCCTTGGCCTCCCGGGCGCGGCGCACCTCCTCGGGGTCGATCAGCACCCACGCGTCGCGCAGCCGCACCAGGGGGCGTCCCGCCTCGGCGAGCCGGTCCAGCTCGTCACGGGTGAGCTCCCGGTCGCCGAGGGCGAAGCGCCAGTCGAAGGCGAGCAGCGAGTCCGCCGAGAGGAAGGACGGCAGGCCCGAGGACTCGCGGCCGGCCCGCGACGGCCCGCCCCCGTGCGTGGTGTCGTCCGCGGCGTCCGGGCCGTACGCGCCGTACGTGCCGTCCGTGCTGCACGTCGGGTCGTGGTCCGGGGACACCGGGCCGCCGACGACGGCCCGCGCGGTGAGGCCGCGGGCGAGCCGGCGGGGCCAGTGGACCTGGAGACCGGTTGCGGCGAGGGCCTTGGCGGCCGGACCGAGCAGGTCCGTGACCTCCTCGTCGGCGAGTTCGATCGCGTCGGGCACCGGGGCGTGCAGCAGGGGCGCGAGCGCCGGCCAGGCGTGCGCCGCCCGGCGCAGCGCCAGCAGCGCGTCGAGCCGGGCCCGGGGGCCGAAGGCCGCCGCAGGCGCTCCGGTGCCGGACCAGACGTCCGCGGCGTCGGCGACGACCGCCGTGTCGGAGACGCTGTGCATCTGCACCACGGCGCGGAAGGACGGACGCGCTCCGTCGGTGACCGTGGAGCCCGGGGTGCCGGCGGTGGGGGCTGTGTTGGCGGTGCGGGCGGTGTTGGCGGTGCGGGCGAGGCCGCCGTCGGGGGCGTCGGGACCGCCGTCGGGACGGTCGTCGGGGGCGGCGGGACCGCCGTCGGGGTCGTCGTCGATTCCGAGGACCTCGACGCGCAGCGACAGCCGCACGCCCGCGTCGTGCCCGGCGGCCACCTCGGCGGCCCAGGCTCGGTGTCCGGGCAGGCGCCGGGGCTCGGCCGCGGCGTACGCGGGGTCGCCGGCGGCCATCGGGGCGGCGGGCGACCGCGGCAGCGCGTCGGCCACGGCATCGGTGAACTGCCGCAGCAGCCGCTCCGGTTCGGGCATCAGCAGCGGGAGCGCGTCCGGGTCGAGCGGCACGGCGTGCGCGGACGGGGGCATCGACGCCGCGAGCCGCCGCAGCCTGCCGAGATCCTCGGGAGCGAGCGGGCCCATCCGCCAGGCGTCCGTGTCGGTGGCGCTCAGGCCGGGCAGCAGGAGTCCCCTGGCGGCCAGTTGCAGCGCGAGGACGGCGGCCGCGCCCCAGAAGGCGGCCGACGCGGACACGTCTGCCGAACCGGATTCCACGGCCGGCGCGGGCAGCCCGGCCGAGCCCGACTCCGCGGACTGCGTGGGGAGCGCGGGCGTGGACCCAGCGGTCGGCGTCGACGGCGTGGTCGGCGTGGAGGGCACGGTCGGCGTGGCGGGGGCGGCCGGCGGGGGTGCCGTGGCCGCCGCCCGCGCACGCGTCAGCACCGGGAGGGCGTCGGCGACGGGCAGCAGCAGCGCGGTCGCGTCCGCCGTGCCGAGCCCGTCGTCCGTGACGACGGTCAGAGTCTCGCGCGGCCACCCGGACAACTCGTCGGGAGCGCAGGCCGGTGCTCCCTCCGGGCCGGAGGCATGCGGTGCGGAGGCGTGCGGTCCGGCCGGGCCGGGGCGCCGGGCGGGTGTCCCGTCCGTTTCCCGGAGGCCGTCGGGGAGCAGGAAGGCGACGCGGCCCGTGCGGGCCGGATCACCGGGGAGGAAGAGCGCGGGGCAGGCGGCGAGGGCCTGGACCGCCGCGGGGGAGAGGCGGGGTGCGACGGGCGGGGGCGGCGTCGGCGAAGGGGGCCTGTGCACAGCGACGATGCATTCCTCAAATTTGACTACTCGACTCGGAGTCGCCGAGGGTACCCCATCGCGAGCCCTCCCGGGCGGGGCGCGTATGTGATGCCGGTCTCATCGGCGGGTCGGAGTGCCCGGGCTCCCGCACCGTCCGGGCGCCGGTGCCCTCGCGCGCCGCGCTCCGGGGAGCCGGTCCGGTGTCCTCGCGCGCCGCGGTCCCGGGTGCCTGGGGTGTAGGCAGCACCACCCCGGACGGCGGGCGTCCCCCCGCGCGGTCCGGGTGGTGGCGCCATGGCCCGGGCGACCGCCCGATCCGTACGTTTTCCCAGGCCGGGACACCTCTCCGTCACCGGCCGAAGGCGCCCGCACGCCTCATGTCCGCATCACAGACCGGAGACCGACATGCCCCAGGCCACCGCCGCCCTCGCGGCCCCGCCGGCCGAGCCGCCCGCCCGCGGCACCGGCACCCGCCCGGCGAGCGAGTTCGCGCCGCTGCTGCGCACCGTCAGGGAACAGGGCCTGCTGGAGCACCGCCCGGGGTGGTACGCCCGGGGCATCACCGTCAATCTGCTCGCCCTCGCGGCGGTGGTGGCGGGCGTCGTCCTGGCCGCCGGATCCTGGTGGGTGCTGGCGCTCGCCCCGCTGCTCGCCCTGTTCTCCACCCGGGCCGCCTTCTTCGGCCACGACGCGGGCCACGCCCAGATCACCGGCGACCGGCGCGCGAGCCGGGTGATCCAGCTCGTCCACGCCGACCTGCTCCTCGGGATGAGCCGGGAGTGGTGGAACGACAAGCACAACCGGCACCACGCCAACCCCAACCACGTCGACAAGGACCCGGACGTGGTGGCGGACATCCTGGTCTTCACCCGGCGGCAGGCGGGCGGCCGGACCGGGCTGCGCGGCCTGCTCACCCGGCACCAGGCCTGGCTGTTCTTCCCGCTGACCACCCTGGAAGGCATCGCCCTCAAGGTCTACGGCTTCCGCGCCGTCTTCTCGCGCACCTCCCCGGGCCGTCCCTGGACCGCGTGGCGCGCCCTGGAGGCCGGACTGCTGCTGACCCACGTCGCCGGCTACGTGGCGCTGCTGGCCACCATGGGCCCGGCGCGGGCGCTGTCCTTCGCCCTGCTGCACCAGATGCTGCTCGGCCTGCACCTCGGCATGGCCTTCGCGCCGAACCACAAGGGCATGGAGATGCCCGACGGCGAGCACGGCAAGGACTGGGGCCATCTGCGCCGCCAGGTCCTCACCTCCCGCAACATCAGGGGCGGACGGGTCACCGACTGGCTGCTCGGCGGGCTGAACTACCAGATAGAGCACCACCTCTTCCCGAGCATGCCGCGCCCGCACCTGCGGCTGGCCCGGCCGCTGGTCCGCGCCCACTGCGCCGCGCTCGGCGTGCCGTACACGGAGACCGGTCTCGCCGACTCCTACCGGCAGGCCCTCGCCCACCTCCACGACGTGGGCGAACCGCTGCGGGCCACCGGGCGGTCCGGGAGCCGCGGGCCGGCCGGCGGGTCTGCGGACGGGGCGGACGGCGGCACCGGGAGCGCCGGAGCCTGAAGGCGGGGACCATGCGGGGAACCACGGAGAGCGATCGCGCGTTCTCGGGACATATGCGGCCACAGCCGCGAAGGAGGCGACGACATGTCGACACGTACCAAGGTCGTCATCGGGGGAGTGGCCGTCGGCCTGCTCCTGATGCCGCTGATCGGATTCTGGCTGTCCCTGCTGGTGGTGCTGGGTGTGCCGGCCGCCGCGTATCTGATGCTCGACCCGAGCCAGCGCCGCAGACTCCGCCGGGTCTCCCGGCGCGAGATCGGGCGCTGACCGTGGCCTGAGCCCTTCCGGTCCGCCACCCGCCACCCGCCGCCGCCCCGCCCCGCCCCGCGCGGCGGCGGTCGGCTCAGGAGGGGTGGACCGCGACCTTCTCCAGCACGTCGAGCAGCGCTTCCAGTTCCGGGCCCCGCTCCACCGGGATGACCTCGCACGGCTCGTCGTCGAGCAGTACGAAGGCCATGTCGTCGGTCCGCGCGACCATCGACCAGCCCGGTCCGTCGGCACGGATGGTGCGGGCGCCGCCGGGCGCGAAGGCGGACCGCACCCGGCCGGGCGGCGGTACGGCCTCCGCGTAGGCGCGCGCCTCGCGCAGGGCGCGTCGCAGGCCCTCGGCGAGCCGCGCCTCGCCGCCGTCGCCCGCGTCGCCCGAGCCGTCCGCCTCCGCGACGGCCTCGGGGGCCTTCGCGGCGTCCGCCCCGGGCACCTGCGGGCCGTCGGCCTCGGCTGCCTGTGGACCGTCCGCCTCGGGCGCCGCGCCGGGCGCCGCATCAGCCGGGCCGGCGTCCTCCGCCGCACCGGGCGCCGCGTCAGCCGCGTCGGTGTCCTCCGCCGCACCGGCCGTGTCCCCGTTCCCCGCCTGCTCCCGCCACAGGGCCCACTGCTGAGCCACCTCGTCGGCGCCCATCCGGCGCTGTGCCGGGCCCCACTCCTCGGTGTTCGGCGGGGTCAGCGGCGGCCGGTCGCCCTCCTCGGGGACCGGGTCGTGCGGCGCCGGCACACCCGGCGCGGCGACCGCGAGCTCCAGCGGCCACCCGGGCAGGGCGGCGACGACCGAGTTCTCGTCGGGGGAGAGGTCGTACTCCATGCCGCAGTCCCAGGAGGCGATCGCGACCGCGACGAGCGAGACGTCGTCGACCACCACGGTCCACCGGGCGCCCTCCGCGTCCTGCCCGATGACCAGGCCGTATCCCTCCGCGTAGGGCTCCAGCGCCAGCGAGCGGCACGCCTGCGGGTAGTCGTCGCCGAGCACGCTGGGGAACTGCGCGGGTGTGAGCAGCACAGCCGTCAGTACGTACAGCGCGTCGTCGTCCACGGTCTCTTCCGACCCGGGCACGGCCACCTCCCCGTCCGATCGTTCGTCGGCGCACCTTAACCAGCGGGTAACCCGCGCGTCGAGAGGGGGAGAGGGCCGGCTCCGGTCAAACCGGCCGGGACGGTTCCGCTCCGGGCAGCCCGAGGAGACCGCGGGCCACGGCCTCGACCGGTTCGTCGCGCTCCCGGGCCAGAGCGATGACCGCCCGGCAGGCGAGCTCGTTGATGCCGAAGACCAGGGCGTCGGGCGCGACCCAGCCCGCCGCCTCGTCGAGGCGGTCCTCGTCGTCCTCGACACTCGCGGTCACATAGGTCGCGGCGGCCTCGAAGACGTTGTGCTGCGGCCGGGACGGGTCGGGCGGCGGTACGGGGACGGGAGGATGGGCGGCGAAGACCTTGCGCAGGCGTGCGAGCGCAGGACGAACGGCGATCATGTGGATCCACCTTCCCGGGACGATGCGGTCGGCGTATACCGCTGACACATCAAGTCTTCCACCCGGCAACGGAGTTCGAACGGCCGGGTGGGCGTGCGCGGGGCGCGGTCCGCGTCGCCGGGGGAGCGCGCGCGTCAGCCCTCCTCGCGCTCGGCCAGCACCAGGAAGCGGTCGTCCCGGTCCGTGTAGGAGGTCGTCCGCCAGCCCGAGGACGCCAGCAGCGGACGGAGGTTGGGTTCGGCCCGCAGGTCGTCGTCGCCGAGCGTCCGGCCGTGCCGGGCGGCGAGCACGGCCCGTCCGATGGGGTGGAACAGCGCGAGCACCCCGCCGGGCCGCACGCCACGGGCCAGCTCCCGCAGGTTCTCCGCGGGCCGGGGCAGGTGCGCGATCAGCCCCGCCGCGAACACCGCGTCGAGCGCGCCCGCGCGCAGGGGCAGCCGGGCCACGTCGCCGAGCACCAGCGCACCGCTCCCCCCGCGGCCCGCGGCACGTGCCGCGTCGAGCATCCCGGGGGTCAGGTCCATGCCGATCACCACGCCGTCCGCGCCGACGGCCGCCCGCAGCGGTTCCAGCGCCCGGCCGGTGCCGCACCCCGCGTCGAGCACCCGGTCCCCGCCCCGCAGCCCGAGCAGGGCGACCGCGGCGGCGTACGCGGGCCCGTCGTCGGGGAAGCGGCTGTCCCAGTCCGCGGCGCGCGCGCCGAAGAATTCCTGTACGTGCGTGGGGTCGTCCACGTGGTCGTCGGCCATCCGTCCATGATCCGCCTGCGAGGCCGGTCCGTCACCCACCCTCCCCTCCCCGTCCGGACCGCCTCCGCCGGGGCGCGTGAGCCGCTGAACCTTCGCCGGGGCGCGTGAGCCGCTGAACCTCCGCCGGGGCGCGTGAGCCGCTGAACCCCGGCCGACCCGACCCGACCCGAGGGGCCGCCTCGTCAGGCCCGCCCGGGCCTCCTCGCCCGGCCGCCCCGCCGCGGCCGGATCTCGCCGTGCGGTGGCCGGCGCGAGACCGTATCGAGCGAACTGCGCGCATGTTCGAGCGCGGGGCGGTCGTCCGGCGGCAGCCGCCTGTCACATTCCATCAGCTTTCGAACTGAGCCCCGGAACCGCCCACCCCCTCGGACTAGCGTCCCTGAGCCATGGGACACCTGGACCACGCCGCATTCGGCGTGCTGACACCCGCGCTCTCGTACCTGATGGCCGTCATCGGCGCAGCCCTCGGACTGCGCTGCACCGTGCGCGCCCTCGGCACCACCGGCCGCTCCCGCCGGAACTGGCTGCTCACCGCCGCCTCCGCGATCGGCACCGGGATCTGGACGATGCACTTCGTCGCCATGCTCGGCTTCGCCGTCCGCGGCACCGACATCCGCTTCGACGTGCCGCTGACGATCCTCAGCCTGCTCGTCGCCATGCTCGTCGTCGGCGCGGGCGTCTTCTGCGTCGGCTACGGCCGGGACAGGCGGCGCGCGCTGCTGGTCGGCGGGCTCTCCACGGGCGTCGGCGTCGCCAGCATGCACTACCTGGGCATGGCGGCCCTGCGGCTGCACGGCAGCGTCGACTACGACCCGCTGCTCGTCGCCCTGTCCGTGGCGATCGCCGTGGTCGCCGCCACCGCGGCGCTGTGGGCGGCGCTGAACATCAGGTCGCCGCTGGCGGTGGCCGTCGCCTCCCTCGTCATGGGAGCCGCGGTGAGCAGCATGCACTACACGGGGATGCTCGCCGTCGGTGTCGAGGTGACACCGGCGACCGGCGAACTGCCGGGCGCGAGCGCGATGCAGTTCATCTTCCCGCTCGCCGTCGGCCTCGGCTCGTACCTCTTCGTCACCGCCGCCTTCGTCGCGCTGTCCCCGGCGGCGGGTGAGCGGGCGGCCCCTGCGGGCCCCGGCGGCCCCGCGTCCGACGCCTCCCACCGGAGGAGCGCGGCCACCGCGGCCCCGGACCCCCGCCGGACCCCCGCCCCGACCCTCTGAACGCCTCCCCCCACCGGCAGCCCGGCAGCCCGTCCCCCACCGGCTGCCCGAGCCCGGCAGCCGTCCCGTCCACCGGCCGTCCGAGCCCGGCAGCCGTCCCGTCCACCGGCCCGACGCCCCCGAGCGGCGGAGCCGCCGTCCCCGCCCCGCAGCCGGAACGAGGAGGCCATGCACACACCCCGCACCCCCCAGGACGGCGAGAGCCCGCCCCGGCCGGGAGCCTCCGGACGCGGACGGCGTGCCCACGCCGGAGCACCGGCGGTCGAGCACACCGGCCACCGTCCGGCACCCGCCCCGGCGGACCCCGAGCCGGAGCGCCGCCCCTCCCGGCGGCTTCCGCTCCGGGCCCGGACCGTACGGGCGAAGGTCATCTGCCTGCTGATGGTGCCCGTGCTCTCGCTCCTCACCCTGTGGGGCTTCGCCACGGTGACCACCGCCCAGGACATGGCCGGACTGCGCCTGCTGCGCCACGTCGACACGCGGATCGGCGCCCCCGTCGCCACCGCCGTCACGGCGCTCCGGGCCGAACGCCTCGCGGCCCTGCGGCAGATCGCCGCCCCCGGAGCCGAACGCGCGGCCGCGCTGCGGGCGGCGGCGGCCCGCACCGACGCCACCGTGCGCGCCCTGCGCGTCGACGGGGGCCCGACGGTCGCCGCGGGCGGCGAGGTGCCCGGGGAGATCGGCGACCGGCTCACCGCGTTCGTCGACGCGGCCGACGCGCTGGACGCGACCCGCAAGGCGGTGGCCGGCGGCAGGGCGTCCTGGGAGCCGGTGTACGACACCTACAACGCGGTCGTGGAGACCGCGTTCACCGTCACCGGCGCGACCGCCGCGCTGCGGGACGGCGGCCGGTCGGCGTCCGACGCCCGGGTGCTGCTGGAGCTCGCCAGGGCGGAGGACATGCTGGCCCGGGAGGACGCCCTCGTCACCACCGCCCGGCTCGCGGGCGACTTGCCGGCGGCCCGTCTCCGCCTGTTCACCGGTGTCGCCGCCACCCGCGCCGCGCTTCTCGGCGCGGCTGCCGCGGACCTGCGCGGCCCGGAGCGCGACGCGTGGCGGGCACTCACCGGCCGTGCCGAGTACCGCGATCTGCGCACCGCCGAGGACCGCATCGGCGCCGCACGGGCGGGGCGCGCGGCGGCCACGGCCGTCTCCGCCGCGGCGTGGGAGGAGGCGCACACCGCGGTCGCGGGCGCCCTGCGCGACATCGGCACCTCGGCACGCCGCGCCGCCGCCGACCGCGACACCCCGGCCGGGGGCGGCATGCTGACGGCGGCCGGCGCCGCCGTGGCCCTGGGCCTCGTGGCCGTCGTCGCCTCCCTGGTGATCTCCGTGCGCATCGGCCGGGGCCTCGTCGTCGAACTCGTCACCCTGCGCAACGGCGCCCTGGACATCGCCCGGCGCAAACTGCCGCACGCCATGGCCCGGTTGCGCACCGGCGAGCAGATCGACATCCACGCCGAGGCGCCCGAGGGCCCGCCCGCCGAGGACGAGATCGGGCAGGTGGGGGAGGCGCTCGGCACCGTGCACCGGGCGGCGCTCGGCGCGGCGGCGGAGCGCGCCGAACTGGCCGGCGGCATCTCCGGCGTCTTCGTCAACCTCGCCCGGCGCAGCCAGACGCTGGTCCACCGTCAGCTCGCCCTGCTCGACGCGATGGAGCGCCGGGCCGACGACCCGGGCGAGCTCGGCGACCTGTTCCGTCTCGACCACCTCACCACCCGGATGCGCCGCCACGCGGAGAGCCTGATCATCCTCTCCGGCGCCGCCCCCGGCCGGGCGTGGAGCACCCCCGTCCCGCTGACCGGCGTCGTGCGGGCCGCGGTCTCCGAGATCGAGGACTACGCCCGGGTCGAGATGCGCACGCTGCCGGAGGCGGCGGTCAACGGCGCCGCCGTGGCCGACGTCACCCATCTCCTGGCCGAACTCGTCGAGAACGCGGCCCAGTTCTCACCGCCCCACACCAAGGTCCGCATCACCGGCGAACCGGTGGGGAACGGCTACGCGCTGGAGGTGGAGGACCGCGGGCTCGGCATGGGCAGGGAAGCCCTCGCGGAGGCCAACCGCAAGCTGGAGGAGTCCGAGGCGCTGGACCTGTTCGACAGCGACCGGCTGGGGCTGTTCGTCGTCAGCAGGCTCGCCTCCCGGCACGGCATCAAGGTCCGGCTCGGCACCTCGCCGTACGGCGGGAGCACCGCGGTGGTGCTGCTGCCCACGGCCCTGCTCCAGCCCGCCCTCCCCGCGCCCGCGGACTCCGGCACCACCGGCCACCGTCCCGCCCCGGGTCCGCGCCCCGTCCCCGGACCGCCCCGCCACGCGGAGCCGCTGCCGGCCGGCGACCCCCGCACGGCCCGGCCCGCCCGCCCCGGCGGCCCGACGCGCACCTCCCCGCCGCGTCCCACCGCCCGCCCCCACGCCGCCCCTGGGGACGACCCCGTCACCCGTCCCCACCCCAACCCCGGACCACCCCGCCCCACCGCCACGCCCCCGGCGCGCCCACCACCCCGCCCCCACACCCGGGCCGACCGACTCCGGGCCCGCCGTGTCCCTCGCCTCCGTTCCCACCGACCCCGGGCGCGCCGCGTCCATCGCCTCCGTTCCCCCGGACTCCGGGCCCACCGCCGCCGTTCCCACCGCTCCGCTCCCGTACGCCGCGCCGCCCGGCGTACGCGTGCTGCGGCCGGGCGACGTGCCCGCGCAGCCGCCCGAGGGCGAACTGCCGCGCCGCATACGGCAGTCGCACCTCGTGCCGCAGCTCCGCGACGTCACGAACCCCGAGCCGCCGCGCACCGCCGCGCCCCCCGGCGGCGCGGCCGGACGCAGCCCCGAGGCGGTACGCGACCGGATGGCCGCCTACCGCGACGGCTGGGTGCGCGGCGGCGGGACGCCGCCCGGAACACCGGCCGCGCCCCCACGTCCCACCCCGCCGCCGCCCGCGCGGCCCTCGTAGAAGGAGACCGATCATGACCGAGCACGAGCCGGCGACGGGCCACCACCGCTTCGGTGACCTCGACTGGCTGCTGGACGACCTCGTCGTCCGGGTGGGCGAGGTCCGCCACGCCGTCGTCCTCTCCGGTGACGGGCTCCCCGTGGGCGCCTCCGCCGGCCTGAGCCGCGAGGACGCCGAGCACCTGGCGGCCGTCGCCTCCGGTTTCCACAGCCTGGCCAAGGGAGCCGGACGTCACTTCCGGGCGGGCGGTGTGCGCCGGACGATGGTGGAGATGGACGACGGCTTCCTCTTCGTCGCCGCGGCGGGCGAGGGGTCCTGCCTGGCGCTGCTCACCGCCGCCCGCGCCGACATCGGCCTGATCGCCTACGAGATGGCCCGGCTGGTCAACCGCGTCGGCGAGCACCTGCGCACCCCGGCCCGCGTGAGCACGCCGTGACCGGCGCCGCCGCGGCGCCCGGCAGTCAGTGGTACGACGCCGATGCGGGGCCGCTGGTCCGTCCGTACGCGATGACCGGCGGGCGCACCAGACCGGGCCCGAGCAATGTGCGGTTCGACCTGATCGCGCTGGTGGTGGTGGACGAGCGGACGCCCCCTGACGCCGAGGAATCGCTCCTCGGCCCGGAGCACCGCACGCTGCTCGCCCTGTGCCGCTGCGAGACCCAGTCCGTCGCCGAACTCGCCGCCGACGCCGATCTGCCGGTCGGCGTCGTGCGCGTCCTCCTCGGCGATCTGCTCGAAGCGGGCCATGTGAAGGTCAGCAGCCCGGTGCCTCCCGCACGGCTGCCCGACGAAAGGATCCTGCGTGAGGTCATCGAGGGCCTGCGCGCCCTGTGAGCGCCGCCCGCGCACGGTCCGGCCGCGCCACGGCTCAGCCCCGCCCGGCGGGGGCCTGCCGCCACGCCTCCTCCGTCAGCGCGTACTCGACGTCACCGTGTTCGGAGCCCTCGATCGTCTCGGGCCACTCCTCGAAGAAGGTACGGACGAAGACGAGCCCGGACTTCTCCATCACCCGCCGCGAACGGGAGTTCACCGTCATGGTGGTGGCCGTCACCCGGCGCACGCCGAGCTCGGTGAAGCCGAGCCGGATCAGGGCGCGGGAGCCCTCGGTGGCGAGGCCGCGCCCCCAGGCACGCCGGTGCAGCCGGTAGCCGAGCTCGACCTCCGCGCTGCTCTCCGGCGACGTCGGCCGGAATTCGAACCAGCCCAGGAAGCCGCCCGACGCGCGGTCCTCGGCCGCCCAGTGGCCACGCCCCTCGCCGCGCTCCGTGTCGAGGCAGGGGAAGCGGCGCAGCAGCGCCGGCATCGTCTCCCGCTCGACCTCCTCCCGGGTCGCGGGGCGCCCGCCGTTCAGATGGCGCATGACCTCCGGGTCCGCGTCGAGGGACAGGACGCGCTCCACGTCCCGCGGGGTGAAGGGCCGCAGTGCGAGGCGGTCGGTCTCCAGGAACACGTGCATGCGCGGATTCTCGCCGCCGCGGGCGACCGCCCGCGAGCGGATTTCCCGCGTCCCGCACCTCCCTGAGCCCGCGTCCGCCCCCGGCACCGCCCCTGCCCCCGGCACCGGCTCCGCCCCTGGCACCGGCTCCGCCCCTGGCACCGCCCCCGGTACCGGCACGCCCGCCACCCTTGCCCGACGACACCTGGGAGATGACGACGCATGGCCCCCGACAGCACCTGGACCACCCCCACCGACCGCCCCGCATCCGACCACCCCACCCCGGGCGGCGGCGAGGACAGCGGCGAGGACTCCGGCGCCCTCGCGCTGAAGATCCTCGTCGCCGGCGGCTTCGGCGTCGGCAAGACCACCCTCGTCGGAGCCGTCAGCGAGATCCGCCCCCTGCGGACGGAGGAGCCGCTCAGCGAGGCGGGCAGCGGGGTGGACGACACCGAGGGCGTCGCCCGCAAGACCACCACCACGGTCGCCATGGACTTCGGCCGCATCACCATCCGTGCGGGACTGTCCCTCTACCTCTTCGGGACGCCCGGGCAGGACCGCTTCTGGTTCCTGTGGGACGAGCTCGCGCAGGGCGCCCTCGGCGCCGTGGTGCTCGCCGACACCCGCCGCCTCGGCGACTGCTTCCCCGCCGTCGACTACTTCGAGCACCGCCGGATCCCGTTCGTCGTCGCCGTCAACTGCTTCCCCGGAGCACGGGCGTTCGGCGCCCACGAGGTGGCCCGCGCCCTCGACCTCGACCGCGGCACCCCGGTCGTCCTGTGCGACGCTCGCGACAAGGACTCGGGCAAGGAGGTGCTCGTGCGCCTCGTCGAGTACGCCGGCCGCGTGCACACCGCCCGGCTGCTCGACTCCGTCGGCACCTGATGTGCGCCGTCGCGCGAACGCGTCGGTTCCCGGCCCACACGGCGGGCGAACGTGTCGGGTTCTGCGCGGGGGAGCCCCGCAAGGGCGTGCGCCGGCGCGCGGACGGCGCGCGCTCCGGCGCCGAATGCACCGGACGGAAACCGGCGGACCTGCGCGGATCATGGCCGGGCGGTGCCGCTTCGCGGCGAGAGGACCTTGCCGAGGGACGCCGCGTACGAAAGGCTTACCGGCAGACGTACGGCCACGGGGAACGTACGAGGGGGAGGGACGGCGATGGCGTTGGACAAGGGACTCGACTGGCTGCTGGACGACCTGACGAAGCGGGTCGACCACATCACGCACGCGCTGGTGCTCTCCAACGACGGGCTGGTGACGGGGGCGAGCACCGGGCTCGCGCGGGAGGACGCCGAGCACCTCGCGGCCGTCTCCTCCGGACTGCACTCCCTCGCCCGCGGATCGGGCCGCCACTTCCGCGCGGGCCGGGCCCGGCAGACCATGGTCGAGTTCGACGACGCCATGCTCTTCGTCACCGCGGCGGGCGACGGAAGCTGCCTGTGCGTGCTGAGCTCCGCCGAGGCGGACGTCGGCCAGGTGGCCTACGAGATGACGCTGATGGTCAACCGGGTCGGCGAGCACCTGGGAGTCGCGGCCCGCCAGCCCGGCGACAGCACTCTCTGACCTGCGACGGCCCGACCTGCGACGGCCTGACCTGCGACGGCCCGACCTGCGACGGCCTGACCTGCGACGGCCCGACCTGCGACGGCCTGACCTGCGACGGCCCGACCTGCGCCGACTTGACCCGGGACGGCTGACCTGCGACGACGAGGTTCTTCACCGGCGACGGCAGGGCCGGGGCGCCGTCCGCCGGCACCGGCGGGCAGGCGCGCCGGCCGGTGCCGGGCACCGGGGCGCGCGCACCCCGTGAAGCTCCGCTGTGGGCCCGCTTAAGAAAACCTCGATGGACGCGACGCTCCGAGCTGGGCAGATTGGAGCCCGTCCACTGAGCGGAGCCGTATTTTCGGTATCCGGTCAGTCCCGTCGCATGCCTGGAGCCGTATCGATGAAGGCACTTGTCAAGCAGCACGCCGAGCCCGGCCTGTGGCTCATGGATGTGCCGGAGCCCGAGACCGGCCCCGGCGACGTGCTGATCAAGGTGCTGCGCACCGGCATCTGCGGCACGGACCTGCACATCAGGTCCTGGGACCACTGGGCACAGGGGGCCGTCACCACCCCGCGCGTGCTGGGCCACGAGTTCGTCGGCGAGGTCGCGTCCGTGGGCTCCGACGTCGCGGACATCGCGGTGGGCGACATCGTCAGCGGCGAGGGCCACCTGGTGTGCGGCAGGTGCCGCAACTGCCTCGCCGGCCGCAGGCACCTGTGCCGCAGCACGGTGGGCCTCGGCGTCGGCCGCGACGGCGCGTTCGCCGAGTACGTGGCGCTGCCCGCCTCCAACGTCTGGGTGCACCGCACCCCGGTCGACCTCGACATCGCCGCGATCTTCGACCCGTTCGGCAACGCCGTGCACACCGCGCTGTCCTTCCCGCTGGTCGGCGAGGACGTGCTGATCACCGGCGCGGGCCCCATCGGGATCATGGCGGCCGCCGTCGCCCGGCACGCCGGCGCGCGCAACGTGGTCATCACCGACGTCAGCGAGCCCCGGCTCGAAATCGCCCGCAAGGCCGGTGCCACCCTCGCCGTCAACGTCGCCGAGACCGGCATCGCGGACGCCCAGCGGCAGCTCGGCCTCAAGGAGGGCTTCGACATCGGCCTGGAGATGTCCGGCCGCCCCGAGGCCATGCGCGACATGGTCGACAACATGACCCACGGCGGGCGCATCGCCATGCTCGGCCTGCCCGCCGACGAGTTCGCCGTCGACTGGTCGAAGATCGTCACCTCGATGATCACCATCAAGGGCATCTACGGCCGCGAGATGTTCGAGACCTGGTACGCCATGACCGTGCTCCTGGAGGGCGGCCTCGACCTCAGCCCGGTGATCACCGGCAGCTACGGCTACCGCGACTTCGACGCCGCTTTCGACGAGGCCGCGCACGGCCGCAGCGGCAAGATCATCCTCGACTGGACCGTCTGAGCCCGTCCGGACCGCCCGCGTCCCGCCCCTCGCCCGCCCGGCGACAGCCTCAAGGAGACCCCTCATGTACGCGTCCGTCCGCGACGACCTGCGCACCACCCTCGACGAGATCCGCGAAGCCGGCCTCTACAAGCCCGAGCGCGTGATCGGCACCCCGCAGAGCGCCTCCGTCGCCGTCACCGCCGGCGGCGCCGCCGGTGAGGTGCTCAACTTCTGCGCCAACAACTACCTCGGCCTCGCCGACCACCCCGAGGTCGTCGCCGCCGCCAAGGACGCCCTCGACCGCTGGGGCTACGGCATGGCGTCCGTCCGCTTCATCTGCGGCACCCAGGAGATCCACAAGGAGCTGGAGCAGCGCCTGTCGTCCTTCCTGGGCCAGGAGGACACGATCCTCTACTCCTCCTGCTTCGACGCCAACGGCGGTGTCTTCGAGACCCTCCTCGGCCCCGAGGACGCGGTCATCTCCGACGCGCTGAACCACGCCTCCATCATCGACGGCATCCGGCTGTCCAAGGCCCGCCGCCACCGGTACGCCAACCGCGACCTGGCCGACCTGGAGCAGCAGCTCAAGGAGACCCAGGCCGCCCGCCGCCGGCTGATCGTCACCGACGGCGTCTTCTCCATGGACGGCTACGTCGCCCCCCTCGCCGAGATCTGCGACCTCGCCGACCGCTACGACGCGATGGTCATGGTCGACGACTCGCACGCCGTCGGCTTCGTCGGCCCCGGCGGGCGCGGCACCCCCGAACTGCACGGTGTGATGGACCGCGTGGACATCATCACCGGCACCCTGGGCAAGGCGCTCGGCGGCGCCTCCGGCGGCTACGTCGCCGCCCGCGCCGAGATCGTCGAGCTGCTGCGCCAGCGCTCGCGCCCCTACCTCTTCTCGAACTCCCTCGCGCCCGTGATCGCCGCCGCCTCCCTGAAGGTGCTGGACCTTCTGGAGTCTGCGGGCGACCTGCGCGAGAAGCTCGCCGCCAACACGGCGCTGTTCCGTTCGGCGATGACCGACGCCGGCTTCGAGATCCTCCCCGGCGACCACGCCATCGCCCCCGTCATGATCGGCGACGCGGCGAAGGCGGGCCGGATGGCCGAGCTGCTGCTGGAGCGCGGGGTGTACGTGATCGGCTTCTCCTACCCCGTCGTCCCCATGGGCCAGGCGCGCATCCGCGTCCAGCTCTCCGCCGCGCACTCCACCGGGGACGTCGAGCGCGTGGTCGCCGCGTTCACCGACGCCCGCGCCGCCCTGGAGGCGGAGACGGCGGCCTGAGGGCCCGCCGCCCCCGGTGCGGACGCCGGCCGGAAACCGTGCCGCCCCGGGGTGGACGCCGGCCGGGAATCGCGCCGCCCCGGGGTGGACGCCGGCCGGGAATCGCGCCGCCCCCGGGGCGGAGACCGGCCCGCGCGGCACCGGTCCCGGGCGCGGACGGCGGGTGTCGCGGCCGGTGACACAATGACCGCGTGATCGACCCCCGCCGGCTGCGCATCCTGCGGGCCGTGGCGGACCACCGTACGGTGACCGCCGCGGCCTCCGCGCTGTACCTCACCCCGTCCGCCGTGTCCCAGCAGCTCAACGCGCTGGAACAGGAGACGGGCCATACCCTGCTGATCCGCGGCGGCAAGGGCGCGGCCCTCACCGCGGCGGGGGAGATCCTGCTCGGCCACACCCACGCCGTCCTCGCCCAGCTCGAACGGGCCGAGGCCGAGCTCGCCGCCTACGCGCAGGGCGCCGCGGGCGAGGTGACCGTCGCCGCGTTCGCCACCGGCATCGCCGAGGTCGTCGCCCCCGCGATCGTCCGGCTGGCCGGTGAGCGGCCGGGCATCGGGGTGCGGGTCCGGGACGCCGAGGGCGACGAGAGCCTCCCGCTGGTCCTCGACGGGGAGGCGGATCTGGCCGTCGCCGTGGAGTACCGGGGCGCGCCGGGCGCGGACGACCGGCGGCTGTCCCGGGTGCCGCTGTACGCGGAGCCGTTCGACGCCGTGCTGCGGGCCGACCACCCGCTGGCCGCCGCGGAACGGGTGGAGCTCGCCCGGCTCGCCGGCAGCGACTGGATCGGCCCCTACCCCGGCAACCCCTGCCACGACATGGTGCTGCTCGCCTGCGAGCTCGCCGGGTTCCAGCCGCGGCTGGTGCACCAGTCGGACGACTTCCGTGCCGTGGTCGCCCTCGCCGGCGCCGGTGCGGGGGTGGCCCTGGTGCCCCGCTCCGCGCTGCGCGGCATGGAGCTCAACGGCGCGGTGGTGCGCTCGGTGTCGGGCCCCGCGGCCACCCGCCGGGTGTTCGCGGCGGTCCGCCGCGGCGCGGAGGAGCACCCCCTGATCCGCCCTGTCCTGGACGCCCTCGCGGCCACGGCCTCCGGCCTCTCGGCCGACACCGCCCCGACCGCCTGACGGACCCGACCCGCCCGCCCGCCGGTCGCCGCGCACACGTCCCGGCGGCGCGGGGGAACGCGACACCAGGCCCCGCCCGCCCGGCACTACCGGGCCACGGTGCCGAGTCCTCCCCGGACCGGCCCCGCCGCGCCCGCCGGAGGGCGCGGCTCGAAACCGCGACGCGGGGCGCCGGCACCGCGCGCCGTCCGGGCGAAACCGCGACGCGGGGCGCCGGCACCGCGCGCCGGCCGGGCGCGGCACGCGCAGGCGGGAGCCCCCTCGCGGCAGCACGCCCGCGGCTCCGCCGCCAGGCGCCGACCGCCGCCGCGCCCGCCCCCGGCTCGGGCTCCCGGCCCCGCCCCGGGAACCCCCGCCCCTGGCTCGGGCTTTCAGCCCTCTGGCTCGGGCTCCCGGCCCGGCCCGGGCCCCCCGGACCGGCCCGCCTGCCTGCCCCGGCTCCGCCCGGGAACCCCCGCCCCGCCCCGGCGGGACTACCCCGCCGGGGCCTCCAGCGCCTTCTTCAGGTTGGCCAGCGTCGTGCGGATGTTGCGGCGCTGGAAGTCGGCGAAGGTGTGGCCGCGGGTGGCGATGCGGTCGAACACCCCGGCCAGCGCGTCCGGCCAGGCCCGGCGGTCGTCCGTCCAGGTCTCCGTGACCCGCGTCCCGCCGCCCTCGGCCGCTTCGAAGCGGTACTCCCAGGTGGCGATCGGGCCCCGCAGCACCGGGCGCCGCAGTCCGATGGCCCGCACCCGGAAGGCGAACCGCTCACCCGGATCGGCCGCCGTCACCGTGCAGCGCGTCGTCCACGACAGCGGCCCCCGGGTGTTGCGGCCGTCGAAGACCGTCCCCACCCGTGTCCCGCCCGGGGCGTCGCGCACGACGGCGCCGCGGTTCTCGGGGCTCCAGCGGCCCATCAGCGTCGGGTCGCTCACCTGGGCGTAGACGTCCGAGGGGGACGCGTCGATCACGACGCTGTCCGAGACGGTGAAGATCCGTGGCATCGTCATGACTCCGATCGTCGAGGCCGCCCGACGCTACCGTGCCCCGCGCGGCACCCGTACCGCGGGGTGTCCCGCGGCGGCTCATGGCCACGCCGACGAGGACCACGGCCATCCCCGCCACCACCCGCGGGCCCACCTCCTCGCCCAGCACGACGGCGCCGAGCGCCACCGAGACCACCGGCAGCAGATAGCCGACCGTGGCCGTCGTCGTCGGTCCCTCGTCGGCGATCAGCCGGTTGGTCAGCGCGAAGGTGAACCCGGTGGCCAGGACCCCCAGCGCGACGACGGCGAGCACCCCCGACGGCTCCACCGCGCCCCAGGAACCCGTGCCCCGCCCGGTGAGCGGGACCGCGAACGCGCCGTAGCCCGTCGCCGTCACCAACTGCGCGGCCGACAGCGCCAGTGGGTCGCCGCCCAGCCCGGAGAGCTTGCGCGCCATGTACGCGAAGGCCACGGCGTACGCGAGGGCCGCGCCCAGGATCGCGAGGGCGCCCGGTCCGAGGAGCCCGGCGCCGCTCCAGGGCGCGAAGATCAGCAGCACACCGGCGAAGCCCAGCAGCAGACCGGCCACCCGCACCGGGCGGATGCCGCGCTCGGCTCCGGTGGCCAGGCCGATCAGCAGCGACCACAGCGGTGTGGTCGCGTTGAGCACTCCGGCCACCCCCGAGTCGACCGACTGCTGACCGATGCCGAACAGGACGAACGGCAGCGCGTTGCAGAAGAACGCCGCCACCAGCAGCCGCCGCCAGGTGACCGCGTCCGACGGCAGCCGCCGCCCGCTCAGGAGGCAGACCGCCACCAGCACCAGAGCGCCGAGCGCGCAGCGGGCGAAGGCGATGAGGCCCGGCGACAGGCCGCCCTCCAGGGCGAGTTCGGTCCACAGGAACGCCGATCCCCACAGCAGGGCCAGCAGTCCCATCCGCATCAGCGTGCCACGACCGCGCGCCACGTCCGTCTCCCTCCACCGCGGCGGGGAGTCCGCTGTCCGGGGAGCCCACCGTTCGAGGAGTCCACCGTGCACCCCGGCCCCGCTGAAGCACCAGTGAAAGCTTCTGGACACTCCGTTAACCTGTGCTACATGCTCGATGTGCGCAGGATGCGGATGCTCGAAGCCGTGGTGACCCTGGGGTCGGTGACGGCGGCCGCCGCCGAGCTCGGCTACACGCCCTCGGCGGTCAGTCAGCAGATCGGGGCCCTGGAGAAGGAGACGGGCACGGAGCTGCTGGAGCGGGTCGGCCGGCAGGTGCGTCCCACCGCCGCGGGGCGGCTGATCGCCGAGCACTCCGCCGCCATCGGCCGGCGGATCGCCGAGGCCGAGACCGCGCTCGCGGATCTGAGGGCGGGGCGCACCGGCAGCCTCTCCCTCCGCTACTTCGCCACCGCGGGGGCCGGTCTGGTCGCCCCCGCGGTCGCCGCCTTCCGCCGTGAGCACCCCGGCGTACGCGTCGACCTGGCGCTCGCCGACCCCGAGGACCCGCTGGGCGCGGTGCGCCGGGGAGAGGCCGACATCGCCCTGGTGGTCCCGCTCGCGCGGCAGGGCGACGCGGACGAGCTGCTGATGGCGGAGCGCCTGGCCGAGGATCCCTATCGCGTGGTGCTCCCGAAGGGCCATCCGCTCGCGGCGAAGCGGGTCGTCGACCTCGGCCGGCTCGCGGGCGAGCCGTGGGTCGGCAACGAATGGCCGCCGGGCCCCTGCCTGGAGCTGGTGACCGACGCCTGCGCCGAGGCGGGCTTCGTCCCCGGCTTCGCGGTCCGCAGCGAGGACCACGCCACGGCGCTGGGGTTCGTCGCCGCGGGGCTGGGGGTCGCTCTGATGCCGCTGCTCGGCATCGGCGGCGGGCACCCGGGGGTCGTCGTCCGCAAGGTCCGCGGTCCGCAGCCCGTCCGTGTCGTCCAGGCCGTCAGACGGCGCACGCAGCGGGAGGGCCCGGCGCTGCGGGCCATGCTGGACGCCCTGCGCGAGGCGGCCGGGGGCGGCCGGTGACGGGCCACCGGCCTGTGAAGCAACGGGGCACGGTCCGGACGGCGCCGGACCGTGCCCCGGTCACGGGCGCCCCGCCCGACCGGGGCGCCCGTGGTCCGTCGGCCGGGGCGCCGTGAGGCTGCCCGGCCGCAGGTGACGGAAGGTCAGCGGGTGACCGTCCACTTCTGGTTGGCCGTGCCCGCGCAGGTCCAGATCTGGAGCCGGGTACCGTTGGCGGAGCTGTTCCCGGTGGCGTCCAGGCACTTGTTCGCCTGCGGGTTCACGATGTCGCGGGCCGTGTTGGCGACCCACTTCTGGGCAGCGGTGCCGTTGCAGGTCCAGAGCTGCACGACGGTCCCGTCGGCGGTGCCGCCCGAGGCGACGTCGAGGCACTTGCCCAGCGCGCGGATGGTGCCGTCGGCGCCCACGGTCCACTTCTGCGCGGCGTTGCCGTTGCAGTCGTGGAGCTGTATCGGGGTGCCGTCGGCGGTGTTCGCGGCGGCGACGTCCACGCACTTGCCGCCGATGCCGGTGATCGGCCCGCCCGCCGCCGGGGTGTCACCGGTGCTGACGCGCACGTAGTCGACGACGAGCTGCTGCGGGAAGACCGTGCTGCCGTCCGGGTCGCCGGGCCAGTAGCCGCCGACGGCCAGGTTCAGGATGAGGAAGAACGGCTTGTCGAAGACCCACTGCCGGCCGCCGAGGTCCGCGGGTGTGCGGCGCTGGTAGACGGTGCCGTCCACCGACCAGGTCACCTCGTTCGGGGACCAGTCGACGGCGAAGGTGTGGAAGGCGTCCGCGAACTTCTGCCCGCCGGGCAGGGTGTAGCCCGCGCCGATGCCGCCGGAGCCCGAGTAGCCCGGTCCGTGCAGGGTGCCGTGGACGGTGGACGGTTCGAAGCCGACGTTCTCCATGATGTCGATCTCGCCCGACGCGGGCCAGCCGACCTGGCCGATGTCGTTGCCCAGCATCCAGAACGCGGGCCACATGCCCTGTCCGCGCGGCACCTTCATACGGGCCTCGACGTGCCCGTACGTGGTGGTGAACTTTCCGGCGGTGTTGAGCCGGGCCGAGGTGTACTCGCAACGGCCGTACCAGCACTGGTAGTTGCCCGGGTTCTCGCGGCGGGCGGTGATGACCAGGTTGCCCTGCCCGTCGAGCGCGGCGTTGTTGTTGCCGGCCGTGTAGTACTGCCGCTCGTGGTTGTTGACGTTGTCGCCGGTCTCGATCTGCCACTTGCCGGAGTCGACGGCCGCGCCGGCGGGTCCGTTGAAGTCGTCGGAGAAGGTCACCGCCGCGGCGGCCGCGGCCGGTGCGGGGGCCGGTGTCCGGTCGGCGCCGGCGGCGGGGGCGCCGCCCAGCAGGCCGGCCATGGCGGCGGCGAGCGCCAGTACGGTCACCGGGCGGCGCAGCGGACGCCGGGAAATGCGGGGGGAGTCCATGACTCTCCCTTCCGGTACGTGGGGGTGGAAGGGGCTGTCGTGCATATGACAGGTCGCTGCGAGGGGGGCCCGCGGGTGACGGGCGCTTACCTCAGCATGTGATTCAAGAAGTGAAATAAGGGGGTGTCAAGAGCTTGGTCCAGACCGGTCCCCGCGCACCGCGCGAACGCGCCACACGGGAACCGGCCCCGGCCGGCGGACGGTCAGACCACGGCCCCGCTCCGGTCGCCCGCCCGCGACCGGCCGTCCTTGCGGGTGCCGCCGCCGCTCCGGGACGCCGCCCCGGACCGCGGCCGGTCCGGGAACCGGCCCTGGAGCAGCACGGCCACCGGCATCGCGGTGAACACCGTCGACGCCATGCCCACCACCACGCCCGCCAGCAGCGCCACCGAGAAGTCCGTGAGCGAGTCCCCGCCGAGGACCGCCAGCGCCATCAGGACGAACAGCGCGCCCATCCCGGTGTTGACCGTCCGCGGCAGCGTCTGCGCCACCGCCCGGTCCGCCAGCTCCGCCCAGCTCAGCGTCGTGCCGGTACGCCGCAGCTCGCGCAGCCGGTCCAGCACCACCACCGTGTCGTTGACCGAGTACCCGACGACCGTCAGCAGCGCGGCCAGGAAGACGCTGTCGACGGGCTTGCCCAGCCAGGCGAAGAGCCCGACGACCAGCAGCACGTCCTGCACCATCGCCACCACCGCGGCCGCCGCGAACGTCCAGCGGAACCGGACGGTGAGGTACAGCAGCTGCGCCGTCACCGCCAGGGCGAGCGCGATCAGCGCGTAGGTGCGCAGCTCGTCGCCGAGGCTCGGGCCGATCAGGTCGTCCCGTTCCACCGACACCTCGCCCACGGCCCCGGTGAGGGCCTCGCGGATGCGCTCCTGCTGGTCGTCGCCGGTCTCCTTGGTGCGTACGGAGACGCCCTCGTCACCGGTCGTCTGCACCACCGCCTGCGGGAAGCCGGCGTCGACCACCGCGGCCCGGGCGGCGTCCGCGTCGACCTGCCGCTCGGCGGTGTACTGCACCACCCGCCCACCGGTGAACTCGACCCCGAAGTCGAGCCCGCGCGCCCCGATCCCGCCCAGGGCGAGCATCAGCAGACCGGCGCAGATGCCCAGCCAGCGGCGCCGGTTGCGCATCAGCCGGGGCGGCCGGCGCACCAGCCGCGCCCGCAGCCTGCCGGTGGTCGCCATGCCGGTGATCGCGGGCCGCCGGGCGACGAACCGCCGGCGCACGGCCCACTCGGCCAGCAGCCGCGTGATGAGCATGGCCGACACCATGGACGCCAGCACACCGATGACGAGCGTCACCCCGAAGCCCTTGACCGGCCCGGTGGCGAACGCGAACAGCAGCCCCGCCGCGAGCAGCGTCGTCACATTGGAGTCGGCCACCGCGCTCCACGCCTTGGCGAAGCCGGTGCGCAGGGGCCCCCGCAGGTCGCGGACCGCGGCACGGCCGCCCGCCCCCGGTTTGGTGTACTCCTCCCTGGCACGTTCGAACACCAGCACATTGGCGTCCACCGCGATCCCGATCGCGAGCACGAACCCGGCCAGGCCCGGCAGGGTGAGCGTCGCGCCGAGCCCGACCACGGCGGCGTACGAGATGAGCCCGTACAGCCCGAGCGCGACGGTCGCCAGCAGACCCAGCAGCCGGTAGACCACGATGATGAAGACGCCCGTGCACACCAGGCCGATCAGTGCGGCCGCCGCGCTGGCCCGGATCGCCTCGGCGCCGAGCGTCGGACCGACGGTGCTCTGCTCGATCGCGGTCACCGGCACCGGCAGGGCCCCGCCCTTGACCAGCGCCGCCAGATCGCGCGCCTCGTCGGCCGAGAAGCCGCCGGTGATCTGCGCAGACCCGCCGGTGATGCCCGCGCCGCAGGGCACACCGCTCTCCATGCCGGGCGCGGACAGGATCCGGTCGTCGAGCACGATCGCCACCCGGCGGCCCGGGTCCGACGGCGCGGCGCACGCCGCCTCGCCGGTCAGCCGGGCCCAGGTGTCGCCGGCCTTGCCGCGGAACGAGAGGTCCACCGTCCAGCCGCGGCCCGACTGGGTGTCCAGGACGGCCTCGGCGTCGTCGACGCCGTCGCCGGTCAGCGCCGGCGGTCCGAGCCGCAGATGGCTCCCGGGGGTCCCGGGATCGGCCAGGACGCGCGAGCCGTCCGCCGCCGGGGGCCCGGCGTCCGCGGCGCCGGCGGCTCCCGTGACGGGGTGGAAGGTGAGCTGGGCGGTGCGGCCGATCACCTCGGCGGCCTTGCGGGGGTCCTGCACCCCGGGCAATTCGACGACGATGCGCCGCTCCCCGGACCGGGCGAGCGACGGCTCGGCCACGCCGAGGCCGTCGACGCGCTTGCGCAGCACCTCCAGGGCCCGGTCGGTGGCGGCGGCGTCGGCGCGGACGGTCGGCGAGTCCTCGGTCTCCAGGACGATCCGGGTCCCGCCGCGCAGATCGAGTCCGAGCCGGGCGGGTGTGGTCAGGGCGATGTAGAGGGAGAGGCCGACGACGGCGAGCGCGACGAGCGCGCGCCAGTACGTGGCACGGCGAGATGACATGGGTACTCCACGGGCGGTCCGCGGGGACGGGACGGCCGCACGGCGGCGGACGCCGCACCCGGGGACGGGCGGACGCAGGGGAAGGCGCGTCCGCCGGGCGCCGGCACACGGTGGCCGACACCCCTCGGCACCGGTCCGCGGGCATGCCGCGGCTCCCGGTACGGCGGGCGCGAGGAAACGTCAGCTGAACCGGGTGGCGGGAGGACCGCGGGTGTGGCGGGGGTCGTACGCGTCGCGCGGGGGCGCCCGCTCCTGGCGGGGTCCGGCGCCCGCGATGCCGCGCGGCTGCGCCGGGCGGGCGGTGTGGACGGCGGAGGCCACGGCCGGCGGGGCGCCCGGCAGCCGTACGGTGTGCTCGGCCGCCGCGGTCTGCTGCACGGCGCTGTCCGCCGCGGAACGGGAGGGCGCCCGCACCTCGGCGTGCGGCCGGCCGTCACGCGGGGGAGCGGAGGCGGGGAGCACCGCCGGCCGGACCGTCGCGGGGGAGGCCGCGGCCTGCCCGGGGACGGCCGGCGAGCCGGGCGAGGTACCGAGGAGGACCAGGAAGACGGCCCACACCCCGAGGAGCACGGAGGGCAGGGCCGCTGCCGCGGTGCGGCGCACACGCCGGTCCATCCGCGCCCTCCCCGTCCGCTCGGCCCGCAGTCTGTCGCCGCTCAGCGTAGGCCACGTGCGGCGCCGCCGGAGCCGCCGGGCGCCGAGGCGCGTGCGGCACCGGCGGCACGAGGGCCCCGGCCGGGAGGGGGAGGCCCGGCCGGGGCTGTCCGGAGGACCGGATCAGGGCCCTTGATCAGGGCCCCGGGCCGGTCAGCGCGCGGGGCACTCCTTCCACGCGAGGTGGTAGACGGTGCTGATGTCGCCGTCGGTGGAGTCCATCGTCATGTAGCTGGTGGCCGCCGGGTCCGAGGTGCCGGCGTTGACGCGCAGCTCGGTGTTGATGTTGAAGTTGCGCTGCACACCGCACGGCGCCCAGACGAGCTGCGCCCAGTCGGTGTCGTCCGTCGCCTGCCAGTTGTCCTCGTAGGGGCCGCGGAAGGTGTGGGTCCTGGACGCGGTGCTCGGCGAGCCCTGGAAGTAGTACGAGGCCTTCTCCGTGCTGCTAGCCCCGGGCCGCAGGGAGGCGTATCCCCGGTAGTCGGCGCTGGCGACGGCGTAGGTGAAGCCCTGCGGCACGTGCACCAGCAGGTTGAGCTGGCAGTTGCGGCGTGCGGCGGTGGGGGCGGCGTCGCCGCCGGCCTGGGCGAGGTAGTCGCTGTACGTCACGGTGAACGCGGTGTTGTCCTCGGACACCGCGACGGCCGCGGTGCCGAGCGGGCAGCCGGACCCGTTGACGGTGGCGACATCGATGACGATCCTGTCCGGCGGCGGGTCGACGATCGACGACGCGCCGGCCTGTGCGGGCAGTGCGGAGGTGAACAGCGCGGCTGTCGCCGCGCCCACCAGGAGCGGTGCTCTCATGGTTCTCCGTCCATGGCTTCGGTGCCGGGCGGCCCGGCCCACCGGGGCCGGGCCTCGGGCTGGGGGGTGCGGTACACCGCGTGGTGCGGCGGCCGTCACGGACCGACCGCGCCGGATCCCGCGGGACGCGCCGAGCCCGCGCGACACGCGTGGCTCGTGCGGCTCGTGGGCCGGGCGGGGTGGTGGGGCTGGCATGGCCACGATGGTTGAAGTATCATGCACATGTCAGGTCTCTCGCTTCGCCCCGCCCGTACCGGAGGCGGGGAGTGGTCGAATGCTAGAGAGTCCCGGCCCGGCCGGGCAGGACGATGCCCGGCCAATGACACCCCTCCACCCCGCCCGTAACTGGCCGGTACCGGCGTTCCCCCCGATGCACCGGGGCCGGTCCGCCGGCCACGGGGTACGCGCGGGGCGGGCCGGGTGCCCTGGTCGCCGGTGGGCCCGTCACCCGGCCGCACCCGGCGATGGCCCCGCCGTGCCGATGGCCCGACCTGCCGGTGCCGCCAGGCTCGGGCGGTGGCCCGGCCCGGAAGGCGGCACCGGCGGCGGGACGGCGTCCGGGCCCGGCCATCGACCGACGGTGGGCCCGCCCGGGCCGGGGCCATGCCGGGCGACGCTCGTCCCCGGCGGCGCCGCTGCGCCCGTCGAGCCGCAGCGAGCATGCCTGCAAGGACCGGGCCGCCGCCGGCGCCCCGCCCGCCGCGCGGGGCCCGCACCCGGCCGGGGGAGTGGCGCCCGCGGTGGCGCCGGTGCGGCTACTCCGTGGCGGGAGGCCGGGCGGTAGCTCGCCGTGGCCCGGCGGCGAGTGCGGCCGCAGCAGTGGGCCGCACCCCGCCGGGCACCGTCAGGACAGCAGGTGGAGGGCGGTGTCGCAGACGCCGACGCGCACGCTCTGCCCCCAGGTCAGCGTGAGCGCGTCCGTCTCCATGCCGTCGCCGAAGGCGACGAGGCGGTCGCACTCCACGGTGACGCGCAGGCCCTCCGCGCCCGACAGGGCGCCCGACACCCGTGTGGTGCCCGTCGCCGGCGACGGCCAGGCCTCGCGCACGAACCAGAGCAGCCGCCGCTCCTCGGGGGCGGGCAGCGCGAGGGTGCTGGCCCGTTCCAGCCAGAGCGAGCGCAGCCAGCCCGTCGCCCCGGTGCCGGTGCCGACGAGGATGCCCGACGACGCCTGCGCCTCCGGGTCGGCCCCGTCGAGGTCGGGGCCGACCCGGTAGCGGGCGGTCTGGTGGCCCGCCGGGCCCAGGAAGATCTCGTTCAGGGCGACCAGCCGCTGGGTGTCGTCCGCGACCGCCTCCACCATCGCCAGCGCGTCCGCCGCCGGGCTCGCCGACACGGCGGACCGCAGCAGCCGCCCCGCGTCCCCGGGCCGGTGACGCACGAGCACCCCGGGGTTGCGGCCGGGATCGGTGTCGATCCCGGCCACCGGCTGCCCCGACAGGTACTTCGCCGTGTTGGCGACGAGCCCGTCCTGCCCCACGACCACCACGACGTCCTCCGGGCCGAAGAGGAAGCGGTCGAGATCGGCCCGCTCGACCCGCGCCCTGCGCCAGGTGAGCGGCACGGCGGCCGCGACGTCCGCGAGCGCCTGCACCGCCCGGTGGTGGCGCTCGGCCACCTCGGCGATGCTCCGGCCCCGGGAGGCGAGGAAGAACTCCGCCTGGCCGCGGGTGCCGTGCCGGGCGATCAGCTCCTCGTACTCGGTGGTCCGGTGGACCAGCACGGCGCGCGGGGCGAGACTCACGGCCGCGCTCCGGCCGCGGGCCCGCCCCCGGCGCCCTCCGCGCCCGCGGCCCCGCCGGCCGGCGCCGCGCCGAGCTTCGCCAGCAGCCCGGTGAGGACGTCCGGCGAGAGGGTGAGGCTGTCGATGCGCGGCAGGTTCTCCGCCAGCCGGGTCACCGCCAGGGCGTGCAGGGTGGCCGGGTCGGCCGCCGAGTGGACCCGCAGCCAGGCGGCCTGCGCCTCGGCGCGCGCCGCGCCGATGCGCTCGGCCGCCTCGGCCTCCGCGCGGGCCAGGCGCACCGTCCGCGAGGCCTCGGCGTCGGCCCGGACGGCGTCGGCGGCCGCGCTCTCCTCGGCCCGGCGGCGCGCGTTGATGCCGCTCTGCTCGACCAACTGCTCCTCGCGGCGCGCGAGTTCGATCTTGCTGGCCAACTCGTTCTCGGCGATGGCGCGTTCGCGTTCGACCGCCACCGCCCGGCGCTCGTAGGTGGCGCGGTCCGCCTCCTGCTGGATCTGCTCGCGGGCCGGGGTGCGCAGCGCGCGCTCGACCTCGGGCTCGGGGCGGATCGCGACCACCCGCACGGCGACCACCTCGATACCGGTGGCGGGCAGGCGCGGCTCGGCGGCGAGGCCGCCGCCGACCCGCTCGCGCACCGTGGCGACCCCGTCCGCCAGCGCCGACGCGAGCGTGGTGCGGGCGAGCACGTCGAGCGCGTGCTGCTGGGCGGACTCGGTGAGCAGGGTGGCGATCTGCTCCAGCGGCGCGCCGCGCCAGGCGCCCGTGTCCGGGTCGATGGAGAAGTCGAGACGGGCGGCCGCCGTCGCCGGGTCGTGGATCCGGTACGTCACGGTCGCCTGGACGCCGACGTCCTGGAAGTCCGAGGTGCGCGCGTGGAAGGAGACGGCCAGTTCCCGGTCGTCGACGGGCACTTCGGACAGGGCGGCGGTCAGTGCCCGGAACCAGAAGCTCAGCCCCGGCCCGTCGTGGACGAGCCGGCCGCGCCGGTGGCACCGCACATGGGCGGTGGGCGCGGCCCGCAGATGACGCCAGCCGAGGCGCGCGGTGATGTCTGCCATGGGAACCCCCTTTTCGTCTTCATGACGATATCGAGCCCGGTGGTTGTCGTCAAGCAGACGAAAAAGGGGAGTCCGTGCCTCCGTTCCCCGTCCCCCGGACCGCCCGGCCCGTAGGCTGGGTGCCGATGTTCACCGCACAGGGACCCACCCTCACCGAGCTCGCCGTCCAGGCCCTCTCCTCCACGCGACGGGGCTACGACCTGCTGGCTCCCGCGTTCGACCGGACCCCCTTCCGCACGCCGGACGCCGTCCTCGACCCGGTGCGCGAGACCTTGCGGACCCTCGGTCCGTTCCGTGCGGGTCTGGACGTCTGCTGCGGCACCGGCGCGGGCGTCGACGTGCTCCGGCAGGTGTGCACGGAGCGCGTCACCGGAGTCGACTTCAGCGCCGGCATGCTCGGCGTCGCGGCCCGGACCGCGCCGCCCGGCCCCGGCCCGCGGGTCGACTGGGTACAGGCGGACGCGCGCGCCCTGCCCTTCGACGGCGTCTTCGATCTCGCCGTCAGCTTCGGCGCGTTCGGCCACTTCCTCCCGAAGGAACGGCCGCTGCTCTTCGCGCAGGTCCGTGCCGCGCTGCGCCCCGGCGGACGCTTCGCCTTCCCCGTCCTGGCGCCCCCGGGCCCCGACTCCTGGCTCTACTGGGCCCTGCTCGGCTTCGACGCCACCATGCGGGTGCGCAACGCCGTGTGGCGGCCCCGGTTCGTCATGTACTACCGGACGTTCCCGCTCTCGGGCGTCCTCACCGACCTCCACCGGGCCGGATTCTCGGTGGAGTCGACCCCGCTGACCGCCCTGGGCCGGCGCCCGGACGGCGCGCCCCGGGCCCGCCTGCTGATCGCCCGCCGCGAGGAGCGCCCCGCCCCCGCCGCCACCCGCTGACGACGCCTCACCCCGCCGGCCTGGCAGGATTCCCCGCGGGGGCACCACACGGAGATCGGGGCGGGTATGGACGGCACGGGCGGCACGGGCGGCGACGACACGGCGGGTACGCCATCCGGCCGCCCCGGCGCACGCCCCTCGCGGTGGCGGCGCGGCCGGGTCCTCGCGGGGTGCGCCGTCCTCACCGCCGCCCTGCTCGCACTCCACCGCCTGGTGCCGAACGCGGGCATCCGGCTCGGCAGCCTGCTGGAGACGTTCCTGCCCTGGCTGGGCCTCGCCGTCCCCGTGCTGCTCCTCGCGGGCCTGCTGCGCCGTTCCGCGACGGCGCTGGTGGCGCTGGTGCTCCCCGTGGTGGCCTGGCTCGCCCTCTTCGGACCGCTGCTCGTACCGGCGGACGGCGCACGGCACGACCTGCTCGCCGTGCAGCACAACGTCGCCGACGACAACGCCGACCCGGCGGGCACGGCGCGGGCGCTGGCCCGCGAACGACCCCACCTCATCGCCCTGGAGGAGGTCACTCCGGCCGCCCTCCCCGCCTACGAGCGGGCACTCGCCCCCGGTTGGGCCCACCACGCCGTCATCGGCACCGTCGGACTGTGGTCCCGGTACCCGCTCACGGACGTGGCGCCGGTGGACATCCGGCCCCGCGCCGTGGAGCCCGGCTGGAGCCGCGGACTGCGGGCCACCGCCCGCACCCCCCACGGCGACATCGCCGTCTACGTGGCCCATCTGCCGTCGATCCGGCTCGGTGTGCAGGGGCTGCGATCCGGCAACCGGGACGAGAGCGCCCGGTTGCTGGGCGCGGCGATCGAGGCCGAGCCCGTCGAACGCGTCCTGCTCCTCGGTGACCTCAACGGCACCGTCGACGACCGCGGTCTGCGTCCGCTGACCTCACGCCTGGAGGCCGAGGGCCCGGGGTTCGCCCTGAGCTGGCCGGCCGGTTTCCCCGTGGCGCGGATCGACCAGGTGCTCGCCCGGACGTCGGCCGTGGTCGGCCTCCGTGCCCTCCCGGCCACCGGCAGCGACCATCTCCCGGTCCTCGCGCGGATCAGGTACTGACGGCGCGGCCACCGGCGTTCGCGCGAGGCGTCCCGCCGCGCGCCGGCCCGGTGCCGCCCGGCAGGCCCGCGCCCGGCGCCGCCGCGCGCCGGCATGCCGCCGAACAGCGCCGCCGCCAGCGCGCAGCCCAGCACCCCGCCCAGCACCTGGGCGCCGACGAAGGCGGGGACCGACGCCGGTGCGATGCCCGCGAACGAGTCGGAGAGCGAACGCCCCACCGTGGCGGCCGGGTTGGCGAACGAACCGGACGAGGTGAACCAGATCGCGGCCATCAGATAGGCGGCCACGGCGAGCGGTGTCCACCGGGCGCGCCCGGTCCGCCGGAGCCCGGCGATCAGGAACACCAGGCCCGCCGTGGCGACCGCCTCGCCGGCCGGCAGATGCCCCGCCGACCGGTCCTGTACGGACAGGACGCCCGGCGCGCGGCCGAACAGGGCGTCCGCTGCCAGGGCGCCGACGAGCGCCCCGGCCGTCTGCGCCACGACGAAGACCAGGGCGTCGCGCCCCGCCCGCGAGCCGCGCTCCCGTGCGCTCCACCACGCGTACAGGGTCACCACCGGATTGAGATGACCGCCGGACACCGGTGACAGCAGGGTGATCAGCAGTCCCAGCGCGATCGCCGAGGCCAGGGAGCTGGCGAGCAGCGCCGTCCCGGCGTCGGGGGTCAGCGCGTCCGCCTTGATGCCGGAGCCGACCACGGCCGTCACCAGTGCCGCGGTACCGATCGCCTCGGCCGCGGCACGGCGGGGCAGTCCCGGCGGTCTCTCCTCGGATGTCGTCATGCGGAAAATATATTCCGTTCAGCGGAACAGTGGGAACACGGTCCCGGTGTGCGGCCTCGGGGCGACGGCGCGCGCTCCCGTTGCCGCCCGGCCCCCGGTGGGCGGCCCCGCCGTCGGACCTTGTCGTCGCCCCGCCCGGAGCGGCGTCCGCATCGACGCCTCTTGTCCGGTTCCGGCGGCACACCAACTGCCGGCATGGCTTCGGAAGTTGAAGGTGAAGGGTGCGATCTCGGCCCGTACGCCGGGCATTCGTGCACAACTCTTGACGCGGATGTGACGCCCGGAGAATCATCCCTGCCCATGAGAGCGCTCTCCGCCTCTCGCGCGGGCCCGGCACCCGCCCGCCTCCACCCGCACCAGCCAGGAGACCCCCCATGCCTGCTGCTCTCACCGGCCCACCGCGACCACCCGCCACCCGTCCCGCACGATGGCGCACCCTCGGCGCGCTGATCGTCACCGCCCTGGTCGCGGCGCTCCTCGGCGTGCTGCCCGCCGCCCCCGCGACGGCCGCCCCCGCCCTGCTCTCCCAGGGCAAGGCGGTGACCGCCTCCAGCCAGGAGAACGGCGGCACGGCCGCGGCCAACGCGGTCGACGGCAACCCGGGCACCCGCTGGTCCAGCGCCTTCGCCGACCCGCAGTGGATCCGGATCGACCTGGGTGCCACCGCCTCCGTCACCGCTGTCGAGCTCGCCTGGGAGGCCGCGTACGCCACGGCCTACCGCATCGAGCTGTCCACCGACGGCAACGACTGGACCACCGCGTACTCCACCACCACCGGCCCCGGCGGCGACGAGACCCTGAACGTCAGCGGCGACGCCCGCTACGTGCGGCTCACCGGCACCGCCCGCTCCACCGGATACGGCTACTCACTCTGGGAGTTCAAGGTCTACGGCACCACGAACGGCGGCGGCCCCGAGATCCCCGGCGGCGGTGACCTCGGCCCCAACGTCCACGTCTTCGACCCCGCCACGCCCGACATCCAGGGCAAGGTCGACGCGATCTTCGAGCAGCAGGAGTCCGCGCAGTTCGGCCCGGGCCGGCACGCCCTGCTCTTCAAGCCCGGCACCTACGACGACATCAACGCCCAGATCGGCTTCTACACCTCGATCGCCGGCCTCGGCCTCAACCCCGACGACACCACCTTCAACGGCGATGTGACCGTCGACGCCGGGTGGTTCAACGGCAACGCCACCCAGAACTTCTGGCGCTCCGCCGAGAACCTCGCCCTCAACCCGGTGAGCGGCACCAACCGCTGGGCCGTGTCGCAGGCGGCGCCGTTCCGCCGGATGCACGTCAAGGGCGGGCTCAACCTGGCCCCCGACGGCTACGGCTGGGCCAGCGGCGGCTACATCGCGGACAGCAGGATCGACGGCACGGTCGGCCCCTACTCGCAGCAGCAGTGGTACACCCGCGACAGCTCGGTCGGCGGCTGGACCAACGCGGTCTGGAACATGACCTTCTCCGGCGTCCAGGGCGCACCGGCCACCAGCTACCCCAACCCGCCCTACACCACGCTCGACACCACGCCGATCTCCCGCGAGAAGCCCTTCCTCTACCTCGACGGCGACGACTACAAGGTCTTCGCCCCCGCCAAGCGCGTCGACGCGCGCGGCACCTCCTGGGGCAACGGCACACCGCAGGGCACGTCGATCCCGCTCGACCGGTTCTACGTAGTGAAGCAGGGCGCCACGGCCGCCACCGTCAACGCGGCGCTCGACCAGGGCCTGCACCTGCTCTTCACCCCGGGCGTCTACCACATCGACCGCACCATCGAGATCGACCGGCCCGACACGATCGTGCTGGGCCTCGGCCTCGCCACGATCATCCCCGACAACGGTGTGACCGCCATGAAGGTCGCCGACGTCGACGGCGTCCGGCTGGCCGGCTTCCTCATCGACGCCGGACCGGTCAACTCCCCGACCCTGCTGGAGATCGGCCCCCAGGGCTCCTCCGCCGACCACGCGGCCAACCCGACCACCGTGCAGGACGTGTTCATCCGCATCGGCGGGGCCGGCCCCGGCAAGGCCACCACCAGCATGGTCGTCAACAGCGACGACACGATCATCGACCACACCTGGGTCTGGCGCGCCGACCACGGCGAGGGCTGGGGCTGGGAGACCAACCGCGCCGACTACGGCGTGCGGGTCAACGGCGACGACGTCCTCGCGACCGGCCTGTTCGTCGAGCACTTCAACAAGTACGACGTCGAGTGGTACGGCGAACGCGGACGCACGATCTTCTTCCAGAACGAGAAGGCGTACGACGCCCCGAACCAGGCAGCCATCCAGAACGGCTCCGTCAAGGGCTACGCGGCGTACCGCGTCGACGACTCCGTCGAGCAGCACGAAGGCTGGGGCATGGGCAGCTACTGCTACTACAACGTCGACCCGACGATCCGCCAGGACCACGGATTCCGCGCCCCGGTCAAGCCGGGCGTGAAGTTCCACAACCTGCTGGTCGTGTCCCTGGGCGGCAACGGGCAGTTCGAGCACGTGATCAACAGCACCGGATCGCCGACCTCCGGCACGTCGACGGTCCCCTCCACGGTCGTCAGCTTCCCCTGACGGCGAACCGCCGCCGCGCGCCCCGGCGCGCGGCGGTCCCGGTGGTGCCGGTGCCCCGCCCGGGGCCCCGGCACCACCGCGCGTCCGGCGGCCCGGGCGGGGTCAGCGGTACCTCCGGGCGGGGTCAGCGGCACACGTACACGAACTCCGCCGCGGCCGTGTGCCGCCCGGGCGACTCGATCCGCACCTCGGCCCGGGCCGCGTACGCGCCCACCCCGGTGAACGTCCACCCCAGGTGGAGCCGCGCCTGGCGCTGCCCGCGCGTCACCGTCTCGTACAGCGGCCCGGACGACGTGCCGTCGCTGCGCTCCCACCGGTACGCGATCGTCCCGGCGCGCCCGTTCGTCTCGACCAGCGCGGTGACATCGGCGGTGCCGCCGCACCCCGGCCCCTCCGCCGGCGCCTCGACGGAGACCCCGCGGACCTCCACACCGGGACCGAAGCGCTGCCAGGCGAGGAACACCAGCACCGCCACCAGGATCACCGCCGCCGGCGCGTACCGCCGCCACGCCGGCCGCCCGCGCCGCGTCCGTCCGTCCGGCGTGCCCCGCGACGACCCGGCCTCGCCCGCGAGGGTGCCGTGCCACACCCCGGCGAGCGTGGCGGCGTCCCCCCGCTGCCGGACCACGGCGGTCACCCCCGGGCCGAACCGGAGCACCTCGCCCTCCACCCGGTCGGGCACCACCTCCGCGTCCGGCCGGAACACCCCTCCGCCCACGGGGCCTTCCGGCCGGAACGCCCCTCCGCCCACGGGGCCTTCCGGCCGGAACGCCCCTCCGCCCACCGGGCCGGCGGCCCGTGCCGTGGGCGCGTCCGTCCGCGCGGTGGAGCCTTCCGGTCCGGGCCGCTCGAACCAGTGGCTGCCCAGAGCGGTCGCGCTGTAGCCCTCGTGACCGGCATCGCCGGTCAGCGGCAGACGCACGGTGGCGGGCACGCCGTCCCCGGTCGGCGGCAGATGCACTGTGTCGGACGCGCCGTCCCCGGCCGCGGGCAGCCGCACCGTGTCCTGCACGGCGCCCTCGTGGGTCCCGGCGGTCGGTGCCGCCCCGGCGGCCGGTGTGTCCTCGTGCCCGCCCGGCTGCTGCCCGGGCGCGCCGTCCCGCCCCTGCCCGGGCGGCGTCGCGGAGTGGCCATTCACGAGACCGGGCACCCCCTCCGGGTGAGCAGCTGCTGCGTCGAACTCCCGCTGCCCGGGGCGGGGTCGGTCGACGCCACCACGCCCCAGTAGCAGCCCTGCCCCTGGAAGGTGTGGGTCAGCGGCAGCGTGTAGCGCGTGGCGCCGCTGCGGCGAAACGTCTCGCTCCCGTCGGGGACGCCGAGCTCTCCCTTGGCGTTGCCCGTGTACCAGGTGATCACGACGGTGACCGGCCCCGGCCCGTCCGTCGCCACGTCGACGGACGCCTGCCCGGTGGCCGTGCCCGTCTGCCGGAAGAGGGTGACGGCGACGGAGTCGACCCGCACGGGGGCGGGTGTCGGCGTCGCGGAGACCGTGGGGGACACCGAGGGCGTCGGTGTCGGCCCGGGCGCCGGCGAGGTGGCCGCGCTCGTGGTGGGGGAGGCCGTCGGCGACGCGGAGGGGCCGGACGGAGTGGGGGACGGGGAGAGCGTCGGGGACGGCTGGGTGGCCGAGGGCGACGGTCCGCCGGGCGTGCCCGGGGACGGCGACGGCGCGCCCGGGGCGGCCGGTCCCGCGCTGGTGGTCGCCATCGCCTCGGCGGTGGTCTCCCGCCGGTCCTCGCCCGCCTGCGCCGCGACGGCGGCGAGCCCGGCCAGCACCAGCGCGACGATCGCCGCCACGATGCCCGGCAGCCCCGGGACCAGCCGCCTGCCCGCGCCCGGCGGGCCCCCGGCTCCCGGCGGTGCCAGCGCCGTGGTCGCCCGGTCGGTCGTCCCCGCGGCCCGCCCGGCGGCGGAGGGGAACAGCAGCGGGAGCAGCGCGGAGAGCGCGGCGAGCCGCCCGCGCCCGCGCTCCTCCCAGTCCGGGCCGTAGGCGGCACCGGCGATCTCCTCCAGCTCCGCGACGAAGGCCGCGGCGTCCGCCGGCCGGTCCGCGGCCGCCTTCGCGAGCCCGCGCCGGATCAGCGGCCGTACCGGCTCCGGCGTGTCGTCCTCGGGGACCGGCGCGCCGATGTGCTGGAGGGCCAGCTCGGCGAAGTTCTCGCCGCGGAACGGCTTCCGCCCGGTCAGGCACTCGTAGAAGACCGCCGTGGCCGCGTACACGTCGGCGGCCGGCGAGGCGGCGCCGCCCTCCCACTGCTCGGGGGCCATGTACGCCGGTGTGCCCGCGACGCCGGGTGTCGCGCCGTGCCGGGTGGCGATGCCGAAGTCGACCAGCTTGGACGAGCCGTCGGCCGCCACCAGCACGTTCTCCGGCTTGTAGTCCCGGTGCACCACCCCGCGCGCGTGGGCGGCCGCCAGCCCGAGCAGGGACCCCTTCAGGACGACCAGCGCGGCCTCGGGCCCCGTCGCGCCCTCCTGCGCCAGCAGCGCGCGCAACGCGATCCCGTCGACCAGCTCCATCACGATCGCCGCGCCCGAGGGGGCCTCGACGTACTCGTAGAGACGGACGACGTACGGCGTGTCGAGCCCGCCGAGCAGCCGCGCCTCCGCCCGGAACTCGCGCACGAACGAGGCGTCGCTCCGCAGTCGTTCACCGAGGTACTTCACGGCCACCGGCACACCGGTGGCGTCGTGCACCGCGAGCACCACGCGCCCGCCGGCGCCGGATCCCAGCTCCCGGGACTCCGTGTAGCCCGGTACCGTCCACACACCCATCACGTTCCCCCCGAAACCGGCCGTCGCCGCCGCACACCGTAGCGCCACGTCCCGTCCCCGGCACAGACACCGTTTCTCCACGGACGGTTCCCGGCGCCCGGCGTGCGGGGCGCGCCCGGCACACGGCTGCCAGGCCCACGAAGGCGAACGGGGTTGGAGGGGAGCGGAGTTGGCCGGGACGGACCGCCCCGTTGTGATTGGCATGGACCTGCCGTGCGATCTCCGCTACGCTCCGCCCCGGGCGCCTCTGAGAGCGCTCTCAAAATGCGCGCCTGTTCCACCCCCACCTTTGCTGGAACAACCGAAAGGTCGACGCCATGAGACGCACCACCGTGCTGCGCACCGGTCTGTCCACGCTCCTGCTGCTGGGTGCCTGGGCCGCCACCGGAGCCGGCCAGGTCGCCGCCGCCAGCAGTGCCGGACAGGCACCGGCGGCCACGGCCGAGGTCTCCACCGGCCTGGTCGAGGCCATGCAGCGGGACCTCGGACTGACCGCGACCGAGGCGCGCGAGCGCATGGCCGCCGAGAAGGCCGCGGGCCGCATCGAGGCCGAGGCCCGGCAGGCCGCGGGCGCCGCGTACGGCGGCTCCTGGTTCGACGCCGCCAGCGGAAACCTGACCGTGGCGGTCACCGACGCGGACCGCGCCGCGGCCGTGCGGGCGACCGGCGCGGACACCCGCGTCGTGCGGCACACCGAACGCCGCCTCGACGCGGCGAAGGCGGCGATCGACGCGCTGCCCGCCCCCGCCGGTGTGAGCAGTTGGCACGTGGACCCGAAGAGCAACCGGGTCGTCGTCTCCGTCGTCGCGTCGGAGCGTTCCGACAACGATGTCCGGCGCTTCCTCGACCGGGCCCGCGCGGCCGGTCCGGTCGCCGTCGCGGAGGTCGCCGAGGCGCCGCGCACCTTCGCCGCGGGGACCGTCGGCGGCGACCCGTACTACACCGGCAACGTCCGCTGCTCCATCGGCTTCTCGGTGCACGGCGGCTTCGTGACCGCCGGTCACTGCGGACCGCAGGGCCAGGCCGTGCGCGGCTGGGACGGCTCCCACATCGGCCACTTCCAGGGCTCGTCCTTCCCGGGCAACGACTACGCCTGGGTGAGCGTCGGCAGCGGCTGGTGGACGGTCCCGGTGGTCCTCGGCTGGGGCACCGTGCCCGACCAGCTCGTCCGCGGCTCCAACGAGGCGCCGATCGGCGCCTCGGTCTGCCGCTCCGGCTCGACGACCCGCTGGCACTGCGGCAACGTCCTCGCCAAGAACGAGACCGTCAACTACAGCCAGGGCGCCGTGCACCAGATGACCAAGACGAGCGTGTGCGCCGAAGGCGGCGACTCCGGTGGCTCGTTCATCAGCGGCGACCAGGCGCAGGGTGTCACCTCCGGCGGCTGGGGCAACTGCAGCACCGGCGGTCAGACCTGGCACCAGCCCATCAACGAGATCCTCGGCCGCTACGGCCTGACGCTCCACACCGCCTGACCCCGGCCGCGCGTGCGGATCGCCGTCGCCCCGCACACGCGTCCCCCGTGTCACCGGGCCGTGCCGCCGTCCCTCCCCGGGCGGCGGCACGGTGCGGAGCCCGGCGTCGGATACGGTTCCGGTGTGGTGATCACAAGGGAGACCTCGGCGCCGGGCACGGCATTGCTGCTGGCAGCGGCCCCGGCGGGCAAGGGGCGGCTGGTCGACGCGGCGTCCGTGCTGCCGTCCCTGGCCGCCGTTCCCGCGGAGGTGCTGACCGGTGCGGGGAGCACGGCCGCGACGGTCGTCGAACTCGCCGACCCGCTCGACCCGCAGACCGTCCTGACCAGGATCCGCGCCGCCGCGGCCGCGCCCGGCCCGCTCTTCCTCTATCTCGCAGGCCAGTTGCACCTCGACCGCAAGCAGCGGCGCCTCCACTTCGCCTTGGCACGCTCCACCCCCACGACACTGCGCTACACCGCACTGCCCTGGCACTGGCTGGCCGCCGAACTCGGCCCGCGCCCGCCCGGTTCGACCACCCTGGTCGTCGACCTGGTGGCGGACGGGGACGCCTGGCGGCAACTGGAGGAGGGCGGCGCCGGTCTCGGTTCCTCCGTCCTCCTGTACGGCAGGGCCGTGCCCGCCACCGGCCGCAGGAACCTCGCACAGCCCGCGTACCTCAGGGCGATGGCGGAGATCTGGCGCAGCGGAGCCCGGCCGCCCCTGGCGGAGCTCCACGAGGCGGCCCTCGCTCGCGCCGAACGGGTCGAGGGAGAACTGCTGTTCCCGCTCCGGGGATCAAGCGCCCCGACGCCGACGCCGACGCCGTACGTCCCCGCCCCGGCGCTCGTCGCCGCACAGCCGCTCCGGCCCGCCGCGCCCGCCTCTCCGGGGAACGCGCCCATGCCGGCCCCGCACCCGCCCGCCCGGCCCACCGCTCCTGACGCCCCGTCACCCGACCCGTCGCCCGCGCCGGGCCACACCTCCCTGCCCGCGCCGGTCGCGCCGGCGGCTCCCGGGGTACCGTCCCCCGCGACACCCGCCCCGCCGGTGCCGGCCCCGTCCACCTCCGGGAGCAGGGCCACCTCCCGGGCAGGCGCGACGCCGGCCGAGCCGCACCCCGCCGCCACCCGCCCGGCGCCCGCACCGGCCACGCCCGCCGTTCCCGCCACCCCCGCTCCCACGACTCCCGCTCCCACGCCCCCCGTTCCCACCACCTCCGTTCCCACCGGCCCCGTCCGCGAGGTGATCGCGGCTGCCGGCCGGCCCGTCCACGGTGTGCCGTCGCCCGCCGCCGGGACCGACCCCCATGCGGCGATCCTGGACGCCGCGCGGGCCGGCCGGCACACCGAGGCCGCCGCTGCCGCCGCCGCGTGCGAGGGCGAGGCGCTGCGCACCCACGGACCCGCCTCCGCGCAGGCGCTCCACTGGCTGGAGGTGCGCGCCGATCTGGCCCGCCTCGCCGGGGACCCTGCGCGTAGCTGCGAGTTGTGGATGGCGGTCGCCGACAGCAGGCTGCGCAGGCAGCAGACCACCGACGACCCCGATGTCGAAGGAGCCGTCGACCGCGCGCACCACCAGTGGGAGCAGGTCCGCGACATGGCGCGGGCCCGCCGGCTCGCGCCGCCGCTGGTGCAGTTGCGCCGCCGCGTCCCCGGACGCCAGCGCGGCGCGCTGAAGCTGCTCCAGCACCGGCTGGAGCAACTTCAGCACCACCGCTAGGACGTGGCGCGAGGCCCCGGTCCGCGGACGGCTCCCGGCCGGCTTCCGCGAGAGCCGGCCGGGAGCCGTCGTCCCACCGCCGTCGGGCCGAACACCTCCGTCCCACCGCCGTCGGGCCGAACACCTCCGTCCCACCGCCGTCGGGCCGTGAACCGTCGTCGGGCCGGGGGCCGTCCTCCCGCCCGTCGCCAGGCCGGGGACCTCCGTCCCGCCAGCGTCAGGCCGGGCGCTCACGTCCCTTCTCATCGGGGATGTCGGCCTCGATCCGCTCCTTGCGGACCTGGCCGGTGACGGTCGTCTCCTCGACGTGCTCCTCGACGTTGAGCCTGACCCGCTCGACGGGTTCGGCGCGGGTCTCGACGACCGGGCGCTCCTCGTAGAGCGTGACGTCGTGCTCCGCCTCGGAGATCTCCGCGCCGGAGAGCGCCGCCTCGCGGTTGGCCTCGGTGATGGGTTCGCGTTCCAGCCGTACCTCGGTGTGGCGCAGCGGCACGCTCTGGCTCTCCTCCTCGGTGACGACGTACTTGCGCAGCCGCGCGTGGCCCACTTCGTGGCGTTCGGTGCCGACGTGCATGTGCTCCTCGGACCGGGTCATCGCCATGTCGCTCTCGCCCGCGCCGCGCCCGGCGGCCTTCGCGGCACCGGCCTCCTTCGCGGTCATCCCGGCCGCCGTCGTGTCCCCGGCCCGTGCGTGACGCCCCGTCCCGGCAGCGCCCGCCGTCCCGGCAGCGCCCACCGTCCCGGCAGCGCCCACCGTCCCGCCGGCACCCGCCGCCCCGGCAGCTCCGCCGCCGTCCTGCTTCCCCCGCGCCCCGGCGGCACCCGCCGCCCCCGCGGCACCCGCCGCCCCCGCGGCTCCGGCCGCACCCGTGCCGTCGGTGTCCGAACCGTCCGCCGCCCAGCCCTTGTCGGGACGGTTGGCGTCCCGCCAGGCGGCGTCCCAGTCGAGGCTGTAGTGCTGGTAGAGCCGTTCCTCCTCCTGCCGGGAGAGGTGGCCGCTGGCGTCCACGTCGACGTCGGGGGCGTCCTTGATCTTGTCCTTCGGGTACGGCACCTCGAGGTGGTCGTCGACCATCGTGGCGTTCTGTATGGGGACGAACGATTCACCGGTGCCGAGCAGCCCGGTCTGCACGCTGACCCAGTCGGGCTGCCCCGTCGCGTCGTCGACGAACACGTGCTTGGCGTTGCCGACCTTGTTGCCTTCGGAGTCGTGGACCGGATGGTCCAGCACCTTCGGGATCTGCTCTCGCGTGATCATGTCTCTCCCTCTTCCGTGGAGTCCCTCATCAAGCGGGTAACCGTGACAAATCGCCCCAAACGCCCCGTGCGTCACCGGCGTTCCCGTGTTACGATCCGTTCCGCAACGGAATGGAAATGGATCTAGGGGAGGGTCACCGTGCGCGTCAAGGATTTCGATCATGTGGTGCTCAACGTCGAGGACGTGGAGCGCTCGCTCGCGTTCTACTGCGGTCCGCTCGGTCTGGAGCCCGTCCGTGTGGAGGAGTGGCGCGCCGGCAAGGTGCCCTTCCCGTCCGTGCGGATAAGCCCCACCGCGATCATCGACCTCTTCCGCCGGCCGCGCGGCACGTCGAACGTCGACCACATCTGCCTGGTCGTCGACCCGCTCGACTGGCAGGAGGTCATCGACTCCGGCCGCTTCACCGTCCTGGAGGGCCCGGTCGGCCGCTTCGGCGCCCGGGGCGACGCGACGTCGGTCTACGTCGAGGACCCGGACGGCAACACCGTGGAGCTGCGCTGGTACCCGCAGGACGTCCCGGCGTGAGCCCCGTCGCGGCCGGCCGCCCCCGGGACCCGGCGATCGACGCCGCCGTGCTGGCCGCGACGCTCGACGTCCTCCGCGAGCAGGGGTACGGCGGGTTCACCCTGGAGGCCGTCGCCGCCAGGGCGGGGACGACCAAGCCGGCGATCCGGCGCCGCTGGCCGGTCCGGCAGAACCTCGTCATCGACGCCCTCGCCGCGGTCCTCGTCGCACCCCCCGTCCCCGACAACGGCTGCACCCGCTGCGACCTCACCGCCGCCGTGCGCCTGCTCACCGAGGCGCTGGACGAGCGCCTGCCGCCCGGTGTGCTCGCCCCGCTGCTCGCGGACTGCGCGCGTGATCCGGAACTGCACCGGAGGCTTCTCGGGACGGTCGTGGAGCCGAGCCGGCAGGCCGCCGCGACCGCCGTGCGCCGGGCGGTCGACCGGGGCGATCTGCACGCCGACGTCGACCCCGACCTGCTCGTCGACCTGCTCGCGTCCGCCGTCTACCAGCGGGCGTTGCTCGGCGGCGGTGTGCAACGGCCGCTCCCGGCACGGCCGTTGGCCGACCTCCTGCTGCGGGGTGCCGCCGTGGACTTCGACCGCCTCGTGCGCATCAGCGAGTTGCCCCCCGGGGCGCGGCACGCGCACCCCCACTGAAGCGGCCCGGAACGGGCTCCGACCGGCCCCGATGACCGTCCGTATTCAACAGAAATGCGAGGAATGTCCGGCCGTGCGAGGCTGATCCCGCCCCTACCCCACCTCGAAGGAGAGACTGATGGGTATCAAGGACCAGTTCCAGGACAAGGCCGAGCAGCTCAAGCAGGAGGCCCAGAAGCGCATGGGCGACACGCCGGAGCGCGGCCGCCAGGACCGGGAGAACGGCCGGCAGGAGCAGGAGCGCGGACGTCAGGAGCGTGAGCCGCGCCAGCAGATGCTGGACGAGGACCAGGCCCGCAACCGGAACTGATCCCGCGGCGGCAGCACGTCGTCACACCAGGAGGGGCGCACCCGTCACGGGTGCGCCCCTTCGGCGTCCCGGGAGCCCCGCCCGCCGGGGCGCCGTCACCCGTTCCCCCGCGCCGGAGTGCCGACGAGGCCCGGCCGGATTCCAATGTTCGCGTCCCCTGCGTTTCGTGCGCACGGCCCGAGAGCATCCACCGCTTCGCCTGCCGGAGCCCGACTCCCCGGGAGCCCCGATGTCGTCCACGGCGTCCGCCCCGCCCGAGCCGCCCGCCGCACCGCGGCCCCGAGGAGCGCTGCGGAGCATCGGCGAGTGGTGCGCCCGGCACTTCGTCGTCGTCCTCGTGCTGTGGGTCGCCGCCGTCGTCGGCGCCCAGGCCCTCGACCGCGTCTGGGGCGGCGACTACTCCGACAACTTCGCCCTCCCCGGCACCCAGTCCCAGGACGGACTCGACGTCCTCCAGGCCCATGAACCGTCCGCCGGCGGATACGGCTCGCAGATCGTGCTGCACGACGCGGACAAACCGCTGACCGACTTCTCCGACCAGATCTCGACCACGGTCGCCGATCTCGAGAAGCTGCCGCACGTGCTGTCGGCGCAGAACCCGCTGCCGCCGCCCGGCACCCCGCCCCCGTCCTCCGGCAGCACCGATGTGGGCCCGCTCTCCACCGACGGGAAGACCGCCTACATCACCGTCCGCTTCGACCAGCAGCCGTCCGTCCTCGGCTCCTCCTACCTCGACGGCATCGACGACTCCGTCGAGCCGCTGCGCTCCGCGGGCGTCACCGTCGAGTACGGCGGATCCCTCGGCGAACTGGCCCGGCCCGAGGCGGACGACCGCACCAGCGAGGGCATCGGCTTCGCGGTGGCGATCATCGTCCTGCTGATCGGTTTCGGCAGCGTGATCGCCGCGGTCCTCCCGCTGGTCACCGCCCTGCTCGCGGTCGTCTGCGGTCTCGGCCTGCTCGGCCTGCTGGCGGCGGCGACCACCTTCGCCACCGTCTCGCCCACCCTGGCCACCATGATCGGCCTCGGTGTGGGCATCGACTACTCGCTGTTCCTGCTCACCCGCCACCGGCAGAACCTGATGGACGGACAGGATCCGGTCACGGCCGCCGGACGGGCGGCGGCGACCAGCGGCCACGCCGTCCTGGTCTCCGGATGCACCGTGGTGATCGCCCTCTCCGGCCTGTGGGTCTCGGGCATCTCGTTCATCGGCAAGCTCGGTCTGGCCGCCGCCGTCACCGTGGTCACCGCCGTGCTCGGCGCGCTGACCCTCGTCCCCGCCATGCTCGGGATGATCGGCCGCCACATCGACCGGCTGCACGTCCGCAGACCGGTCGCCGAGACGGAGGCCGAGCCCGGCGAGGAGGTCCAGGGCACCTGGCACCGCTACGCCCAGCGGGTCGAGCGGCGCCCCTGGTGGTTCCTGGGCGGGGGAGTGGCCGTGCTGGCCGTGCTGGCCGTCCCGCTGTTCTCCATCCAGCTCGGCCACATCGGCGACGGCGCCGATCCGAAGTCCTTCACCGACCGCCGCGCCTACGACCTGATGTCCTCCGCCTTCGGGCCGGGCTCCAACGGGCCGCTGACCCTGGTCGTCGACCAGACCTCGGTGTCCCAGTCGGACCGCTCGGCCCTCGCGACCCAGGTGCAGGACGCGCTGAAGAGCGTCCCGAACGCCGCCTACATCACCCCGCCCAAAGCGACGTCCGACGGCGACGTCCTGATCGCCACCGCGTACTCCGTGGCGCCCCCTCAGGACGAGCGCACCACCGAACTCACCAACCACCTCGCGGACGACGTCCTGCCCGACGCCGTGTCCGGAACCGACGCCACCACCTATGTCACCGGCACCACGGCCGCCCAGGTCGACTTCCTCGACATCGTCTCCTCCCGGCTGCCGCTGATCATCCTGGTCGTCGTCGGGCTGGCCTTCCTGGTGATCCTCGCCGTCTTCCGCGGTGTGCTCGTCGCCGTCAAGGCCGCGGTGCTCAACGTGCTGTCGATCGCCGCCTCGTACGGGGTCGTGGTCGCCGTCTTCCAGTGGGGCTGGGGCGGCCCCGCCCTCGGCGTCTCCGGCGACGTGCCCATCGAGAGCTATGTGCCGATGATGATGTTCGCCATCGTGTTCGGCCTCAGCATGGACTACGAGATCTTCCTGCTGTCCCGTGTCCACGAGGCATGGGTGCGCACCGGGGACGCCAAGGCGAGCGTCGCCCACGCGCTGGAGATCACCGCCCGGGTCATCACCTGCGCCGCGCTGATCATGGTGAGCGTGTTCGCCGCGTTCATCCTCAGCGACAACATCGTCGTCAAGATGCTCGGCCTCGGTCTCGCCGCCAGCGTGCTCATCGACGCCACCGTGGTGCGGCTGCTGCTCGTCCCGGCCGCGATGACCCTCATGGGCAAGGCGGCCTGGTGGACGCCGAGATGGCTCGACCGGCTGCTGCCGCACATCGACCCCGAGGGCCGCCAGGACCCGGTGGCGCGCTGAGGGGTCCTGGCGGCCCTCGCGGCGCGTCCCTCACAAGCCTGCCGCAGGCCGCCACATGCTTGCCGTCACAGGGGGTAGTCGCACTCCTGTCGTGGACCAGCAGGCAGGACGAAGTGGGGGCAGTCATGGGGCGCTCGGGAGCGGAAACGGGCAAGGGCGCGTCGGTCGTCGACGGTCCACCGGGCGGGGCGGCCCCCGCGGGGCCCCTGTTCAGAGCGGCCGCGATGCTGCTGGCGTTCGCCGGCACCGTCGCCTTCAGTCTGGTGCTGGCCCGGCTGACCCTGGAGCCCTCGGTCGCCTCCGAGCACCTCACCCACAACAACCTCCAGCCGGGCGACTCGATCCGCGCCTATCTGTCGCAGCCCGCGCTGAAGGACACCGTCAAGCAGCTCGGCGGCAACATCGCCCTGGGCGTGCCGTTCGGGGTGCTGCTCCCCGTCCTCGCGCCGCGCGCCCGCGGTCTGCTGCGGGTGGCGGTGCTGACCTCCCTCGTGATGATCTGCGTCGAGCTCGTGCAGGGCTCGCTGATCACCGGCCGCGCGTTCGACATCGACGACGTCATCCTCAACACCAGCGGCGCGCTCATCGGCTATCTGCTGCTCGGCCGCCGGCTCGGCCGCGCGGTGCACCCGCGCCGCACCCACTGGTGGCACCGCTGGTCGCGACGGGCCTGAGCCGCCGGCGCGGCGGGAGCCCCCGAGGGCCTCACGGCTCGCGCAGCACGCCGATCTTGTCGATCCGGTGCTCCGGGTTGCCCCGGTCGTCGCGCCAGTGGTTGCCCGCCGCGTCGTCCTCCGGGGTCGCGCACGTCGAGATGGTGATCATCGCCCGGGTCGGCTCACGGCCAGGGTGCCCGGGCACCGCCGCCCGCTGTTCGGCGAGCGAGCGCTCCGAGCGGAACGACGTCTCCCGTGTCCCCGTGATCTCGTAGGTGAAGACCTCGCCGCCCAGGGTGACCTTCACCAGGTCGCCCTCGTCCAGCGACGGCAGATCGCGCAGCGGCCCGCCGGCGGACAGCCGGTGGGCGGTCACCAGGTAGTTGCCCACCTCGCCGGGGCCGACCCCGCCGTGCTCGCCGTACGGGCTGGCGCCGAGCCCCCGGTTCTGGATCCGGGTTCCGGGCCAGTCGTCCGTCGTCCCCTCGTACGGCACGACCTTCAGCTCCGCCAGGCCGATCTCCGGGATGGACAGCAGCGCCGCCCGGGTCCGCGGATCGGGTGCCGGGGACGGTTCGGCCGGAGCGGCCCCGCCGGCCGGACCGCTCACGGCGGCCACGGGGAGTTCGCCGGCCGTCGCGGCGGCGCGCGGGGACGAGGCGGCCGGGTCCGGGGAGCGCTCGGCCGGGGGCGCGCCGCAGGCGGCCAGGGCGACCAGCAGGGTGCCTGCGAGGACGGGGGGAAGGATGCGCAGTGATGTCATGGCGTTCCGGATCGGGGCCGGGGACGGGGTCGGTGCCCCGCACCGGGGCGGGTGACCGGGTTTCGCTCAGGTGTTCCATCGTATCGGACATCCAGGACATCCCGCTGTCCCTCCATCGGAGGGACCGCCGCCGGTCCGCCGCCGTGCGCGCGCCGGGCGTGCCACGATGACGATCACGACCGGGACCGCCCCGGCCCCGCCGCGGCCGTCCCGTACCCCCCGTGACAGAGAGCGAGCCCGGCCCCGTGCAGCACCGCCGCTCCGCCCCCGCCCTTGCCGTCCTGCTCGCGGTCACCGCGCTGCTCGGCGGCTGCACCGCACGCGAGCCGGCCGCCGCCGGGAGCACGGCGGCCCTGGGCGTGCCGCCCGGCGCCGGCGCGCGGAGCACGGCGGACGAGTACGCCCGCCGGGTCGTCGCCCTCGTCAACACCCGTCGCGAGCAGGCCGGCTGCGAACCGCTGCGGACCGACGACCGCCTCGCCGCCGCGGCACGCGCCCATGCCGGCGACATGGCCTCCCGCGGCTACTACGAGCACAAGAGCCCCGAGGGCCGTGACGGGGGAGACCGCATCGCCGCCGAGGGATACCGGTGGAGCCGCTGGGCCGAGAACATCCACAAGGGGCCCGAGGGACCGGAGGCGGCCGTCACGGGCTGGCTGGAGAGCCCCACCCATGAACAGATCGTCACCGACTGCGCGTTGAAGGACACCGGGGTCGGCGTGAGCCTGGAGCCGGGCGGCCCCTGGTGGGTCCAGGACTTCGCCACGGGCGGCTGACCCGCCGCCCGTGGCGACCCGTCAGCGGGGCGGTCCGGCGCCGGCCAGCAGGCCGTAGGCGACGGGGATCAGGTTGTCCCGGAGCCGGAAGCGGCGCGTGGACACGGCCACCAGCGCCGTGCCCGTCGCCGGGCTGAATCCCAGGAACGCCTGCTGGCCGCTGGTCGCGCCGGAGTGGAAGTACAGGTGACCGTGGTCGGTCGCATGACGGAACCACGTCAGCGTGTGCACATGCCGGTGCCGGAACCCGCGCCGCAGGACCGGCCGCCGGACCTCGCGCAGCGCCCCGGCCAACGGGTGTCCGTCCGGGCGGAGATGGGCCTCCAGATAGCCGAGCAGGTCGTGGACGGTGGCCCGCACCGCGCCCGCCGCCGCGAAGCCGCCGATGTCCAGCGGGGGAGTGCGCCGCACCCCGTCCGCGCCGTGGCCCGTGGCGTCGGTCTCCGGGCCGCCGGGCCGCAGCGCGGTCCCGGACAGCCCCAGCGGGCGCAGCACCTCGGACGACAGCAGCTCATCCCACGGCGTCCCGGCGGCCACCGACAGCGCGTGCCCGAGCGAGGCCACCGCGAAGTTGGAGTAGCGCCACCGGCTGCCGGGCCGGTGGCGCGGCCTCGCCCGCAGAAAGGCGCGCACCACCCGGTCGGCCGGGTAGTGCGCGTAGGGATTGGTGGACCAGCGGCGCACCGCCTGCGGGTAGAAGTCCGCGGGCAGCGGCGGCAGCCCCGAGGTGTGGGTGATCAGATGCGTCAGGGTGACCGGGTCCCGGCCCAGGGCGCGCCGGGGATCGAAGTACCGCGCCGCCGGCTCCGAGCCCGTCAGCCGGCCCGTCTCCTCCAGCCGGGCCAGCAGCAGTCCGGTGAACGTCTTGGACGCCGACCCGATCTCGTACCGCAGACTCTCCCGCGGCACCGCCGGGGCCGGTCCGGTGCCCCCGGCGAGCACCGTGCGGCGGCCGTCGCGGGAGAGGGCGAACACGACGTCCGGGGCGTCGACCGCCGCCACCGCCTCCTCCAGGGCGGGCACCGGCTCCGCCTCGTCGCACTCCGCCGGGGCCACCGGAGCGGCCGTCATCCGGAGAGCCGGTCGAGCGAGCGCGAGGTGGCGAGCACGGAGGCGAACGCGGCGACCAGCGTGGGGTGGTAGAGCATGTCGAACACGTCCTGCGGGTCGCCCGTCGGGGCCTCGCCCACCGCAGGCATCGAACCGTCCGGCAACTGGGCCGCGGCGAAGCCCTCCCAGATCCGCTCGTCGAGCGCGGGACGGGGCAGGCACGCGTCGACCACCAGCAGCTCGCCGAGCAGGTCCCAGCGCCCCAGGTCCAGCCAGTCGTCCAGCCACACCGGCAGCCAGTCGCCCAGATAGCCGGCCAGCTCGCCGGGGAGGCCCTCGGGGCGCTCGCCCCAGTCCGTGAGATGGAAGACGGTGTGGGTGATCGCGTAACCGGTGTGCCCCTCGACGGTCCACGGCTCCGGTCTGCGGCCCAGCCAGGTGCGGCGCAGCGCCTGTGCCGGATCCAGCGAGGCCTCCAGCCCGAACCGCTGCTCGAACCGGGAGAGCCCCAGCCGGCGCACCGGGGTGACCTCCAGCGCCGCCCAGCTCGCCAGCCGGTGGTTGAGCCGCACGGCCTGCTCCAGCTCCGGCTGCGAGTAGCCCAGTTCCCTGAACGGGAGGTACACCTCGAACGGGACGGGGGAGGCCGGCTCGGTGCGCTGGGCGCGCACCAGCATCCGCCCGCCGTCCAGCACCTCGCGCCAGGCGTGGTCGATCAGCGCCCGGGCCATCGCCGACTCGCGCGAGCCGGAGACACCCTCGCGGAAGAGCACCTTGCAGATCAGGGCCAGCTCGCCGACCGGCTTGAACCGCTCCAGGAAGCCGGTCTCCGGGTCGGCGTCCGGCTCCAGCCGGAAGCCGTCGCGGTGGGTGTGCAGCCAGGCCACCGCCTGCTGCCCCACGTCGTGGAAGAGGCGGGTCGCGGTCGTCACGCCGGCACCCCCGCCCGTACGGGCCCGCCGGAGCGGGCGAGCACCAGGACCGAGGCGAAGAGCGCCATCAGCGTGGAGTGGTAGGTGCCGACGAAGTCGCGCCGCACCGGACGGCCCGAGGGGCCCGGCCCGATCTCCGGGATCGCCCCCGACTCCTCCTGCGCGCCCGCGAGTCCGGCGAACGCGCGGGCGAGCATCGCCGGGTCGGGCGTGCTCGGCAGGGCCGCCGCCACGGCCAGCAGCTCACAGCCGAGGTCCCACTGCTCGTCCTCCAGACAGCCGTCGAGCCACGGCGGGAGCCAGTCGTCGAGGTAGGCGACGACGTCGCCCGGCACGGCTTCGATGTCGTGGCCCCAGTCGGTGAGATGGAACACCACATGCGTCAGCGTGTACCCGGCGGCGCGTTCGAAGGTCCAGGGCTCCGGGAGACCGCCGAGCCAGGTGCTCCGCAGCACCGCCCCGGCGTCGTCGCGCGCCGGAAGTCCGCAGCGCCGCTCGGAGTTGAGGAGGCCGAGCCGGCGGTTCGGCTGGTGCTCGGTCAGCCGCCAGCTCCGGGTGCGCGCGAGCAGGGCCGCGTAGGAGTCGTACCCGGGGTGCCGCAGCCCCGCCGAGGCGAACGCGGCGTAGATCTCCAGGGGGTAGGTGGAGGCCGGTTCGAGACGCTGGAGGTCGAGCAGCAGCCCGCCTTCGCGGGTCTGCTCCCAGGCGAAGGAGAGCAGTTCGCCGGCCCGCTCGTGCAGTGCGGTGCCCGGGGCCGTCCGCGAGCGCACGGTGACGCACACCTGGGCCAGCTCGCCCAGCGGCTTCCAGGAGCGGTTCACATCGGCCTCCGGGGCGAGCGCGTCCTCGCCGAGCCGGAAGCCGTCCCTGTTCGCCGACACCCAGCCGAGCGCGTTGTCGGCCAGGGCTCCGATGCCGGTGGTCACCGCGGCTCCCCTTCCCTCAGCAGACGGGCCGCCTCCAGGTGCATCCGCACCCGCGCGTCGGCGCCGCCCATCTGCCCGACGAACTCCAGCCCGGTGTCGAGGCCGAGGGTGTCGGGGACGCCGTCGAGAAGGACCAGCCAGCGTCCGGCCGCCGCGGCCTGGAGCCAGTCCCGTCGCCGTACCGCGCGCACGAAGCCGCGCGCCACGTCCACGGGCCGTTCGGCGGCGGCCCTGGTGACGGCGCAGGGCGATCCGGGCAGCGCGAGGGCGCCCAGGACCGCGAGTTGATGGGTGAACTGCTGCCAGGGCGCGCCGTCGAGCCAGGAGGCGTCGGGCTCCGCCTCGCCGGCCCGGCCGGCGGCGGAACCGCCGAGACGCGTCAGCGTCCGGGTCATCGCCCAGTGGCTCCAGCGGGTGGTGGGCGCGGCATCGGGGGCCGGCGGGAAGCCGACGACGGCCTTCTCGAAGCCGGCCAGGTCGTCGGGCGCGGCGGTCCGGCCCGGAAGGAGGGCGGGCAGCATGGTGTCCGCCCCCAGAACACGTGTCGCCGCGAGGGCGAGATCCTCGTCGCCGGCCGGGCCGGAAGCGCTGCGGAACGCCACGAGGTGGTCCCCGCTCCGAAGAGCGGAGACCACCTGTGAAGCGAGTTCCTGCACTGCCTCCGTCAGACGGGACGTGCCGGGCTGCTCCATTCGTGAATCCCGTCAGCCCTTCTTGGGCCGCGGAGTCGGGGGCGAGAGCAACAGGGCCCCGCCGCCCGCGATGAGCGCGAGGGACGCGCACTCGCGGGTGTCACGGTAGAAACCCTCGGGCTCGACCGGGTTGAGAGCTGCTTCGAGGTCGGTGTCCAGGGCCGTCGTACGCGGCTGCTGAGTCACGGGCTTCGTGGAAGACATGCCATCCCCTTTCGGGATCCATGAGCAGATGCAGTACCAGTGGAACCCAGTCCGGAGAACCTCGCAAACGGCGCGGACCTGCACAAATGTCGTGAAATATTCAATCGCCGTGCGGCACTTGACGGCGTGCGCCCGCGTGCGCCTCCCGGATGCGCCGGGGCCGCACCGGTCAACGGGACCTGAAAGCAGCCATGTTGGACGCGCCCTGCCGAGGAGCCCCGCGCGGCGGGTGCGTGGACGGCTGCGCCATGGGGGCGCTCGCGCCCGGCCGGTTCACGCCCCCCGCTCATCGCATGGACGGCGGTGTGTCGGCCCTCAGGCGCGCCGCGCTGTCGGGGGTTCGGCCCAACGGCTTCCCCCGATGGAGCGGTTCCGCCCGCGGGCACGCCCGGTCCCGTGCCGCCGTGGGCAGGGGACGCATGTCCAGGAGGTTCCGCCATGACCGCCCCCGTGTCCGTGCCCGCCGTGCGCCACCGGCGCGCCGCCGGGCGGCCACGGGTGCCGGCGCTGCCGGCGGTGCTCCTCGTACTGCTGTCCCTTGTCTCTCTGCTCGCCGTCACGGCCGGTGCCGCCGCCTCCCCGGCCGCGGGACCCCGGGTGCCGGCGCAGGCTCCGCTCGACGCGGGAGGGCAGGGCGGACAGGCCGAGGAGGCCGAGACACAGGCGTCGGCGGCTCGGGCGGGCCGGGTGCGGTCAGGGGCCGGATACCCGGCCCGCCGCCGCGCACTCCCAGCCCGGCGCGCCCGCAGGACGCCGGTGCCCAGGAGGTGCGCCGCCCCCTCCGCCGCCGCGCGCACCGCGGCGCGGGCCGTGTGCTGGACGGTGCTGCGCTGCTGACGGGGCCGCGCCCCGGTACGGCCGGGGCCCCGCCCGACCGTCATCCAGCGACAGCAGTGAGGTGTGACCCATGCCCATCGATCCCTTCGCGGCGCTCCACGCGATGGTGCGCGCCGAAGCCACCAGGACCGCCGTGCCCGAGGACACCGGACACCGAGCCGAACCGCCCGCCGAACGGCGCCGGGACGACGGGGGCGAACCCCGCCGCGCCGGCGGCGAGGAGCCCGCGGCCGGCTGACCGCGCCGCGCCTCCCGGGCCGTCCCGGGAGGCGCGGCTCCCGGCCGTGCGCGGGAGTTCAGCCGGCGGGGGCGGGGAGCGGCAGCGTCGCCCACACCGTCTTGCCGTGCGGCGCGGTGGGGCACCAGGACCAGGTGTCGCAGAGCGCGCCGATCAGGGCGAGCCCCCGCCCGCCGGGTGACGAGGCGTCGGACGCGCGGGGCCGGGGCGGCTCGGGGCTCGGGTCGGTGACCGCGCACACCACATGGCGCGGATGCCTGAACAGGCCCAGCCAGACGGGGTAGTCGGAGCCTTCGCGAGGACCGGGGCCGAGGGCGTGGCAGACGGCGTTGGTGACGAGCTCGGTGACGAGCAGATGCATGTCACCGGTGAGCTGGGGCAGTGCCCACCCGTCGAGCGTGGTGCTGACGAACCGCCGTGCCTGCCCGGCGTTGCGCGGGTTTCCGTCGAGCCCGCACGCGGCGAACCCGCCGAGCGCGCAGGGCGGCGCGTGGCCGCAGAACTCCGTGGAACGCGCGGGCGGCACCGCCTCCGTGCCCGCGTGCCCGAACGCCTCTTCGTGCCCTGTGCCACTGCTGACGCGGTGCGGCAGATGAATCGTCACGGGTCATGTCTCCCTGGAGGATTCGCTGTTCGACAGCCGGCGCTGGACGAGTATTGTCGACGCGTGTCCCATGATGCAATTGCATCTGGGATTGCACCGGAGGAACGGCGGAACTGGCGTACGACTGGCGAGGGGCTGGTACGAATGGAGTTCATCAACGGAATGGCGGCCGGGGAGCTGACCGGAGCCGTCTGGGTCAAGAGCAGTCGCAGCAACGCGACGGGCAACTGCGTGGAGCTCGCCGCGCTGCCGGACGGGCGTATAGCGATGCGCAACTCCCGTGACCCGCAGGGACCGGCCCTGGTCTATACGCGGGACGAGGTCGCCGCGTTCGTGGCCGGCGCCAGGGACGGTGATTTCGACGCCATGGTTGGCTGAAATCGTATGCTGCCGGGGCTGTTCGGCCATTGGTGCGAGCGGCGATGTGCTGGGATACTGGCGCCTTCCATAGTCTCCGCAGGAGTGTGCGATGACTGCCGCCGATCCGAGTCCGTCGCTGTTCGTCCGGCCGCTGGGGGCGGTCGAGAGCAACCCGACCGCCCTGAAGCTCATCCTGGGCGGCAAGTTGCGCGAGCTGCGGACCGGTGCCGGACTCGACCCGGCCGACGTCGACGAGAAGCTCGGCTTCTCGCGGTCCAAGACCAGCCGCATCGAGCTGGGCAGGCACGGCTGCAAGCCGTCGGACGCCGAGGCGCTGCTCGCGCTCTACGGCGTGCGCGACGAGGAGGACGTCGCCGAGTTCATGCGGCTGGTGCAGCAGTCCCGGCAGCCCGACTGGTGGCGGTCGTTCGGTGACGTGCTCTCCGACTTCTTCACGCCGCTGGTCGCCCTGGAGGGCGCCGCCGCGACCATCCGCACCTACGAGCCCTTCTACATCCCCGGGCTGCTCCAGACCCCCGCCTACACGCGGGCGGTCATCGAGTCGGGTCCCGGCCATCTGCTGGCGCACGAGATCCGGCGGCGGGTGGACCTGCGGCAGGAACGGCAGCGGCAGCTCGACCAGCCGGACGCCCCGCGGCTGTGGGCGGTGATCGACGAGTCCGTGCTGATGCGTTCGGTCGGCGGCGCCCAGGTGATGCGCGATCAGCTCACCCATCTCGTCGAGATGATGCGGCGACCGCGGGTCACCCTCCAGATAGCGCCGCTGGACGTCACCGCCGCGGTCGGCGTGGGCACCGGCGTCAGCTATCTCCGCTTCGCCCTCGGCGACCTCAAGGACGCCGTCTACATCGAGCACCTCACCGACAGCACGTTCTCCCAGAAGCCGGCGACCGTCGAGCAGTACCGGGACATGCTGGACCGGCTCGGCGCCTGCGCGCTGACGCCCAAGGAGACCGTGCGGAAGCTGGAGGAGCGGCTCGCCTCGCTGGGCTGACCGCCCGGGGGTGCCGCGTACGACGAGGAGCCGGCCCGGGTGGCCGCCCGTGGGGGCGGTCACCCGGCCGGCTCCGGTGTTGTGCTCAGGCGAGCCGGGCGACGCCGCCCCACTCGATCCACTCGTCGGTCTGCTGCACGGGGGCGAGCTCGGTGTCCGGGCGCCAGGTGGACACCTCCACCAGCCCCGGCTCCAGGATCTGGAGGCCGTCGAAGAAGCGCGTCACCTCGTGCTCCTCGCGCACCCGGCCCCAGTTGCCCCCGGTCGCCTGCTCCATGAAGTCCGTCACGAAGGCCCTGATCTCCGGCCGGTCGCTGACGAGCTGACACACCACCAGGAAGCTTCCCGGAGCCAGGCGTTCGGCGACCCGGCGGACCAGGGCGCCCGGGTCGTCCGTGTCCGGGATGCAGTGCATCACCGAGACGAACAGGGCGGCGACGGGCTGGCTGAGGTCTATCAGCCGCTTGGTCTCCTCGTGGCCGAAGATGCCCTCCGTGTCACGCATGTCGGCCTGGATGACGGCCGTGCGCTCGTTCTCGTCGAGCAGCGCCCGCCCGTGCGCGAGGACGATCGGGTCGTTGTCGACGTAGACCACCCGGGAGTCCGGGGCCACGGTCTGGGCGACCTGGTGCACGTTGTCCTGCGTCGGCAGGCCGGAGCCGTGGTCGATGAACTGGCGTATCCCGTACTCGGCGGCGAGCATGCGCACCACGCGCCGCAGGAAGCGGCGGTTGTTGACGGCCAGCACCTTGGTGCTCGGCACCTGCTGGAGCAACTGCTCGCAGGCTTCACGGTCCGACTGGTAGTTGTCGTCGCCCCCCAGGAAGTAGTCGTACATGCGTGCCACGCTCGGCACCTTGGTGTCGATGGCTTCGGGGCTCCACGACTTGCGCTGCATCCAGTCCTCACCCGCGTCGATGACGATTCGGCCGTTGGGACGAACATGCTAGGGAGGCTGGGCACCCCGGTACAGGCGATTGGCCGAGGGTGATGCCCTGCCGGTCGTCTTTCGGCCACACCGCGGAAGCGGGGGGCCGCCGACATGAGCCCAGGTGGGGACCCCGTACACTCGCCGGTGCTCTGGCGGCAGGGCCTCCTGCCCGTGCCGCCGAGCGAACCGTGAAACCGACGAAAGGTACCGACAGTGAGCTCCGCCGACAGGGCTGACGCACCGATCTACGACAGCCTGGTCGAGGAGCGCGGCGACGTCCCCGCCGACGTCCGGCGCACGGCCGAGGAGACCCTCCGCGAGGTGGGCCGCACGCTCGACTTCGACCTCCAGGGAGCCGGCGCGCTGCGCTGACCGCCCGCTCGGGCGTCCGGTCTGCCCCGTTCAGTGACCCTTTCGGCCGCCTTGCCCGCCTTTGGCGGGAGGCGCAGAGTGTACATAAGGGTCTGAATCGTCACGGAATCGGGCAGTCACTGGCGTCGAGACGTACCGGGCGGGCACTGTGCAGCAGCCTCCAGCGAGTGGGAAGCCGTCCGGCTCCGATCCTCCTCAGCGCCTCGCGCTCCCCGCGGGCCGGGGGAATCCGCCCACCGCCCACCGGCGGATGATGCTGATCTACGTCCTGTGCGTCATCCCGCCCGTGGTCGTGTACCTGGCGGTCCCCGATCGGCACACCGTCGCCTGGGCCGTCATCGGGCTCGGCAGCGTCGTCGCCATCCTCGCCGGCATCCACGTCAACCGGCCCGCGCGCCGCTGGCCCTGGCTGCTCCTGGCGGCCGCCAACTTCACCTTCACCGCCGGCGACACCTCGTACAACATCCTGGAGACCTTCCTCCACCAGGACAACCCGTTCCCCTCCGTGGCGGACCTGCTGTACCTGGTCACCTATCCGCTCTTCGCCGCCGGGATCTTCGGCTTCATCCGCTTCCGCTGCGTGTCCCGCGACATCGCCAGCCTCCTCGACGCCCTGCTCCTCACCAGCGGCCTCGCCCTGCTCTCCTGGGTCCACCTGATCCATCCGCTGTCCGAGGACAGCTCCATGAGCTGGTACGAGAAGGCGATCACCATCGCCTATCCGCTCGGCGACGTCCTCATCCTCGCCATGCTCGTCCGCCTGCTCACCCTCGGCGGGATGCGCGACAGATCCGTCCAGCTCCTCACCCTCGGCACCATCGGGATCCTCGCCAACGACGTCGTCTACGGACTGCTCCAGCTCGAAGGCACCTGGCGGGTCGGCACCTGGATGGACCTCGGCTGGGTGGTCTTCTTCACCGCCTGGGGCCTGGCCGCCCTCCACCCGTCGATGGTCAAGCTCACCGAACGGGCCCCCGAGCAGCCGCCGGGGATCGCCCACCGCCGGCTCGCCGTCCTCGCCGCCGCCTCGCTCGTCGCCCCCGCGATGCTGCTCTCCCAGTCATTGCGGGGCAATGTGCAGGACACGGCCGTCACCGCCGCGTTCTCCGCGGTGATGTTCCTGCTGGTGCTCGCCCGGCTGTGGGGGCTGGTCACCGACCACCGCAAGGCCGTCACCCGGGAGCGCGGCCTGCGGGTCGCCGCCGCCTCCCTCGTGGGCGCCGTCACCCCCGAGGACGTGGCCCGCTCGGTGAACGTCGCCATCGGCGCCCTCTTCCCCCGGCCCGTGGAGCACAAGGCCCTGCTCCTCGTCGACACCGGCGGGCACCTCAGCCCCGTCCCCACCGAGGACGGCGGCTGGCACCGGCACCTGCCGCACACCGGGGAGGACCCCGGCGGAGGCGGCGGACCGCCCGCCCTGCCGGGGCCGGGCACCAGGATCGTCGCCACCGCCGCGCTCGGGCCGGAGATCGAGGCCGCCGCCGCCCCCTTCCGCTCCGGGCTGCTGAGCCCGCTCGTCGTCGAGGCACCCGACTCGCGGACCACCGTCACCGGCGCCCTGCTGCTCGCCGTGTCCGAGGAGGAGGTGGGAGACCTCGCCGGAGCCGTCCAGTCCCTCGCCTCCCAGGCCGCACTGGCCCTGGAGCGCGTCGGCCTCAGCGAGGAGATCAACCGGCGCAAGAGCGAGGCCTACTTCCGCACCCTCGTCCACAACACCTCGGACGCCATCCTGATCCTGGACGACGACAACACCGTCCGGTACGCCAGCCCCTCCGCCGACGGCATGTTCGGTGGCACCTCCTTCGCCGCCACGCCGCTGACCCGGCTCGTCGACTCGCGCGACCGGGAGCGCGCCCTGCGCACCCTGGCCCGGGCCCGCGAGGCGGACGCCCCCGACCTGCACGACGACTGGCGGGTGCTGCGCAACGACGGCACCGGGGTCGACGTCGAGGTCCGGTGCAGCAACCTGCGCCACGAACGGACCGTGCACGGCATCGTGCTCACCCTGCGTGACGTGACCGAGCAGCGGCAGCTCGAACGCGAGCTGACCCACCGTGCCTTCCACGACGCGCTGACCGGTCTGCCCAACCGTCTGCTGCTCCTCGAACGGATCGAGCGGGCGCTGCTGCGGGGCCGCCGCAACTCCACGCTGACCTGCGTCCTCTTCGTCGACCTCGACGACTTCAAGATCGTCAACGACATGATGGGCCACTCCGTCGGCGACGAACTCCTGGTCGCCGTCGCCCGCCGCCTGACCGGCACCCTCCGGCTCAGCGACACCGCCGCCCGGCTCGGCGGCGACGAGTTCGCCGTGCTCATGGAAGGCGTGAAGGAGACGTACGACGCCGAGGTGCTGGCCGCGCAGGTCGTGCACGCCCTCGGCCGGCCGTTCCGCCTCGGCAGCGGCTCGCACAGCGTCTCCGCCTGCGTCGGCGTCGCCACCGCCGGCGACGGGGCGCAGGCCGAGGAACTGCTCCGCAACGCCGACCTCGCCCTGTACGCGGCCAAGACCGCGGGCAAGCGCCAGTGGCGCCGCTACCGGCCCGACCTCCACACCGGCATGGTGGAACGCCACGAACTCCAGGCCAGCATGGACGACGCGATCAGCGAGGAGTCCTTCGCCCTGCGCTACCAGCCGATCGTCGAGCTCGCCGGCGGCACCGTGGCCGGCTTCGAGGCCCTCGTCCGCTGGCCGCACCGCCGCCGGGGGCTGGTGCCGCCGGCCCAGTTCATCTCCCTGGCCGAGGAGACCGGCCACATCACCCCGCTCGGCGCCTGGGTGCTGGAGCGCGCCGCCACCGAGGTCGCCCGCTGGCAGCGGGCGCGCCCCGGGGCCACCCCCCTCTACCTCAACGTCAACGTCTCCCCGCGGCAGTTCGCCGACCCGGGCTTCGTCGACGGCGTACGCCACGTCCTGGACACCACGGGCCTGGCCCCCGGGTCGCTGGTGCTGGAGCTCACCGAGTCCGTCCTGGTGCGCAACGAGCAGATCCGGGCCGCGATGCGGGTGCTGAAGAGCCTCGGGGTCTCGCTCGCCATCGACGACTTCGGCACCGGATTCTCCTCGCTGAGCTACCTCCGGGAGTTCCCCATCGACGTGCTGAAGGTCGACAAGTCGTTCATCGACGACATCGTCACCGACGGCCAGCAGGTCGCCCTCGTCGAGGGCATCGTCCGGATCGCCGACGTGCTCGGGCTCCAGGTCATCGCGGAGGGCATCGAGAACAGCGGCCAGCGGGACCTGCTCTCCGCCATGGGCTGCCGCTTCGGTCAGGGCTTCCTCTTCGCGCACCCCATGACCGCCGCCGAGGCGCAGCGCTTCCTCGACGAGGGGCACACCTGGCAGTCCGCGCGGGTCGCCGGCCGCCAGGGCCGCCGCAGGCTGCCCGCCGGCGGCGGGGTCCGCAGCGAACAGCGCTGGCGGGACCTGGCCAGGCTCCAGAAGTCCAGCCGCATGTGCGACGCGGTCATCGACGAGGTGCGCGGCCGGCGCATCCGCAGCCAGGGGCAGTGGCTGGTCGACTTCGCCTCCTGCAACTACCTCGGCCTGGACCTCGACCCCGAGGTCATGGACGCGGTCGAACCGCAGATCCGCCGCTGGGGCACCCACCCGAGCTGGTCGCGCCTGATCGGCAACCCCCGCCTCTACCCCGAGATCGAGGAACGGCTCACCGCACTGCTCGGTGCCCCCGACACCCTGCTGCTGCCGACGATCACCCTCATCCACGCGTCCGTCATCCCCGTCCTCGCCGGCCGCGGGCAGGTGTTCGTCGACGCCCGCGCCCACCGGACCATGTACGACGGCTGCCTCGTCGCCCGGGGACAGGGCGCGTCCGTGATGCGCTTCCACGCCGAACGGCCCGAGGAACTGAGACAGCTGCTCGCCGAGGCGCCCCGCGGCGTCCCCCTGCTGGTCTGCATCGACGGCGTCAACAGCATGACCGGCAACCTGCCCGACCTCCACGCGCTCGCCCACATCTGCCGGGAGCGCGACGCCCTGCTCTACATCGACGACGCGCACGGCTTCGGTGTCATCGGCGAACGCGACGCGGCCGAGAGCTCGCCCTACGGCAGCCGCGGCAACAGCATCATCCGGCACCTGGGGATCGGCTACGACAACGTGATCCTGGTGGGCGGCTTCTCCAAGGCCTACTCCTCGCTGCTGGCCTTCCTCACCGCCCCGCCCGCGCTCAAGGCCCATCTCAAGGTGGCCGCCGCGCCCTATCTGTACTCCGGGCCCTCGCCCACCGCCTCCCTCGCGACCGCGCTCGCCGGACTGGAGGTCAACGACCGGCGCGGCGACGAACTCCGCTCCGAACTGCACCGCAAAACGGCCCGGGTGCTCGACCACGTCCGCGGGCTCGGCCTCGCCACCCCCAACACCGACGGGCTGCCGATCATCGAGATCCCCCTCGGCGACGACAGCGACCTCGACGCCGTCGGCGACTTCCTGTGGCACCGGGGCATCTACGTCACCCTCGCCGCCTATCCGCTCGTCCCCCACGACCAGGTGGGCTTCCGCGTCCAGATGACGGCCCTGAACACCGACGAGGAGATCGACGAACTCAACGAGGTGCTCACCGCGCTCACCGAACGCTTCCCGCTCAAGCGCCGCACCGGGCACGGCGAGGATCCCCTGGCGCCCGTCCCGCTCGAGCAGCGGCCCCCGGCGCGCCGGCAGCTCCCGTGAGCGGCACCGGAGGGGCGGACACCGGCGGCGGCCCCGCCGCGCCCGCCGCCGCGCGCCGCAACGGCGACGCCGACTGGGACCGCTGGCCCGTCCACGACTACCTCCGGGAGAACTACCGCGAGCTGCACCCCTGCGACGCCGCCGTCATCCGCCACCACGCCGCCTTCTACCGCACCCTGCCCCCGGACGGCATCGACGCCTCGGTCGAGTGCGGCGCCGGGCCCAACCTCTATCCGCTGATGGCCGCGGCCGCGGCCTGCCGGCGCGTCGACGCCCTCGAACCGGGCGCGGCCGGCCGGGCGTACCTCCGCTCCCAGCTCGACGGGGGCGCCGACGCGAGCTGGGAGCCGTTCTACGCGCTGTGCCGCGGGTACGACCCGGCACTGCCGCCCCGGCTCGACGCGGCGCTGGCCCGGGTGCGGGTCGTCGAGGGAGACCTGTGGAGCGCTCCGCAGGGCGGTTACGGGCTCGCGTCCATGACGTTCGTCGCCGAGAGCGTCACCGAGAGCGGGGCGGAGTTCGCCCGCCTGTGCCGGCGCTTCGTCCGCCAGGTCCGTCCCGGCGGGCTGCTCGTCGCCGCCTTCATGGCCGGGATGCCGAGCTACCGCATCGGCCGCGGCCCCGTGTGGCCCGCGTTCCCGGTGGACACCGAGGCCGTGCGCGAGGTCTTCGCCCCGCACACCGAACGGCTGCGCCTCACCCGGGTCCCCAAGGACCCGACGCTCCCCGAGTACGGCGACGACGGCATGGTCCTCCTCCGCGCGTCGCGCCGCACGGAGCACGGCCCCGGGGGGCGGGGGTAGCCCCGGGTCCGTGCGTCCTCGCGGCCGTACGGGGTGGGGAGGCGCCCGTACGGGGCCGGTTCGCGGGTGCGCCGATGCCGTGCAGCTCCAGCCCGTCCGGCGTTTGAGGACACGCCCGCAGGGCGTGCCGTGCTGCCGGGGCGGGCGGGCTCCGGATGGGTGGCCCGGTCCGGCGGGGCTGTGCCCCGTGCCCCGCGCCTCAATCGCCGGCGGGGCTTGGTGGGTTGCCCGTGCGGAGTTCCTGCTCGGGGGCGGAGGCGGTGCATCTCAGCCCGTGGGGCGTTCCTGGGCTCGGGGGCGTTGAGGTGGGCAGCTCCAGCCCGTCCGGCGTTTGAGGACACGCCCGCAGGGCGTGCCGTGCTGCCGGGGCGGGCGGGCTCCGGGTGGGGGGCCCGGCCCGGCGGGGCTCTGCCCCGCGCCCCGCGCCTCCATCGCCGGCGGGGCTTGGTGGGTCGGCGTGGCTCCGGGTGGGCGGCCCGTGCGGGCCTCGGGTGTGCGGCCCGGTCCGGAGGGACGCGGTCCGGTCAGCTCAGCAGTTCGCGGTAGAGGCGGGTGTACGCGGCGGCGCAGCGGTCGGGGCCGAAGCGGCCGGCGACCGTGGCGCGTCCGCGTTCGGCGATCCGGTCCCACCACCAGGGGCGGTCCAGCAACTGCCGCAGCAGATGGCCGGTGTGGTGGGGGTCGGCCGGCGGGGTGCGCAGCACGGTGTCGCTCAGCCCGGCGAACTCCGGCAGATCGCTGAGGATCGCCGGCCGGCCCGTCGCCAGCGCCCGCAGCACCATCGGCGGCACGTCCGCCCGGCCGGTCATCCGCCGGGGCACGTACAGGAGGACGTCCGCCGCGGCGAGCAGCCCGGGGAGGTCCCCGATGTGCCGCAGCACCTCCATGTCCAGCAGCCCCTCCCGCGCCGCGATGCCGCGCAGCAGGTCCTCCGGCGGCCGGGACGCCGCGGCGCCCGGGCCGTCCCCGGTCAGCGCCAGCACGAGCTGGAAGCGGGCGCCCGCCCGGGCCGCGACCCCGGCGGACAGCATGGCCTCCTCGGTGCCGCCGTCGCCGATCGCGAGCACCATCGGCGGGGTGCGTTCCTGCCGCCGCCGCAGCGGCCACAGGTCCAGCCGGATCGAGGGGTTCACCACCCGTACGTCACCGAAGCCGGCCTCCATGAGCTGCCGCGCGGTCGCCTCCGACAGGGCCACCGTCCGCCCCAGCGGCCGGCAGTCGGCCAGGTCGGCGCCCTCCACGGCGGCGGGCACGGTGTGCAGCACGGGGCGGCGGCCGGCCACCCGCGGCCACATCCGGGAGAACGCGGCGAAGCCGGGGCCGACGGGCAGCACGGCGTGCACCAGATCCGTGCGCCGGGCCGACAGTACCGCGGCCGTCAGGATCTGGAGCCGGACCGCGGGCGACGGCGCGCCCTCGCGGCTGATCACGGACACCCCCTGCCCGCCGGGCACCTCGCCGGCCCGCCGGACCCTGCCCCACCAGCGCCGGAACCAGGCGTACTCGACGTGCGGCACGGTGCCCAGCAGTTCGCGCGCGAGGTCGGTGCCGGGGGTCTCCGGCCCGTCCAGCGGCCCCGCGGTCAGCAGCAGCACTTGCGGCCCCCGTTCACCGGACATGACGTCCCCCCCGTCGGGGCGACGCGGGTCCGGGGGTGTCGCGGCGGCGGCTCGTGGGCGGGGGAGGTTCCGGACCGCCGTCCGAGTCGTCGGCGCCCCGGCTTCGGGAGGAGTGGGCGCCGGCCGAGCGCGAGCGCCTGCGCCGCGCGGTCGGGCACCGGCGGCGGGCGGCCGGGCGACGGTCCGGTGCGGCGTGGTGGAGGTGGTCGGTGGCCCGCCGTGCGGGATGCGTCCCCAGGCGCCGGCGGGCGGCGGGGGCGGGCCGCGCGGGCCAGTCCGTCACCCGGCGCAGCGGGTGCGGAACCGGCGGCGCCGCGGTGCGGCCGACCTGCTGTGAAGGCATCCGAACCTCTTCCCGTCCGCTCGCGGATCCGCACCGGGTCCGAGCGGCATCGGACCCCATACGGTACACAAGCCTGAATTCAGGCTAAACCCAACGAATTCCGGCAGTCAATGGAGCCGCCGCCCCGGGGGAGCCGGTCCCCGGGGCAGCGTTCACGCCCTGTCGCCGGGCGGCGGCGCAGCGCCGCCGCCCGGTGCCGCGCCCCGGCTCGGAGGGCGCCGCGCACCCGGCGTCAGCAACCGCAGCAGCCGCGGCAGCGCGGTCCGGGGGCGCTCCCGCAGCATCGTGCGCAGGATCCGCGTGCCGTCGCGGAACGTCGCGGCCCGCAACGCCTCCGGAGGGCGGGCGCGTTCCATCCCCGGGACCTCCGTGACCCGCAGGCCGTAGTGGAGCGCGTGCACGACCATCTCCGCGCCCAGCTCCACACCGTCGGGCCGCAGGTCCAGCACCGGGACGAACTCCCGCCGGAAGGCGCAGAAGCCGTACCACAGGTCGGTCAGACGCTGGCCGTACAGCCGGCGTGCGACGAACAGCAGCAGCACATGCCCGGCCCTGCGCACCAGCGGATAGCCCGCACTGCACCCGCCGGCGATGAAGCGCGACCCCTTGACGAAGTCGTACCCGCTGTCCAGGTAGTGCAGGTAGTGCGGGATCTCCTTCGGCGACATGCTCCCGTTGGACGCGATGAGCACCACCCGCTCACCGCACGCGGCGAGCATCCCGGCGTGCGGCACGTCGCCCTTGCGGGCGCCCGGCTGCTCGATCCTGCGCACGGCGCCCGCCACCGGCGCGGGCACCCGCACGCGCGCCAGCGCACGGGCGTCACCGACCAGGACGATCTCCTCGACGCAGCCCGGCACTTGCTCCAGCAGCCAGTCCGCGCCGCGGGCGTCGCCGCGCACGGGGACGACCAGGGAGACCGAGGGGCGCGACGGGGCGGGGGCCGGAGCGGCGGCCGCGGCCCGGTCGGGGGCGCGGTCCGTGGCCCGGCGCAGCGGATGACTGACCAAGGCGATCGCCTCCGGCGGAGCCGGCCCGTGCACCGACCGGTGCACTCGGACATTTCATGATGCTTCCGGCGTGCGCGGCGGGGCAAGCGGAACGGGCCCCGCACGCGCCGGGCAGCGCGCCGGGCACCGACAGGACTAGAATTCCGGCTATGGCCGGGCGAATCGAGGACTACGCCCTCATTGGCGACCGGGAGACCGCGGCACTCGTCGGGACCGACGGGTCGATCGACTGGATGTGCGCGCCCCGCTTCGATTCCCCCGCCTGTTTCGCCGCCCTCCTCGGCGACGAGGAGAACGGCCACTGGTGGATCGGTCCCGCCGACCGCCGGCGCTGCACCCGCCGCTCCTACCGCGGCGACACCCTCGTCCTCGACACCGTGTGGGAGACCACCGCGGGCGCCGTGCGCCTGACCGACTTCATGCCCTCACGCGGCTCCGGCCCCCTGGTCGTGCGCATCGTCGAGGGGCTGTCCGGCCGGGTCGAGATGGCCAGCGAACTGCGGCTGCGCTTCGACAACGGCCGGATCGTGCCCTGGTCCTGGAGCGTCGACGCCCGGACGGCGGCCGCCGTCGCCGGGCCGGACTCCGCCTTCCTCCACTGCGACCGCACCCTCGGCACGGACGTCAGCAGGCGCTGCACCTCGGCACGGTTCACCGTCCCGGCCGGGACGCGGATCGCCTTCGTCCTCGGCTGGAGCCCCTCCCACATCGCGCCGGACATGACGATCGACCCCCTGGCAGCCCTGGACCAGACCCTGGAGTTCTGGAGCTCCTGGGCCGCGAACTGCCGTTACCGGGGGCCCTTCTCCGACGCCGTCATGCGCTCCCTGATCACCCTCAAGGCGCTGACCTACGCCCCCACCGGCGGCATCGTCGCGGCCGTCACCTCCTCCGTCCCCGAGCACATCGGCGGGGAGCGCAACTGGGACTACCGCTTCTGCTGGCTGCGCGACTCGACGTTCACCCTCTCCTGCCTGCTGCGCAGCGGATACCGCGAGGAGGCCGTCGCCTGGAAGGACTGGCTGGTGCGGGCCATCGCCGGGGAACCGGCCGATCTCCAGCCGCTGTACGGCGTCGGCGGCCAGCGCCGGCTGGTCGAGAGCAACGCCGAGTGGCTCGCCGGCTACGAGGGCTCGCAGCCGGTGCGCTTCGGCAACGCCGCCGTCGGACAGCTCCAGCTCGACGTGTACGGCGAGGTCGTCAACACCGTCTACTCGGCGATGCGCGCGGAGGTGCCCATCGGCCGGCACGTCTGGGCGCTGCTCGCCTCGTTCATGGACTACCTGGGCAAGCACTGGAGGGAACCCGACGCCGGATTCTGGGAAGTTCGCGGCCCGCGCCGTCACTTCGTCCACTCCAAGGTGATGTCCTGGGTCGCGGCCGACCGCGCCCTGCGGATGGCCCGCGTCGCGGGCCTGCGGGGATCGGCGGACCGCTGGCGGGCGATGCGCGGCGAGATCGCCGAGGAGGTCTGCCGGCTCGGCTGGGACGACGAGCGCTCCACCTTCGTCCAGTACTACGGCACCCACCACGTCGACGCCTCCGCGCTGCTCCTGCCCCGCCTCGGCTTCCTGCGCCCCGACGACCCCCGGCTGCTGGGCACCATCGACGCCGTGCGGCGGCTCGGCGACGACGGCTTCCTGCGCCGCTACTCGACGGGCGGCGACGAGGTGCACGACGTCGACGGCCTCACCGGCGGCGAAGGCACCTTCCTCGCCTGCTCGTTCTGGTTCGCGGACGCCCTCGCGCTCACCGGGCGCCGGCACGAGGCGCGCGACGTCTTCGAACGGGTGCTGGACGTCCGCAACGACGTCGGGCTGCTCGCCGAGGAGTGGGACCCGGTGGTCCGCCGGCAACTCGGCAACACCCCGCAGGCGTTCAGCCATGTCGCCCTGGTCAACGCCGCCTTCGCGCTGCACGGCACCAGGGAGAACGGGCGCCGCCGGAGCGACCGGCGCAGCCCCGCCGGAGCCCACGCGTGAGGCACCCGCGCCGGCCGCCGGCGCGATCGCGTGCGGGGCCGCGCGTCCCCCGGACGATGCGCGAACCGTGAGAGCCCCTTCAGTGCCGGTGAATGTCCGTTTGTGCCGATGGCGGTGCGTGAGACAGGAGGAGCCCCATGGGCAGACGGGGCGTACGACAGCGGGGACGCGGCGGCGCCGCGGCGGCCGCGTGCACGGCCGCGGCCCTCGTCCTCGGCCTGGTGACCGGGTGTGCCGGCGGCGGGCCTTCCCCCACGCCCTCCGGCGGGCGCAGCGCGCAGGACACCTCGTACTTCACCGGCCTGCCCGCCCGGCCGGCCCCGGTCCTCGCCGTCAAGATCGACAACGTCCGCCCGGCCCGCCCCCACACCGGGCTCGGCCAGGCCGACCTCGTCTACGTCGAACAGGTCGAGGCGGGCCTCACCCGGATCCTCGCGGTGTTCTCCTCCCGGCTGCCGCCCCGCGTCGGCCCGGTGCGCAGCGCCCGTGAGTCCGACCTCGAACTGCTCCGGCAGTTCGACCGCCCGGCGCTCGCCTACTCCGGCGCCCAGACGGCGCTGCGTCCGCTGATCGAGGCCGCACCCCTGGAGGCGGTCCCGCCCGGCACGGCGCCGCGCGCATACGAACGCTCGGGCGACCGGCCCGCCCCGCACAACCTCTACCTGCGCCCCGAGCGCGCCCTGACCGCGGCGGGCGACGTCGGCGACGCCACCGACATCGGGCTGCGCTTCGGCCCCGCGCCCGAGGAGGGCCGCCCCGCCGCCACGCACACCGTGCGCTACCCCTCCGCCCGCTACACCTTCACCTGGTCCGCCGCCGACAAGGGCTGGCGCGTCGCGATGGACGGCACGCCGGCGGCCACCACCGACGGCGGTCCGCTCGCTCCGGCCACCGTCGTCGTGCAGTACACGACCGTCCGGCCCTCGGAGTTCGGCGACCGCTTCGGCGGTGTCACCCCCTACACCGAGACGGTCGGATCCGGGCGGGCCCTGGTGCTGCGCGACGGACGCGCGTTCGACACCCGCTGGGAGCGGCGGACGGCGACGGGCGACACCGTCTTCACCACCGCCGCGGGCGAGCGGATGACCTTCGCCCCCGGGCAGGTCTGGATCGTGCTCGCCCCGGAATGACCCCGGCACGGCGGGCCACGGCCCGCCGTGCGGCGGCACCGCCGATGTGGTGACGTCGTAGGAGGGCGGCCGAGGGAGGTGGCCTTGTTCGGGATACACGGGCGGCGCGACCGTGCGCGTGCCCGCCTGCGGGCGGCCGAGCGGGCACTGGACGCCATCGGCACGGCCCTCGACGAGCGGGTGCTGTGCGAGGAACTCGCCGGATACCTGTGCCCGGGGCTGTGCGACGCCGCCGCGGTCGACGTCCTGCCCGAGGCGGCGGCCGGCGCCGCCGCGGGAGCCCCCGGAGCCGGGGGCGCGACCGGGTCCGGGTCGGGGGACACGACCGGGGCTCCACCCGCGACCGGGTCCGGATCCGGGGCGGGGACCGGGAAACGGACCGCGCCCGGCGGGGAGTCCGGGAACGGGGCCGCGGCTGCGGCCGCACCCGTGGCCGGCAGTGGCGCCTCACCCGCCGCCGGGCCGCCCGGGGCCGCGGGGCCCCTGGTGCGCGCCGTCGCCCGGGGGCGTACCGAACTGCTGGGCGCTCCCGCCGCGCGGACCCCGCGCGGACGCGCCCCCACCGTGCTGCGGATCCCGATGCTCGCCCACGGCCGGGTCCACGGGGTGCTGGTCGCCGCCCGGGAGGGGAAGGGGTTCACCGGCGACGAGACCGGGAGCCTGCGCTACGCGGCGCATCTGACCGCGCTGCTGATCGGCCATGCCCGTGCCCACGCCTCCGCCCGCGGCACGGCGCTCAACCTCCAGCGCGCCCTGCTCGCCGAGCCCGGCCGGCCGCACCCGAACCTGGAGATCGCCACCCGCTATCTGCCGTCCGGCCGCAGCAACCTGGTCGGCGGCGACTGGTTCGAGACCGTCCGGCTGCACTACGGGCGCACCCTGCTCGTGGTGGGCGACGTGATGGGCCACGGCCTCGACGCCGCCGTCGACATGAACGCCTACCGCTCGGCCCTGCGCTACGTCGCCTCCGCCGACCTTCCGCCGCACCGGGTGCTGCGGCACCTCGACGCCACCGTGGCGGCCATGACGGACCGCAGGCCGGCCACCTGTCTGCTGGTGCGGGTGGATCCGGCGCGCGGGATGGCGACCTTCGCCGGCGCCGGCCATCTGCCCCCGGTGCTGTTCACCGCCGACGGCGACGCGGCACTGGTGCCCGTGCCGGTGGGGCCGCCCCTCGGCACCGGCGCGGGCGGGTACGAGCCGCTCACCCTGGCCCTCGGCGGCACCGAGACGCTGCTGATGTTCACCGACGGCCTCGTGGAGCGCAGGGACGAGGACATCGACGTCTCCCTGGCCCGTGTCACCGGGCGCTGGGCCGCGCCGGGCATCGGCGCCGAGGACTTGCTGGACGCCGTCCTCGCGCGGTGCGACGCCGAGCACGCCGAGGACGACGTCGCGGTGCTCGCCGCCCGCATCCGCCGGCGGCCCGCCGATGCGGACGGCGCGGGCCCGGGCTGAGCCCCCGCCCGCGGCGCACCCGTCCGGGCGGGGCTACCCGGCCCGGGGGAGCCGTCGCACCGACGGCAGCAGGAGCAGGACGCACATCACCGCCACGCCGATCACCGAGCCGCCCAGCAGCACCTGGCGCAGCCCCAGCACCTCCGCCGCGGGCCCCGCCAGGGCCCGGCCGGCCGCCAGCATCAGCAGCGAGCCCGCCACGTCGTAGGCGTGCAGCCGGTTGAGGGCCTCCTGGGGGACATGGGTCTGCACCGAGGTCGACCACATCACCAGCCAGAACGCGAACGAGGTGCCCAGCACGAACTGCCCGGCCCCCAGCACCGCCACGGGCGCGTCCGAGGCCAGCAGGACGGTGTTCACCGGCACACCGAGCAGCGCCACCGCGCCGGCGGCGAGCGGCCGCGCCGGGCGGGTGCGCAGGGCCAGCAGACCGCCGGCCGCGCTGCCCGCGCCGTTCACCGCCATCAGTACGCCGTAGGAGGCCGAGCCGTGCTCCTGCGTCACCAGGGTCGCGGTGAGCGGCAGCATCGGCCCGAGGACCGTCAGCCCGTAGACCGTCCACACCGCGATGACCTGCCACAGCCAGCTCCGGGCCAGGAACTCGCGCCAGCCGTCGACCAGTTCCGCCGCCATCGAGCCGCGCTTCGCGTCGTCGCCGGGGAGCGGGGCGAGGCGCATCAGGGCGAGGCAGACCGCGCTGACGCCGAAGGTGAGGGCGTTCGCCCCGAAGACCGCGCCCGCGCCGGCGAGGGAGACCACCAGACCGGCGAAGGCCGGGCCCGCCATGGTCATCAGCGCCTCGGACACCCGCAGCACGGCGTTGGCGCGCTGCACGTCCGGGGCGACCCGCGGGATGGTGCTGGCGACCCCGGGCTGGAACAGCGCGGCGCCGACACCCGCCAGCGCGCTGAGCGCGTACACCGCCCACAGCGGCGGGTTGCCGGTGGTGAACAGCACCGTCAGCACCACGCCGCCGACCAGTCGCAGGATGTCGGCGACGATCATCATGCGACGCGCGGTGAAACGATCCGCCAGCACCCCGCCGAAGAGCACCAGCAGGGCGAACGAGCCCATCCAGGACCCCAGGGCGTAGCCCACCGACGAGGCGGGCCGGCCGGCGTCGAGCAGCCCGGCGGCCAGGGCGACGGGGATCATGCCGTCCCCGAGGACCGCGACCGCGCGGGCCGCGAAGAAGAGCCGGAAGTTGCGGTTCCCGGGGCCCGGCCCCGGATCCGCCCGGAGCGGGGCGGGCGGATCCGGGAGCACGGGGGAGGCGGGGCCCTTCGGGCCCGTCGCGGTTTCGTCTGTCACGGACCCGAGGTCTACCAGTCGAGAGGTCTGGACCACTAGGGGATTGCGTCGCCTCCGCCCGTCCGTCCCCCGGTGGCCGGTTCCCGCCCCGGGCCGTGTCCCTCAGCCGGTGGCCGGGGCGAAGGCGCGCAGCCGCACCGGCAGGGTGCGCAGACCCTGGATCGGGATGGACGAGTAGCGGTCCGACCCGAACGACTCGTCGGCGGGCGCCAGCTCGGGGAAGCGCTCGAACAGCGTGCCGAGGGCGACCTCGATCTCCAGCCGGGCCAGCCGCGCCCCCAGGCAGTAGTGGGCCCCGAAGCCGAAGGCGGCGTGGTCGCGGCGGGTGGAGCGGGTGTGGTCGAAGCGCTCGGGGTCGCTGTGGCGGCCCGGGTCCCGTCCCACGGTGAAGAGGCTGGCGATCACGGGATCGCCCTGGGCCACCCGCACACCCGCGATCTCGGTGTCCCTGACGGCGTAGCGCATCAGCGCGTGCGGCACCGGCGACGAGAAGCGCAGCCCCTCCTCGGCGGCGTCCGCCCACTTCCCGGGCGCGTCGGAGGCCAGCACCCGCTCCAGGGCCGCGGGGTCGTCCAGCAGGGCGTGCACCGTGTTGGTGATGGCGTGGATGCTCGTCTCGTGACCGGCGATCATGATGAGGAACAGGGTCTCCACCAGCTCCTGCTCGCTCAGCCGGTCCTCGTCGTCCCTGGCCTGGATCAGGGCCGTGGTCAGATCGTCCCCGGGCGCGGCGCGCTTGGCGCGGATCAGTTCCCCGAGGGAGGCGTAGATGGCCCCCACGGCCTCCTGGATGTTCCCGCCGTCGCCCGGCGCGCCGGGGGTGACCAGGCGCTCGAAGCGGTCGCGCAGCTCCGACACCGCGGTGTCGGGCACGCCCAGCAGCTCGCAGACCACCCGCACCGGAAGCGGGTACGCGTAGCTCTCCCGCAGATCCACCACCCCGCCGTCCCCGCGGTCGGCCGCGTCCAGCAGCTCCCGCGCTATCTCCGCCACCCGCGGACGCATCGCCTCGATCGGCGCCCGGGTGAAGGCGGCACTCGCCAGACTCCGGAGTCTTCGGTGGTCGTCACCCCCCTGGTGGAGCATCGCCGCACCGCGTACCACGGCGATCAGCTCCCAGTCGTCCGGTATCCGCCCCTCGACGAGATCCGGCCAGTGGGCCGCGTCCTTGGTGAGGTCCTCGTGGGCCAGCACCTGCTGCGCCGTCACCAGATCGGTCGCCGACCAGGCCGCGACCCCGCCCGGCAGCTCGACGGCTACCAGGGGCCCGAGCGCGCGCAACTCCCTGGCCTGGGCCACCGGATCGGCCTGCGGGTCGAGTACGTACGGCTTACGACGCTTGAGTTCCACGAACGCTCCATGGCTTGAAGATGATCCTTTCCAGCGCAGCGTAATCAGGCCACGGCCACGCGCACAGAGGGCACCGACCCCTATAAAGCGGGACAGGAGGCGCCGGACGGGCATGGCGCCGCCCGCAGCGGGCACCCGGGCGTCTGGGCAGGCAGCGTCGCGCCCGCTGGCGGAGAATCGACGTGCTGGCGGCTCGCCCCCACGGCCCGCCCCGCGGCCCCCGGACCGCCGGGACAGGGGGGAGACACCGCAGCCGGCGAGGAGACCTCACCGTCGCAGAAGGGACACAGAAACCGTGGCACGACCGACGATTCTCGTGGTGGGCGCCGGCTTCGCCGGAGTCGAGTGCGTACGCCGCCTGGAACGCGAACTGTCCCCAGGGGAAGCCGAGATCCTCCTGGTGACGCCGTTCTCCTACCAGCTCTACCTGCCGCTGCTGCCCCAGGTCGCCGCCGGCGTGCTGACACCCCAGTCGGTCGCCCTGTCCCTGCGGCGCAGCACCCGCCACCGCACCCGTATCGTCCCCGGCGGCGCCATCGGCATCGACACCGCCGCCAAGGCGGTCGTCGTCCGCAAGATCACCGGGGAGACCGTCGCCCAGCGCTACGACCATCTGGTCCTCGCGCCCGGCAGCATCACCCGGACCTTCGACATCCCCGGACTGGTCGAACACGCGCGCGGGATGAAGACGCTCGCCGAAGCCGCCTACATCCGCGACCACGTCATCGCCCAGCTCGACATCGCGGACGCGAGCCACGACGAGGCCGAGCGGGCCTCCCGGCTCCAGTTCGTGGTCGTCGGCGGCGGATACGCGGGCACCGAGACCGCGGCCTGCCTGCAACGCCTCACCACGGCCGCCGTCAAGCGCTACCCGCGCCTGGACCCCCGCCAGATCAAGTGGCACCTGATCGACATCGCCCCGAAGCTGATGCCCGAACTCGGCGACCGGCTCGGCGCCGTCGCCCTGGACATCCTGCACCGGCGCGGCATCGAGGTCTCCCTCGGCGTCTCCGTCGCCAAGGCCGGCCCGGAGACCGTCACCTTCACCGACGGCCGCGAACTGCCCTGCCGCACCCTCATCTGGACGGCCGGAGTCGCGGCCAGCCCCCTGATGGCCACCCTCGGCACCGAGACGGTCAAGGGCCGGCTGCTGGTACGGCCCGACATGACCGTCCCCGGCGCGGACGGGGTCTTCGCCCTCGGCGACGCCGCGGCCGTGCCCGACCTCGCGAAGGGCGACGGCGCCGTCTGCCCGCCCACCGCCCAGCACGCCATGCGCCAGGGCCGCAAGGCCGCCGCCAACGTCATCGCCTCCCTGCGCGGCGCGCCGCTGGAGCCCTATGTGCACAAGGACCTCGGGCTCGTCGTCGACCTGGGCGGCAAGGACGCCGTCTCCAAGCCGCTCGGCATCGAACTGCGCGGACTGCCCGCACAGGTCGTGGCCCGCGGCTACCACTGGGGCGCCGTGCGCACCGGGGTCGCCAAGACCCGGGTCCTCACCAACTGGCTGCTCAACGCCGTGGCCGGGGACGACTTCGTGCGCACCGGCTTCCTGGCCCGCAAGCCCGGCACGCTGCGGGACTTCGAGTACACCGACGCGTACCTCAGCGACGACCAGGTCCGCGAGCACACCGCCGCGCTGCGCGCCGGCATCTGAGACTCCCCGGGACGGGCGCGGCCGCGCCCGTCCCGGGGACCGCCTCGTGCGCGGGGCCCGTGCGCCGGGCCACGGCTCACCCGTCCGCGGCTCGGATGCCGGGCCACGGCTCACCCGTCCGCGGCTCGGATGCCGGGCCACGGCTCACCCGTCCGCGGCTCGGATACCGGGCCACGGCTCACCCGTCCGCGGCTCAGGCGCTCGGCACGGGGCTGCTCACCCATCCGGCGGACAGCACCAGTGACGAGGTCCGGTGCACCGTCAGGAATCCGAACGGGCGGTCGAAGACGGCTTCCACCCGCCGGACCACGTGCCGTGCCGCCCGGGGCGCCCCGCCCGCCCGGGTGCCCACGGCCGACACCGACGCCGTCTCGAAGCCGTCGGCGTCGAACACCGCCATCACCGACTGCGCCGCCGCGGCCGGCGCCGTCGCCCGCGAACCGATCCCGGGGAAGTGCCCGCCGCCGCCCAGGGCGTCGGCGAGTCCGGCCAGCGCCTCCTGCTCCAGCAGATCGTGATCCGAGCGCAGCATGAACGGGCTGACGCGTGCGTGCAGTTGCGGATCCCGCCGGGTGGCGGGCACCGTGCCGACGCTCACCCCGGGGCCGGCCGCCCCGATGGGCAGCCGGTCGGCGGGCACGGCGGTGCGGCGGCCGGACAGCACCCCGATGCCGCCTTCCAGGACCGCGCCCGGCGCCATGTCCTCGCCGCCCAGCAGCAGATGGACGTCGATCCCGGTGTCGCCCAGCACCCTGAGCACCGACACCGGCCCGGCGTCCGTCGCCGCCACCCCCAGGCCGGCGAGCAGCGACGTCGTCCGGGCGAGCCCCGCCAGGGAACGCCCCGCCCACGGCCCGGACGCCGGAGACAGCCGGACCTCCCGGAAGCCCTGGAGCCACCGGGTGCGCACCGCCTGGGCGGCCGCGAGCACGAGTTCCGTCCCCTCGGCGCAGACCGGCGGCATCGCGCCGATCAGCCCGCCGGTGCGGGCGGACGCCCAGGCGTCCAGGGCGGCGGTGTCGGCCACCGGGTCGCCGGTCAGGCGGCCCAGCGTGTCCGGTGGCAGCTCCGCCACCCACTCCGGCCGCAGCGCAAGCCCCTCGGCGGCCCACAGACCCGTCGCCGAGCGCAGGCCCCGCACGTCCGCGAGCGCGGCCGTCAGCTCCCGCGCGGCGAACGCCGCCTCACCGCGGGGCATGCCGACGGCGTCCTCCAGCCCGGGCGCGGCACGCTCGTCGGCGGCGGCGCCGAGCAGGGCCAGCAGCGGCCACACACCGGCCGCCGAGAAGACGGTGTCCCCGCCGTCCGCGGTGGCCGCCCAGCGGGCGGTGAGCCCGTTCACCGCGCGCACGGCCCGCTCCGCCGGTCGCATCCGCGTCCCCCTCCGTCGCAGCGCGGCCCTCCCGCCGGGCGCACGCGGCAGCACGCTATCCCTCCGGGCCCCGTCCGGCCCAGAGCATTCCCGGCCGTCGCACCCGTATGACCTGGGCGGACGCGGACGAACCGGGGTTGGTCCGGCCGAGCCCGTGTCCCCGGGGCCGTCCGCGCCGTTGGAAGGGCCATGAAGAAGCGCAGCATCCTTGCCGTCATGTCCTTCGCCACCGGCGCGGTCATCGCCGCCGTCAGCCCGCCGCCCGCGGCCCAGGCGGACGCCCTCGACGGGGCGCTGAACCCCGGGGACGCCCTGAGCCAGCTGGACACGCTCCCCACCGACCTCACCGGCGAGACCACTGCGATCACCGGCGACGCGCCCATCTCGTAGGGCTCGGTTCGCCTCCGGGGCGCTCAAGACGGTCCCGACGGTCGACCGTGCTCGATCCCTCGTTCCTCGGGACCTCCGCGCGCTCTCCCTTTCGGCACCGCCCGCGCCCCTTCGGCTCACTCGCCACGGGCGCACCGCACTCCCTCCTTCAGCCCACGTGCCGAAGGGCGCACCGCCCGCGCCCCTTCAGGACACGCGAACCGGCCCCCGACCCCTCGGCGGGGGCGGGGGCCGGCTCGTTCGGCGGGACGGGGTGTCAGCCGCGGGACTCGATGTACTCCTTGGAGGCGGGCAGCTCGTGGGCGTCCTCCACCAGGACCGTCCCGCCGGCCGCCTTCTTGTCCGGCTTGGTGATGTACGTGTGGTACGTCGCCGGGCGCGACACGTCCGAGAAGTTCTGCGGCGTGCCCAGGCCGGTGTCCACCGCCGACTGCGAGCGGTGCGCCTTGACCAGGCCCTCGCGGCTCAGGTCCTTCGCCTCGCAGGCCGCCTTCAGGTCGGCCGCCATGAGCTGGGCCGCGTTGTAGCCGGACAGCACACCCGAGTCCACCGGGGAGCCCGGGTACTTCTTGGTGTAGTCGGCCACCATCTTCTTCACCGCGGGCAGTTCGGAGCTGACGGGCGGGGCGGCGCTGACGACGTGCAGCATGGCGGCGAGCGCGGGCTCGGCCGGGGTCTCCATGAGCTGCGGGGCGAAGCCCGGCGCGCTGGTGACGACCGGCACCTGCATGCCCCGCGAGGCCGCGACGCCCACCAGGGACGCGGTCTGCGCCGGTCCGGCGCTGATCAGGATCGCCTTCACGCCCTCCTTGCGCAGCGCGGTGACCTGCGCGGACAGGTCCGTGTCGGTGGCCTTGATCTTCTGGCCGACCACCGTGACGCCGGCCTTCCCGGCCGCCCAGGTGGAGCCCTCCAGGGCGTTGGAGCCGTAGTCGCCCTCGAAGTACACGTGGCCGATCTTGTCGCCCTTCGCGACGCCCTTGGTGCGGGTCAGGAAGTCGACCGCGCTGATCATGTCGATGTCGTAGGTGGTGCCGAGCACCTGGACGGCGTCCTTGCCCAGCAGGGACGCGGCCCACGCCTGCGGGAAGGTGAGGACCTTGTCGCGCTGGATGTCGTCGAGCAGGCCCGCGACCACGGGGGAGCCGATCACCTGCGGCATGGCGACGATCGACGGGGAGATCTCGGTGTACGCGGACACCGCCTTCTGCACGTCGTAGCCGTGGTCCTTGACGGTGATGGCCACCTTGCGGCCGCAGATGCCGCCCTGGGCGTTCACGTCGTCGGCCCACATCTGCTGGGCCTGCACGATGCTCTTGCCGAGGGTGGCGTAGGGGCCGCTCAGGTCGGTGAGCGCGCCCAGGGTGATGGCGTCCGCCGTGACCCCGGGGCCGCCCTTGACCCCGTCGGCGCCGGCGTCGTCGGTCGAGCTGCCACCGGACTTGGTGCTGCATCCGGCGCCTGCGAGGACGAAGGCCGCGCAGGAGACGGCGATGGCGGTTCTTGCGGTGCGGTTCACGAGATGTGCTCCTTGGGTCGGGCGGCGGGGCCGGAGGGGTCGGACGGTGCGGCGGCGGGCGACGGCGTCCGGGCGGGGCCGCGGCGCAGGCGCTGCCGTGCCCTGCGCGCGAGACCGTGCAGGCCGTCGGGGGCGAAGAGCAGGATGAGGATGATCGCGACGCCGTAGAGGTAGCGGGACGCCTCGGTCGGGCCCACGGCGTGACCGGGGGCCCCCGGGGCGGCGACCAGCGGGAGCTGGTCGGCGTACCGGGCCATCAGCAGCGGCAGCGCGGTGACGAACACCGCGCCGGCGGTTGCCCCCGCCACCGAGCCGAGCCCGCCGATGACGATCATGGCCAGATAGTCGATGGACAGCGCGAGCCCGAAGTAGTCGGGCACGATCCGGCGGAACGCGAGGGCCAGCAGCACTCCGGCGAGCCCCGCGTACATCGACGACAGCACGAAGGCGGACGAGCGGTGCCGGGCGAGGGAGACGCCCATCACGGCGGCCGCCGTCTCGCTGTCGCGCAGCGCGGTGAGCGCCCGGCCGGGGCGGCCGCGCAGGATGCCGCGGGCGGTGAACCAGGTGAGCGCGAGGAGCGCGATCCCGAGGTACCACAGCCGCTCCTCGGCGCCGAACGGCACACCGAGGACGACCAGTTCGGGGTCGGTGGCGGCGAAGGTGAACCCGCCGATCTCCATCGGCGGCACCGAGCGGCCGTTGAAGCCGCCGGTGACCGGCTCCGCGCTGAGCATCACATGGTGGCCGATGAACACCAGGGCCAGCGTGGCCACTCCGAGGTACACCCCGCGCACCCGTGCGGCGACCGGGCTGAACAGCCCGCCCGCGGCGCCGGCCAGCGCGACCGCGAGCACCAGCGCCACGGCGGGCGGCAGCCCGGGCCCCGGCTCGCCGGCCAGCCACACGTACCCGTAGGCGCCGACGGCGAGGAAGAACGCGTGGCCGAGGGAGAGCTGCCCCGCGGTGCCGGAGAGCACGTTGAGCCCGACGGCGCCGATCGCGGCCGCCATCGCGAACAGGCCCACCTGGAGCCAGAAGGCGTCGACGTACAGCGGGAGCACACACAGCAGGACCAGTCCCGCGGCCTTCACGATGCGGTCAGACACGGACGGACTCCTTCGCACCGAACAGCCCGGCGGGCCGCACCAGCAGGACCAGCACCATCACGGCGTACGGGGCGACGTCGCCGAACCCGTCGCCGAGCACCGACAGTTCGGACTGGTAGCCCGCGACCACGGCCTCGGTCACCCCGATCAGCAGGCTGCCGGCGAGCGCCCCGGGCGGTGACGTCATCCCGCCGAGGATGGCCGCGGGGAACGCCTTCAGCGCGATCTGCCCGGTGGTGCGCTCCAGGCCCGGCGCGGGGAAGGCGGCGAGGAACACCGCGGCGAGCGCCGCGAGCAGGCCCGCGAGGCACCAGGACAGGGTGCGGATGCGGCTCAGGCGGATGCCCATCAGCGCCGCGGCCTCCCGGTCCTCGGCCGCCGCGCGCAGCGACAGTCCCCAGCCGGTGTACCGGAACAGCGCGAACACACCGCCGATGACCAGGACGGAGGTCACGATCGCGGCGATCCTGCTGTGCGCGACGGTCACCGATCCGAGGGTGGCGACCGAGCCGCCCCACGGGTCGCCCAGCGACAGCAGGTCGCCGCCGATCCGCCGGGCGAGGTCGGTCATCAGGACGATGTCCACGCCGATCGTCAGGATCGTGAGCACATGCGCGGTGTGCGGGTCGGTGCCGAGCCGCCGCAGCAGCACCCGGTCGACCAGCCCGGCCACCGCGGCGGTGGCCAGCACCGCGACCGCGAGCGCGCCGGCGAAGCCCAGGCTGTCGTGGAGGACCGCGGTCAGATAGCCGCCGAGCAGCAGCAGGGAGCCGTGGGCGAAGTTCATCACGCCCGAGGCCTTGAAGATGATGACGAAGCCGAGTGCCACGAGGGCGTAGACCGAGCCGAGGGCCAGCCCGTTCAGCACGATGTCGAGCACGGTGTTCATGGGGTTCGCTCCTCGGTGGCGGGGGCGCCGAGATAGGCGCGGCGGACCTCCGGGTCGGCCTGCACGACATCGGGCGCGCCGGCGGCGATCCGCCGCCCGAAGTCGAGGACGGTGACGTCCTCGGCCAGGCGCATGACGAGGGCCATGTCGTGCTCCACCAGCAGTACGGACAGGCCGAGTTCCTCGCGCACGGTGCGCAGGACCTCGACGGTGCGGGCGCGTTCGCCGCCGTTCATGCCGGCGACCGGCTCGTCGAGCAGCAGGACGCGCGGTTCGAGACACAGGGCGCGGGCCAGTTCGACCCGCTTGCGGTCGCCGTAGGAGAGCAGCGCCACCGGGCTGTCGAAGAGCGGTCCGAGGCCCGTCAGTTCGGCGATCTCACGGGCCCGGGCGCGGTGTTCGCGCTGTTCGCGGACGGCGCTGGGCAGGCGCAGCGCGCTGGCCGCGAAGCCGGCCCTGGACAGGGTGTGCCGGCCGAGCATCAGGTTGTCGCCGACGGTGCCCGCGGTGACGACGATGTTCTGGAAGGTGCGGGCGACGCCGAGCGAGGCGATCTTGTGGACGGGCAGACCCGTCAGCTCCTGCTCGCCCAGGCTGACCGTGCCGGAGTCGGGACGGGTCAGACCGGACAGGACGTTGAAGCAGGTCGACTTGCCGGCGCCGTTGGGGCCGATCAGCGCGTGGATGGTGCCGGGCGCGACGGTGAACGACAGGTCGTCGAGCGCGGTCAGACCCGCGAAGCGCACCGTGATGCCGCGGACGTGCAGCGGCGGGGGAGCAGTGCTCACGCGGCGCCCTTCCCCTCGTCGGCGGGCGCGGGAGCGGACGCCGCGCCGGCGGGGGTCGCGGCCCCGTCACCGGCCGCGCCCGGGTCCTCGCCGAGGTACAGACGGCGCACCGCGTCGGTGCGGGCCAGTTCCCCGGCGGGGCCGGAGAGCCGCACCTCGCCGACGTCGAGGACGTACGCCTCGTCGGCCAGCGCCAGCGCCATCGCCGCGTTCTGCTCGACGAGCAGCACGGAGGTGCCCTGGGCGTTGATCTCCCGCACCACCTCGGCGATCCGCTCCACCATCAGCGGGGCGAGGCCGAGCGAGGGCTCGTCCAGCAGCAGCAGCTTGGGCGCGGCCATCAGCGCGCGGCCGATGGCGAGCATCTGCTGCTCGCCGCCCGAGAGCAGACCGGCCCGCTGGGCCGTCCGCTCGGCGAGCCGCGGGAACAGGCCGAACACCCTGTCGCGCGCCTCCCGCACCTGGGCGGGGGCCCGGCGGCCGAGGCCGAGGCCGCCGGCCCGCAGGTTGTCGTCGACGCTCAGGCCGGCGAACACCCGCCGGCCCTCCGGGACCTGGACGACGCCCGCCCGTACGGCGGCGACCGGGTCCTGGCCGTCGAGCGTCACCTCGCCGTAGCGGATGGTGCCGCCGGTGACGGCCCCGTGGTGCATCCGCAGCGTCCCGGAGACGGCGCGCAGCAGGGTCGTCTTGCCGGCGCCGTTGGCACCGAGCAGGGCCACGACCCCGCCGTGCGGCACGTCGAGCCGCACGCCGTTCAGGGCGGTCACGGCCCGGCCGTACTGCACGTCGAGGGCGTCGACGCACAGGGCCGGACGGCTGTCGGGGGGTGGTTGGGGCATCACGGCTCCTCGGTTCCGCGCGGCGGCGGAGTCGGACGGAGGGAGGGACGGCGCTACGACAACACGGCCGCGACGACGCCGTACAGGCGCCGGACCAGGCTCAGGGCCGGTTCCCAGACTCGGCGGCCGGCCGCTGTGCGGCTGCCCAGTGCCCGGGGTCCCCGCCGGGCCCGTCGCCACGGCGCGGGCGCCACCGCGAGCCGAGCACACACAGCGCGAAGCCGACGGGAACGGTGATCAGGCCCGGTGTCTGGAGCGGGAACACATGGAAGTCCCGGTCGGGGAAGAGCGCGGTGGGAATGCCGCTGGTGGCGGGGGACATGGCCATGAGCACGGCGGTGAGCACCGGGGTGCCGTACAGCGCCCACCGCACCCCGCGGGCGGTGGTGCCCGGCCAGAACAGCGTCAGGATCACCACCGGCGCGACGGCCGACGCGGCGACGGCGAACGTGAAGGAGAACAGGATCTGCGGATTGCGGTGCTGTGCCAGCACGGACAGCAGGACCGCGACGGCGCCGACGGCCAGGACCGCGCGCCGGGCGCGTCCGGTCTCGGGCAGGCCGGCCGCCCGGTCCCGGCGCCGCGCGGCGGGGGCGAGGTCGTGGGCGAGCGAGGCGGCGGCCGCCACGGCGATCCCGGCGACGGCGGCCAGGGTGGTCGCGAACACCGCGATCGCCACGAACGCGAAGAGCACGCTGTGCGCGGGCGCCACCCCCGGGTCCAGGGCGGCCGTGACGATCAGCAGGGCCGTCCCGCCGGCCGGGTCGGCCGCCCGCAGCACCTCCGCGCCGACCAGGGCCGCGGCGCCCAGGCCGACGACCACGATGCCCGCGCAGACCACGGCCACGGCGCCCACGGCCCAGCCCATGGTCGCCCGGACATGGCGTCCGGGGCGCATCGGGTGCAGGCGCATCATCACGTGCGGCATGCAGGCCGCGCCGAGGGCGAGGGTCAGATGGAAGCCGATCAGGTCCAGGGTGCCGGCCGCCGAGTCCCCGAACTGGAGCCCGGGGGTGCCGTACGCGGCCCCCTGACCGCTGCCCTCGGCCGCCGCGTCCCACAGGCTGAACGGGTTCCAGCCGAAGCGGTCCAGGACGAGCCCGGCGAGCAGCAGCACGGCCGCCACCAGGACCACGGTCTTGAGGATCTGCACGTACCCGGTGCCGCGCATGCCGCCCGACGCGGCGAAGCAGACCATCAGCGCCCCGGTGGCGATCGTGCAGCCGGTGAGGGCGTCCTCGGGGAGGTCGAGCATCACGGTCATGATCTCGCCGGCCGCGGCGAGCTGGACGACGAGCAGCGGCAGCACCGTCACCAGCACGGCCACGCCCATCGCGACCCGCACCGGACGCCCGCCCAGCCGCTGGGACAGCAGGTCGCCCAGGGTGAAGCGGTTCCTGCCGCGCAGGGGCTTGGCCAGCACCACGGCGAGCAGCGTCAGCGACAGCACGGTGGCGAAGGCGAAGAGGACGCCGTCGTAGCCCACGAGCGCGACCGAGCCGGTGGTGCTCAGCAGGGTGGCGACCGAGATGTAGTCGCCGGCGACGGCCAGTCCGCTCGCCGCCGGCCGTGCGGTGGCGCTGCCGGTGTAGAACTGCTCGGGGTCGTCGGAGTCCGCCGCCGCGAGCCCGCACAGCAGCAGGGACACGGACACGAACGCCACGAACAGCACCAGCGCCAGGGCGTGTCCGTCGATGCTTCCGCCGGTCACGACGCCTCACCGTCCGTGCCCCGGGCACCGCGGCCGCCGGTCACGAAGGCGGACAGGCACCACAGGAGCAGACCGGCGTCGGCCGCGGTGAGCAGGAACAGCAGGGGCGCCGGGAGGAGGCCGCCGGCCGCGGCGCCGGCCGCGATCAGGGCGAGGTGGAAGGCGAGCAGCCGCACCGCCCACACGAGTTCGCGCGGGTGGCGCGTACGGGTAATCGACATGCCGGTCACGGCACCACGGGCCCGGCGCGCCGACCAGTGCGCGGCGGGCCGGCGGTGCACCCGCACGGCACCTGTGCGGACGTGCTGTGCGGGCTCACAACCGGCTTACCGCGTAAGGGTGTTGGGCGGAAACCCGGCTCAGACGCGCAGCAGCCGGCGGGCCGTCAGGGCCAGGGAGATCTCCACGACGTCGGCGGGACGGGCCAGCGACCGGCCGGTGAGCTGCTCGCAGCGGCGCAGCCGGTTGAGGACGGTGTTGCGGTGGCAGTACAGCCGGCTGCTGGCGCGCTGGGCCGAGCCCTCGCAGTCGAGCCACACGGCGAGCGTGTCCAGCAGCAGGTCCCGGTCGGACGGGTCGAGCCGCAGCAGCGGTCCGAGCACCCGGTCCGCGAGCGCGGTGCCGAGCGCGGGGGCCGACACCACCAGGGCGGCCGGCAGGTGCTCGTCGAGCAGCACCGTCCCGCCGCCCTCGGGACAGGCGCGCAGCGCGGTCTCCGCGAGCCGGCGGGCGTCGCCCACCGAGGCGAGGCCGTCGACGGCCGAACTGATGCCGATCCGCGCGCCCGGCGGTCCCGCGACGTCCCGGGCGAGCCTCGCCAGGGTGCCGTCGGGACCCTCCTCGCCGGTGAGCAGCACGATGCCGAGTTCCACGTCCGCCCCGGTGTGCCACACCACGCGCGTCCCCGGCAGCACGGCCGCGGTGCGGGCGCCCGCGTAGGCGGACCCCGGGCCGTCGACCAGCACCACCGCGTACCGCCCCTGCTCCGGGAGGTCGAGCGCGGCCGAGACCTCGGCGAGATCGGCGATCCGGGTGGTGCCGTCCAGGAGCGCGGCCGTCATCACCCGCAGCCGGTTCTCCCGGCGCCAGGTGAGCCGGCGCTCGACCTGGCGGTACGCCTCGGCGACGAGGGTGCAGTGCTCGTCCACGAAGTTCCACACGTCGGCGGCCACGTGCACCAGCAGCCGCACGTCGTCGGGGTGGTGACGGGCGGTCTCCTCGACCAGGCCCTGCCACACCATCGCCCCGCCGAGCCGGAACGCGTGCAGCAGCGCGTCGAGCGGCAGCCCCTGCTCCGCCCGGCCCGCGCCGATCTTCCAGGAGCACCGGCGGGCGGCGTCCCGGCTGCTGCGGGGATCGATGAGGGAGTTCACGCTGTGCCGCAGCGACCGGTGCACCTCCTGCCACACATCGGCGGCGTCGGACTCGATCGCCGCCTGGTAGGCCGGTTCCTGGTCGCGCAGTTCGGCCACCAGCCGGTCGGTCAGCTCCGGCAGGTCGTCCAGCAGGACCCGCGCGGCCCGGTGGAGCACGCCGAGCGCCTCGGCGTTGACGAGCGAGCGGACGCGCGCCGTGCCGTGCGCCACGGCGGACGGGACGTCGGGCAGCGCCCTGATCCGGCTTCGTACGACGTGCTGCATCGCGGCCCTCCACCGAAATCGGTTCCGTCCGGCGTGGGCGTGCGGGCCCGCGAACCGGACATTGCGTCGAACCCGAAGGATCGCATACCGTCCGGTCGGTCCCTAGGGGTGTGAAGGTCTCTTTTCGGCACGGTCGACCAGACGGGACAGCTCCACGCGCGATCGCACACCGAGCGCGGCGAACACGTTCCGCAGATGGTGGTCGACGGTGCGGGGGCTCACCGACAGCCGCAGCGCGACCTCCCGGTTCGTCGCCCCGTCGGCCACGCACCGCGCGATCCGCAACTGCTGCGGAGTGAGACGTTCCAGCGGCCCGGCGCTCCCGCCCGTCGCACCGCCCGTCGCCCGCAGCTCCGCGCGGGTCTGGTCCGCCCACACCCGCGCCCCGCAGCGCTCGAACGCGCACAGCGCGTCCCGCAGCCGCCCGCGCGCCTCCCGCAGCCTCCGCCGGCGCCGCAGCCACATCCCGTACAGCAGCAGGGTCCGCCCCCGCTCGAAGTCGCCGCCCGCCAGCTCGTGCCGGGCCAGCGCCTGCCCCCACAACTCCTCGGCCGCGGCCGGCGGCGCCAGCAGCGCCCGGCATCGGGCGAGCTGCGCCGACGCCTGGGGATCGGCGCCCTGCGCCGCCCACAGGGCGAACTCCTCCACCGCGGCGGCCGTCTCCTCCCGCTCACCGGCCAGGACCGCCGCCTCGACGAAGCACGGCAGCGCGAGCCAGCGCAGCGCGAAGTGCCCCGTGCGGTGGCCGGGCCGCACCAGCGGCCCCAGCCGTGCCACCGCCTCGGCGGCCAGGCCCCGCCCCAGATCGGCCAGCCCCCGCGCCCACTCCGCGAGCGTGGCGGCCTGCGCCAGCCCGTGCGGCCCGGCCACCGACAGCGACGCGTCCGCGTGCCGGGCCACCGCCGGCGCGTCCCCCTCCACCGCCGCCACGAACGCCAGCACGGCGTGATGGTGCGCCGCGGTGTTGCGCTGCCCCGCCCGGTGGGCCACCCGCAGCCCCTCCTCCGCATGGGCCCTCGCCCGGGTGTGCCGGCCCGCGCGCAGCTCGGCGTAGGCGAGCTGCTCCAGCGCCCGGGGGACGTACGCCGCCACGTCGTGCGACCTCGCCGCGGCCAGCGCCCGCGCGCCCAGATGGCACGCGCCCGCGATGTTGCCCAGCACCAGCGCCGCGCTGCCGGCCTGCACCAGACGCTCCGGGTCCTGCTCCGCCTCGGCGCGCTCCATCACCCGCCGCAGCGGCGCCCGCGCCTCGTCCAGCCGGGCGCTCAGCGCCGCCAGCATGCCGGTGCGGTAGTCGTCCACCGGACCCCGTCCGACACCGGAGAGCGCCGCCACACAGGCCGCGTGATCACCCCCGGACCAGGCCGCGGCCAGCGCCGTGAGCCGGGCCACCAGCGCACGCTCCGGATCGTAGGGACCCAGCAGCGAGGCGGCGAGCAGCAGACTGCCGTACGCGTCGCCCACCGGACCGTCCTGGAGCGTCAGCGTGCCCCGCACCAGCTCCGCGGAACCGCGCACCGCGTCGTGCGCCGGCCCCTCGCCCGCCGCCGCGAGCAGCTCCCGGGCCCGGTGCGGCAGCCCCGCGAGCCGGGCGTGCTCGGCCCCCGCCGTGAACCGGGCGGTCCGCGCGCTGCCCGCGGCCGACAGCTCACCCGCCCGGGCCAGCGCGACCGCCCGCTCCCCGTGCCCCGCCCGGATGTCGGGCGACGACGCGACGGCCGCGAGGACGCCCGCCAGCCGGGGATCGGGCCCCTGCGCGGCCATCGCCCGGTGCAGCAGCCGCGGCAGCCGGTGCCGCACCCCGTGCAGCGCCGCGGCCAGCAGACTGTGCGCGGCCCGCCGCCGCGACAGCGGCGCGCCCGCGTGGACCGCGCGGCGCAGCAGCGGGTCGTCGAAGCGGATCCGGCTCCCGGCGGTGCGCACGATCCCGGCCGCCTCGGCCGCGTCCAGCGCCCCGGCCGGCACCCCGGCCGCCCGCGCCGCCCGCAGCACCAGCGCCGCGTCCGCGCCGGGTCCTTCGGGGGCGAGCTCCTGCGCCGCGGCCACCAGCAGCAGCAGCGTCCCCGCGTCCGGGGCCAGCTCCGCGAGCCGCCCGCCGGCGACGCGCATCAGGACACCGCCGTCGGCGAGCGGCCGCGGCAGCGGCGCCACCCCCGACAACTGCGGGGCCGTCAGCCGGTCCGCCAGCGCCGTCAGCAGCGCGGGATTGCCGGCGGCCTCGTGCAGCAGCTCCTCACGGACGGCCGACGGGCAGGAGCCGCCGGTCAGCTCGTCGAGCAGCTCCCCGGCCGCCCCGTCGTCCAGCGGGCGCAGCCGGACCGCGGGCACGCCGGCGAACTCCGGGCTGTCCACCCGCCGTCCGGCCACCGTCAGCAGCAGCCCCACGCCCCGCAGCCGGCCGGCGCGGCGCGCCGCGAAGCCGAGGGCGGCGCGGGAGCCCGCGTCCCACAGGTCGGCGTCGTCGACGCACACCAGCAGCGGCCCGCCCGAGCCGCGCCGGCTGCCCAGCGCGTCGAGCAGTTCCCCGGGTTCCGGCGGACCGTCCGGGGAACGCGGCGCCGGGCCGAGCACCTGGGCGTGGGAGGCCAGCAGCGATCTCAGCCCGCTCGACGGCAGATGGCGCTCGCCCGGCTCCGCGCGGACCAGCAGCGCGGCCCCGGCGCCGAAGCCGCGCATCGCGTGCTCCAGCAGCGCGCTGCGCCCGAGTCCAGGGTCTCCGGCGACGACGAGGGCGCCGCCCGGGCCGGACCGCAGCCGCTCCAGCAGGGCGGCCACATCGGCCAGTTCGGTGGTGCGGCCGTACAGCCGCAGGGAATCCTGTGCGGTCATGTCTCCGGTCACGCCCGGTACGTTACGTCCGCGTAACCCGCCGGGGAAGCGGCTGCTCCGCATGCCCGGGCGGCCGTCGCACCCACTCTGACCTGCGCCGAAGGCGGCGTCCGGGGTCAGGACGCTGGCCGTTCTCCCAAGCCGGGCGGGGCAACTCTGTGCGCCGGCACAGGCGGTGGGGCGGGGGCCGCGGGGGCGCGCCGGTGTCCGGGCGCGCGAAGGCGGCGGACGCGCGGGAGGCGCGACCGCCGCCGGGCGGAGTGCGGTGGTGCGGTGGTGCGGTGCCGGAGGGGCCCGGCGCGGTGGTGCGGTGGTTCGGCGCCGGAGGGTTCGGCGCGGTGGTGCGGTGGTGCGGTGCCGGAGGGTCCCGGCGCGGTGGCTCAGGACGAGTGGGGGCAGGTGCCGCGGTACTCGTCGATGGTGAGGCTGGGGCGGGGGATGGGGCAGAGGAACTGCTCGTAGCGGGTGTCGTTGTCGATGAACCGCTTGAGCCAGGAGATGCTGTACTTCGCGATCGTGGTGTCCGAGGTGTTGGGCGTGAAGTGGCTGGCGTTGTTGAGCTCCAGGTACGCCTTGTCCAGGGAACTCGGAAGCGACTGGTAGAACGGCTCCGAGTGGGAGGCGACGGGCGCGATGGTGTCCCCGTCCGCGCCGATGACCAGGGTCGGGGTGCTGACCTCGGGCCACGACTTGTCGAGGTTCCAGGGGGTCAGCGGGATGGCGGCCTGGAGCGAGGGCCGGGTCTTGGCGGCCTCCAGCGTGCCGCCGCCGCCCATGGAGTGGCCCATCACACCGAGCCGCGAGGAGTCCACCCGGGAGCGGACCGCGCTGCGGCCCGTCAGGTAGTCCAGCGCGGACAGCAGTTGGCGGCCCCGGCTGTCGGGCTGGTCCAGCGTGGTGTTGGTGTCGATGGTGAAGACGACGAAGCCCTGCGAGGCCAGGCGCGGCCCGAGCCAGGCGATCGAGGACTCGTAGGCGGTGAAGCCCGGGGAGATCACCACGGCCCCGAAGGTGCCGTCGGAGGTCGACGTCGGGTAGTAGATGGTGCCGCCGCCGAAGCCCGTGACGCTCAGCGAGGACACGCTGGTCTGGGAGACGGAGTACGGCCCGCGCAGGGCCTCGATGCTCGACGTGCTCGGCGCGGGGCCGCGCTCGTAGGGGTTGTCGGCGGCCTGCGCGCCGGGCACCGCGACGGTGGTCAGGGCGGCCGCGGCGGCCGTGGCCAGCACCCCGGCCATGAGCCGGCGGTGCGGGCGCCGTCCGGGCCGGGCGGCCGGCGCGGTGGATGCGGTGGATGTGGTGGATCCGGCGCTGTCGTCCTTGCGCTGCATGAGGGGGTCCCGTCCTCTCGGGTGGAGCATGGCGGTACCGGCGGATTCGCCGGTACCCGTGCCGGACGGCGGGCGCGCTCGGAGCGCAACCGCCGTCCGGCCGTGGTGCGTCGGGCCGGCCGGTGCGGCTGCGGCTCAGGACGAGTGGGGGCAGGTGCCGCGGTACTCGTCGATGGTGAGGCTGGGGCGGGGGATGGGGCAGAGGAACTGCTCGTAGCGGGTGTCGTTGTCGATGAACCGCTTGAGCCAGGAGATGCTGTACTTCGCGATCGTCGTGTCCGAGGTGTTGGGCGTGAAGTGGCTGGCGTTGTTGAGCTCCAGGTACGCCTTGTCCAGGGAACTCGGAAGCGACTGGTAGAACGGCTCCGAGTGCGAGGCGACGGGCGCGACGGTGTCCCCGTCCGCGCCGATGACCAGGGTCGGGGTGCTGACCTCCGGCCAGGTCGTGTCCAGGTTCCAGCCGGTCAGCGGGATGGCGGCCTGGAGCGAGGGCCGGCTCTTGGCGGCCTCCAGCGTGCCGCCGCCGCCCATGGAGTGGCCCATCACACCGAGCCGGGTCGTGTCGATGCGCGCCCGCACCGAACTGCGCTGCGTCAGGTAGTCGAGGGCGGCGAGCAGTTGGCGGCCCCGGCTGTCGGGCTGGTCGAGCGTGGTGTTGGTGTCGATGGTGAAGACGACGAAGCCCTGCGAGGCGAGGCGCGGCCCGAGCCAGGCGATCGAGGACTGGTACGCGGTGAAGCCGGGCGAGATGGCCACCGCGCCGAAGGTGCCGTCGGAGGTTGACGTCGGGTAGTAGATGGTGCCGCCGCCGAAGCCCGTGACGCTCAGCGAGGACACACTGGTCTGCGAGACGGCGTACGACCCGCGCACGGCCTCGATGCTCGACGTGGTCGGCGCGGGGCCGCGCTCGTAGGGGTTGTCGGCGGCCTGCGCGCCGGGCACCGCGACGGTGGTGAGGGCGGCGGCGGCCGCCGTGGCGAGCAGTCCGGCCAGGAGCGTCCGGTGACGGCGCCGTCCGGGCCGGGTGTCCGGCGCGGAGCCGGAGGGTGTGGGGGAGGTGGTGGGGGTGAGCTGCACGACGGAGTCGTCCTCTCGGTCGTGGCGGCCCCCGCGGGGACGGCCGCCCGGCCGGGGAGGACCGGGCGCCGTCGGGGATCCCGCGAGTGGCATCGCCGTGTTCGATGGCGGTGCCACTGTCGGGGCGCGGCGGACCGGGAGGCATCGGCGTAATCACCGGTGTCACCGGGGCCCGGACGCGCTCAGCGGGCGGGCCGCTCCCGCGGCGCGGGGACGGCGGACTGCCCGGGCACGCGGGCGAGTTCGGCCCGGCACGCCTCCGCGACGGCCCGGTGCACGGCGCGCGCCACCCGCGCCCCCCACACCGAACGGGGCCCGGCGAACGGCTCCGGCCGCTGCCCGGCGACCGGCCGGGCGGCGGCCACGCACACGGCGTCGGTCGGGGTGCCGGAGGCGTCGGCGCCCGCGTCCAGCAGGGCCTGCACCTTGGCCTCGGTCGCCGTCGCGACCGCGTTGACGAGGGCGGCGTCGGACAGCGGCACGGGCACGGACACCACGATGTTGATCGTGCCCGCCCGGCGCGGCCCCGGTTCGCCCGGCGCGGGCACGGCGGCCCAGCCCCGTACGCCGATCCCCGCGGTCACCAGGGCCTCCACACCGCCGTCCGCGGCCCAGCGGCGGGCGCGGACGTCAGCGGCGGTCATCAGGCCCACCCCCGGCCCGGTCGCGCCCGCCGCGCGGGCCAGCGAGGCGAGATGGGCGGCCGGGTCCATACGCCGGTAGCCGGGCGGCACCTGCGCGTTCAGCACCCACTCCCGCTCCCCGGTGCCGCCGCCGAGCGGCGCGCTGGAGATCATGCGCATGCCGCGGCCCGGGACCCAGAGCACCATCGGCCACCGCCCGCCGCTCTCCTCACGGGTCAGCAGCGGGGCGTCGCGCAGCGCTGCCTCCTGCGGCGCTGCCTCACGCGGCGCTGCCTCACGCGGCGCTGCCTCACGCGGCGCTGCCTCACGCGGCGCGCGGACGGAGGGCGCGGCGTCGGACGGCGCGGATTGGGACGGCGCGGATTCGGACGGCGCGGTGGTGGCGTGTGCGGGCGCGGGGGGCGTCTCCCCGGCGTCCGGCGGTGCGGTACCGGCGGGGTCTGCCGCGGGAACCGGCTGGGGCGAAGGAGGCACCCCGCAGCCTAACCCGGTGCGGGCGTCCCCCACCGGAGCGGCCCCTTCGGCCCCTCCCGACGGCGCTCAGGCGCGCCTGCGGGCGGTGACCAGCAGGTACTCCCACTCCATGGCGCCCGAGGGACCGGCGTGCCGGCGTGCCAGATCGGCGAGTTCGCGGTCGAGCGCCGCGGTCCGCTCGCGGTCGTCGGCGATGTTCCGGTAGACGGCGATGGTCGGCCCGTAGAACGTGGTGAAGAAGTCGCGGAACGCCTCGGGGGTGGCGAACCGGTCGACCGTGACCGTCTCACGCCGCATCCCCAGATCCGTCACGTCGTCGCCGAACAGCTCGCGCACATGCTCCTCCTGCCCCCACAGCGGCGGCGGCTGGGCCCCGGGGGGCGGCGGCGGGGCGTACGGCTTCAGGGTGGCGAACATCTGCCCGATGAAGCCCTCGGGAGTCCAGTTGATCAGGCCGATGGTCCCTCCGGGACGGCAGACCCGCAGCAGTTCGGCGGCCGTGGCCGCGTGGTGCGGAGCGAACATCACGCCCACGCACGACATGACGGTGTCGAAGTCGGCGTCGCCGAACGGGAGCGACTCCGCGTCGGCCTCGCGCCACTCCAGCACCGCGCCCTTGCGGTCCGCCGACTGCCGCCCCACCTCCAGCAGTTCGGGCGTGAGATCGCTGGCCACCACGTCCGCGCCCACCAGGGCGGCCGGAATCGCGGCGTTGCCCGATCCGGCGGCCACGTCCAGCACGCGCTGCCCGGCACGGACGGAGCAGGCGGCGACCAGCCTGCGCCCGAGTTCGGGGATCAGTTCGGCGGCCACCACCGTGTAGTCGCCGAGCGCCCACATCGCGCGGTGTTTGCTCTTGAGGGCACGGTCGGCCTCGACCGCGTCGATCGCTCCGGTCATGACAGCTCTCCTCCCGAAGCCCTGAGCGGCCACCCGCCCGACAGCCGTCAGGAGTCAAAGGTCGTGTATGCACTGTTTCATCCAGGGTAGAAGCCTTCTGGCATCCGTCCCACCGCAGGAGCACAGCGCCACCGCCGCCGCACACCCCGTCACCGTTCCCGGCCGCGCGTCCGCGTCCGCATAGGGTGGCCACCGTGACGATCAACGGGACGGACGGGGCGGGCGACGTGACGGGCCACCAGGGCGGAGACGGGAACGGCCTGCTCTACGGCTGCATGGGACTGGGCGGGAGCTGGGACCCCGGGCCGTACGGCGCGGCGGACATCGACCACGCCGAAGCGGCGGTCGCCGCCGCGCTGGAGAGCGGGATCACCGGCTTCGACCACGCCGACATCTACCGGCACGGCAAGGCCGAGGCGGTCTTCGGCGAGGTCCTGGCGCGCACCCCGGGACTGCGCTCCCGGATCGTCCTCCAGACCAAGTGCGGTATCCGGCTCGCGGACGGCGAACGCCCCGGCATCTACGACCTGCGCGGCCCGAGCATCGTGCGCCGGGTCGAGGAGAGCCTGGCCCGGCTGCGCACCGACGTCCTCGACGTCCTGCTGCTGCACCGCCCCGATCCGCTGGCCGACCCCGACGACATCGCGGCCGCCCTGAGCGGCCTGCACCGCCAGGGCCTGGTCCGGGCGTTCGGGGTGTCCAACATGGGCGCCGCGCAGATCGAGGCCCTGCGCACCCGTCTCGACGTGCCCCTGGTCGCCGACCAGCTGGAGATGAGCCTCCAGCGGCGGGACTGGCTGGAGGCCGGGGTCCTGGTCAACACCCCGGCGGCCGCCACGCTCGGGATCGGCCCGGGCACCGTCGAGTACTGCGTGGCGCACGGGGTCGGCCTCCAGGCGTGGGGCGCCCTCGCGCAGGGCCGCTACTCCGGCCGGCAGGAGACGCCCGCCGAGCGGGCGACGGCCCGCCTCGTGGCCTCGCTCGCGGAGGCGAAGGGCACCACGCCGGAGACCGTGCTGCTGTGGTGGCTCCAGCGCCACCCCGCGGGCATCGTGCCGGTGATCGGCAGCGCCCGCCCGGAGCGCATCCGCGCCTGCGCGGACGCGGCCCGCGGCGAGGCGCGACTCTCCCACGAGGAGTGGTACGACCTCTGGATCACCGCCCGCGGCGAGCCCCTGCCGTAGCCCGCCCGGCACCGGCGGACCCGCGCGCGGGCGCGCCCTTGGTGCCGTTCCGCTCCCGGGGCGGTGGGCCGTGTCCGCCGCACGGTCCACCGCATTGCCCCCGGCGCTTGCGGGCAGCCGGGCGTGTGGCCGGGGACCCGCGCGCGGGCGCGCCCCCGGTGCCGTTCCGCTCCCGGGGCGGTGGGTCGTGTCCGCCGCACGGTCCACCGCATTGCGCCGCGGGCGCTGCGTCCCCGGCGCTCGCGGGCAGCCGGGCGTGTGGCCGGGGACCCGCGCGCGGGCGCGCCCCCGGTGCCGTTCCGCTCCGGGACGGTGGGCCGCATCGCGCCCCACGGCCCACCGCATCACCCCGTCGCGCCCCCCGGGCGCCGCGCCCCCGCCCCGGCAGGGGCGCGGCCACGGCGCACCTTGCGGGGCGGCCCCCGGCGGGAGGGGGTGCGGGTCAGCCGCGCAGCGGTGTCGCCGCCAGCCAGCCGATCACGCTGTTCACCGCCCTGAAGTCCAGCGCCGCGATGTCGGCGACGGCCTGCCGGTCCGCCTCGGTGAGGCGGATGCCGGCCGCGTCCAGTGCGCAGTGGAGCAGCACCCGGTGCGCGTCGGCGGCTGTCAGTGCCCGTCCCGGCTCCGCGGTGAACCCGGGCACGGTCACCGGGAGTACCGGGGTGTGCGCCGGGGTGGCCCGCGGCGAGGGGCGCGAGCGCGCACGCCACCTCATGAGGACCGGTCCGGCCGGGGGCCCGCGCCCGGGGACATGTCCGGTCCCAGGACCGTGCCGAGCCGGCTCAGGGCGCGGCGGCGCAGCGCCTTCACCGCGCCGGGCGTGCGCCCGCCGAGCGCCTCGCCGATGCGGTCGTTGGGCCAGCCCGCCCAGTACTGGAGCACGATCGTGCGGCGGTGCTGCGCCGGCAGCGCCGCCACCGCGTCGCGCACCGGCTCCCGCAGCAGCACGGCGAGGGCGCTCTCCTCGGCGGACGCCGCGGTCGTGGTGCTGAACACCCGGCTGTCGGCGACCAGTACCTCGCGGCGCACCCGCGACGACCGGTAGTGGTCGATGACCAGGTTGCGGGCGATGGCACAGAACCACGCCCCGATGTCCGCGCCGGTGGGGGAGTAGCGCCCGATCGCGCCCAGCGCGCGCAGAAACGTATCGCTTGTGAGGTCCTCGGCGAGGTGCGCGTCGTGCACACGGGCGCGGACGAAGCCGAGGACCTCCTGGCGGTAGGCGCCGTAGAGAAGCGCGAACGCCTGCTCGTCGCCCTCCCGCGCGTGCTGGACCGTCAACTCGGGCGCTGACCGGGGGGTTCTTCGGATAACCTGTTGATTCAAGGCCTTCCCCATTTCTGGTTGCGGGGTGGTCGATCAGGGGTCGTCGGGTCGCATCCGGCGGCCCCCTTCGCGATGTCCCGGCGGGGGCCGGGACATCTGACCTGCGCTGTCGTCGGACGCAACGCGTCCGGGGCTGAACCCCGGGCTCCGCGGCGGCTGTTGGGCGCGTCCGTCCCCGCCCCGGAGCCGCCTCCCGCGTCCGACTGCGGAACAAAATGTCTGAATCTTGTGGACTATGCCCCGGGAAACATTGATTCGTTATCCGATGGATACTTTGCGGGTCTGTACAGCGGACGGGTGCGCCTCACGCGCCCGTTCTCCGTTGACAGGGCATGACACCGACACCGCCCCCGGAGGGGCCGCCCGGACCGCTCACCCCCGCACCGGACGGGGAGGCGGGGCCGTCCGTGACCCCGTGCGGCGCACCGATCTACGACGCGCTGGTCCGCTCCTGGCGCGACGAACGCCGCAGCGTGCCCGGCCAGGGCCGGGGTGCACCCGCCCGGATCGGCGGCCCCGCCGCCCGGCGCGCCGCCCCGGAGCGGACGCCGTGCCGGGACACCGGTGGCACCGGCCGCGCCCGAAGGCCCTCGTACGAGATCCGGCCGTTCGGCGTGGACCTGTCCCGCTTCAGCGCCGGGTGAGCAGGTCCGGCAGCGCCGGCCCCGGCCCGCCCGGACCCGCGGCGGCCGTCGGCGTGCCCGCCGCCAGGGCCGCGAGCAGGGCGGCATGGTCCGCCGACGCGCGGTCCGCGTACCGCATCGCGAAGTCGCAGACGGCGCGGTCGAAGACGTCGCCGCCGCCCAGATAGGCCGCCAGCGCGATCCGGTCCCCGCTCCGGGCGTGCCCCCGCCCCAGGGCCGCGCCGCAGAGCGCCGCGTACCGCCGCAGCGGCCCCGGCGCCATCGCGGGCACCTCGGCCGGCCCCCGGACGTCGCGCAGCCGGTGCCACGAGAAGTGCCGCCCCAGCGGCCCGGTCACCCACCCCGCGAAGAGATCCTCCTCCGCCTGGAGCAGCCGTCGGCCCGCCACCACCCGCCGGCCCGCGTGCGGGTGCGGCCCCGGCCCCAGATGGGCCTCCAGCACGGATGCCCGGGCCTGGGCGAACCGCAGGAACAGCACGTCGTCCACGTCCCGTCCCTCCAGCAGCACCACGAAGCCGCGGATGCCGACACCGGCCACCCCTGTCGCCGTGCGCGCCACCCCGACCGCGTGGAAGCGGTCGAGGAGCCGCCGCCGCTCGCCGCCGAGCGTGGAACGGTGGTCGGCGAAGACCTTGAGCAGCACCGACCGGTCGGTGTCACCGGCCGGTTCCAGCAGCGGAGGGTGGGGCACGAAGCGCCGCCGCCCGGCCACCACCTCCGTCAGCCGGCCGAGCGGGGGGAGTTCCGTGTCCGGCGGCGCGGACCGCCCGCTGCCCGCACCGCGCCCGTGCGGCAGCGGCGACGGCATGCCCCGGATGTCCACCCGCTCGTACCAGGCCGCGAGTTCACCGAGTCCGGCCAGCCGGCGCACCATGCGCCGGTAGGCCAGCACCGAGGCCAGCACGCTCCGGCGGGCGGCCCGGCCGTCGTGCCCGTTGTCCAGGGCGGTGACCGCGACGCTCGCCGCCAGGCGCTTGACGTCCCACTCGAACGGACCCGGCAGGGTCTCGTCGAGGTCGCCGATGTCGAACACCCGGGGCCGCTCCGGCGAGGCGTAGAGCCCGAAGTTGAGCAGATGCGCGTCGCCGCAGAGCTGGACCACGAGCCCGCTGTGCGGCACGGCGGCGAGATCGGCCGCCGTCACGGCCGGGGCGCCCCGCAGGAAGGCCGCGGGGGAGGCCGCCATCCGCGCGTACCGCAGTGGCAGCAGTTCCGGGATCCGCCCCGCGTCCTGACGGCGCAGGATCGAGACCGGGTCGGGGCGGTCCGCCGACGGGATCCAGGCGGCGTGCGAGGAGCGGGAGAGCCGCTTGCGGGCGGCCCGCCCGGCCCGGGCACGCTCCTCGGCGCTCCGGTGCAGTGTCACCGCTGCCTCCCTCGTGCCCCGGGCCGCACCGCCTGCGGGCGGCTGACCTCACCCGCCCGGGACGATCACCGCACGCCCGCGCACCTTGCCGGCCGCCAGCCGCTCGTACGCCTTGGGGGCGTCGTCCAGGCTGTACGTCTCGACCTCCACCTCGACCTGTCCGCGGCGGGCCAGCTCGAACACCTCGATCAGCTCGCTGCGCGAGCCCCAGTACGGGGTGCGCACGGCGACGTCGTAGGCGATCGCCCCGAAGCCCACCGGCAGCGTCCCGCCGCCGATGCCCACGATCGACACGTCGCCCTCGACGGCCGCGGCCGCGGCGGCGGTGGTGACCGTCTCCGGCCTGCCGACGAAGTCGAAGACCGCCTCGGCACCCAGCCCCTCGGTGAGGTCCCGGATGCCGGCGACGGCGGCGTCGTCGCTGAGCAGCGCGTGATGGGCGCCGACCTGCCGCGCGAGCTCCAGCTTCTCCTCGTTCACGTCGAGCGCGACGACGACGGCCCCGGACAGCACGCGCAGCAGCTGGATCGCGACATGGCCGAGGCCGCCGGTGCCGATCACCACCGCCGTGGTCCCCGCGCCGAGCTTCGGCAGGGAGGTCTTGATGGCGTGGTACGGCGTCAGCCCCGCGTCCGTCAGCGAGACGTTCTTCACCGGGTCCAGACCGTGCAGGGGGACGAGATGCCGGGCGTCGTCGATCAGCATGTACTCGGCCATCGCGCCGGGAGCGCCCAGCCCCGGGGGCAGGATGCCCTCGGCGGCGGCCCGGGTGCAGTAGTTCTCCCTGCCCGCCGAGCAGTTGAGGCACCGGCCGCATCCCCACGGCCCGTACACGGCGACGTCGTCACCGACCGAGACATGGGTGACGCCCGCCCCGGTCTCCGCGACGATCCCCGCGCCCTCGTGCCCCAGGGTCAGGGGCAACTCCCCGAACACGTACTGGTCCTCGGGGACGCTCATGACGAATTCGTCGGAGTGGCACACGCCCGCCGCCGTGACCTTCAGCAGGACCTGCCCCGGACCGGCCGTCGGACGCGGCACGTCCACCACTTCGGGATGACTGCCGATGGTGCGGTACTGGAGTGCTTTCATGCGCGGCTCCCATGCTCGCGGGCGTGCCCGGGCGGCGAGGCGTATCCGCACGACCGGATACCGGAGCGCCCGGTGCCGAACCCCTGTTCATGCTGGCAGGCCCCGGGCGACCGTGCATGTTCCCGGAACGAGAGGCCGCGCGGCGGCGCGCTGATCGGGCATTTCGGACTTCGGGTGGCAGACTTCGCCTGTCTGTGCAGGACGGGCCGCGCTGCCCGGTCCGGCCCCGTCGGAGAGAGAGGTCCTCGCGATGCCGAGTGGGACGAACACGGCCGCCGGGCGCGTGCACGGTGTGCACTCGGAGGTCGGCAGGCTGCACAAGGTGCTCGTCTGCGCCCCCGGACTGGCGCACCGGCGGCTCACCCCGACCAACGCCGGCGATCTGCTGTTCGACGACGTGATGTGGGTGGACAACGCGCGGCGCGACCACGCCGACTTCGTGAAGGAGCTCACCGCGCGCGGGGTCGAGGTCGTCGAGCTGCACGAGCTGCTGGCGGTGACGATGGCCCTGCCGGGGGCCAGGGACTGGCTGCTCGACCGGAAGATCGTGCCCAACGAGGTGGGCGGCGGACTCGTCGACTCCACCAGGGCCTTCCTGGAGACCCTGGAGCCGCGCCGGCTGGCCGAGTTCCTCATCGGCGGGCTCGCCACCTCCGACCTCCCCGACGACTACCGGCCCGGCTACGTCGCCCTGGCCCGCGAGTCCACCGGTGTCCGCGAGTATCTGATGCCGCCCCTGCCCAACACCCTCTACACCCGGGACACCACCTGCTGGCTCTACGGCGGTGTCACCCTCAACCCCCTGTACTGGCCCGCCCGCCACGACGAGACCCTGCTGATGAAGGCCGTCTACCGGTTCCATCCCGACTTCAAGGACTCCACGGTGTGGTGGGGCGACCCCGAACGGGACTGGGGGCAGGCCACGTTCGAGGGCGGCGACATCATGCCCGTCGGCGGCGGCGTCGTCCTCATGGGGATGAGCGAGCGCACCTCCCGCCAGGCCATCACCCAGGTGGCGGCCGCCCTCTTCGAGCAGGGCGCGGCCGAGCACGTCGTCGTGGCGGGGATGCCCCGACTGCGGGCCGCCATGCACCTCGACACCGTGTTCACCTTCGCGGACCGCGACATCGTCACCCTCTACCCGCGCATCATGGACGGCGTCCACACCTTCTCGCTCCGGCCCGGCAGCGCCCGGTTCCCCGTCGACATCACCGACGAGGGCTCCCGCGCCTTCACCGACGTGGTGGCCGGCGCGCTGGGACTGCCGGAACTGCGGGTCATCGAGACCGGCGGCGACGTCTACGCCTCGGAACGGCAGCAGTGGGACAGCGGCAACAACGCCGTCGCGCTGGAGCCCGGTGTGGTGTTCACCTACGACCGCAACACCCAGACCAACGCACTGCTGCGGGAGGCCGGCGTCGAGGTCGTCACCATCGTCGGCGCCGAACTCGGCCGGGGCCGCGGCGGCGGGCACTGCATGACCTGCCCCCTCATCCGTGAACCTGTCGGCTTCTGACCGAGGCGGGGACGGGGATGCCCGGCAGGCACCGGTCGTGGGCCTCCTCCTCGTGGGCACCGGGCACGGCGACCGGCGGCACGCCGGGCCGCGGCGCGACGAAGTAGTCGGCGTCCTTCGGCCGTTCGTCGGGGGACAGCCGCGGACGCGGAGCCGGTTCGAGGTGCGGGATGTGCTTGGAGCAGTGCACGTACGCCTCCTCGACCGTGATGTGCACCCACAGCTCGGGCCGCCGCCCGGGAGCGGTGTCGGTGCGCAGGTGCGGGTGGGAACGGCGCTGCTCCTCGTCGGTGCGCAGCCGGACGGAGCCGTTGACGTGCAGGCCGATGTGGTGGTGGGTGAAGTCCATGAAGAGCAGCCCGATGTGGGGGTTCTCGGTGATGTTCCCGGCGCTCGCCATCACCCCGTTGCCCCGGTACTCCGGGTAGGTCAGCGTGTGCTGGTCCAGATCGACCACGAACCCGGGCGGGCCCGCGCGGAAGGTGGAGTCGCATTCGCCCCGGGCGTCGGCGGTCGACAGGAAGACCATGGACTGCTGCTGTATGAACCGCCGCATCCGGGGTGTGAGCTGGGGCTGCACCTGCCGCCCGTAGAACGCGTCGGCCCGTTCGGTGTTGCCGAGATGGTCCTGCAGCATGCGCTCACCGGCGGATCCGAAGGGGCTGCTGTGGGGGGTCACGTACGGTCGTCCTCTTCCTGTGGGGCACACGCGGAGCCCGGCTCCGGGGGATCACCCGCCGGCCGGACCGTTGGGTCCATCGTGCCCGCAGCGGGCCCCGCGATGGGGGCGAAGCCGTCGCGCAGTTGTGAAGATCCATCGCAGCGGGGCCGCCGCTCGCCTCCGGCGGGCGCCACAAGGGGCGGCACCCGCCCCTTACCGGGCACGATGGAAGGGGAGTGCCCGTTGTGCGGCATTTCCACCGTGGCCGGGCGCACGCTCACGCCGTCCGGCGCGTCGACGGCGAGGAGAGGCACCGTGATCCAGAGCGCTGACATCCGCGAGTGGCGCAACCAGGAAGTGCTCGACGACGAGGACAAGAAGATCGGCACGCTCGAGGCCGTCTACGTGAACACCCGCAGCGACGAACCGGCCGTCGTCACCGTGGCCGTCGGCCTGCCGACCCGCCGCCGCCTGGTGTTCGTCCCCCTGGCCGGAGCGGTCGTCGGACCGGGCTATGTGCGGGTCGCCTACGGCAAGTCCGTGGTGAAGGACGCCCCCAGCATGGGGACGGACGATGTGCTGCCCGCCGAGAACGAGCGGGAGATCTTCACCCACTACGGCCTGCCGTACGAGCCCGGCGCCGGCGGCGAACGCCAGCTCGCCCGCCGCTGAGCGGGGGCGCGGCGGGCGCGGGCGCCCGGTGCGGTGCCCGGCGCTCGGGCATGCCACCTGCGGCGGTCACCGGGCACCGACCCGGCAGCCCGGTTCCGTACCGCGCGCGGCGGGTTCTTCGGCCCCGGGCCCGCCGGGCGGGCGTTCGGCCCCGGGGTCACCGGGCCCGCCGGGCATGGACCATGCGTGGCGGGCGCCGCCCCGGGGTCACCGGGCCCGCCGGCCGTGGACCATGCGTGGCGGGCGCCGCCCCGGGGTCACCGGGCCCCGGGGCCCCCGTCCCGGACGTGGAGGATCGCCGTCGCGACGGCCGCCAGGGGCGGCCACGACCACCGTCCGGCCCGGGCCAGCAGAAAGGTGCGGCGGGTGCCCGCCAGCGGGTCCAGGGGACGGAAGGCCACGTCCGGGCGGTGGCGCTCGATGCCGGACTCCGCGAGCAGCGCCACCCCCAGCCCCGCCCCGGTCAGGCTGTTCACCAGGCGCAGGCTGTCGACCCGGTGCGCGATGCGCGGGGTGAAACCGGCGACGGCGCACACCCGGTGCACCAGCTCGTCGTCGTCCGTGCCGCGTGAATTGGTGATCCAGCCCGACTCCGCGAAGTCCCGCAGCTCGGGGACGGTCACCGGCCGTCCCGCGTCCGGATGCCCCGCGGGCACCGCCAGGAACAGCGGCTGCTCCTCGAAGGCGCGGGCGCTCAGCTCCGGCGGCACCACCCTCGGGACCAGGCTGTAGTCGTAGACGACGCCCAGATCGACGCCCCCCGAGCGCAGCAGCTCCGCAGTGCTCTCCGGCTCGTGCTCCTGCACCTCCACGACCACCCGCGGGTGCTCCTCCCGCAGCCGGGCGAGCGCGGGCAGCACCACCGGCTCGACCGCCGTGAAGAAGCTCGCCAGCCGCACCCGGCCCGCCGGGTCCGTCCGGCCGCGCAGCTCCGACTGCGCCTCCTCCACTGCGGCGAGGATGCCCACCGCGTGCTCCACCAGCCGCTCACCGGCGGGCGTGAGCCGTACCCGGCGGCCGTCCGGAGTGAGGAGCCGGACCCCGACCTCCTCCTCCAGCACGGCGAGGTGCTTGGAGACGGCCGAGGTCCCGTAGCCCGTGCCCGCCGCGACCGCCGCCATCGTGCCGAGCCGGTGCAGCTCGACCAGCAGCCGCAGCCGCCCCAGGTCGGGCAGTCGCTGCGTCGCGTCGGGGAGCCGTGGCATGTCGTCCGCTTCCATGAGGCCATCGTCCACCATCAGTGGCTGATCCATCCACTTTCGGCCCGTGGACAGAAACGGATGCCTGACGATCAAATGTCCCGGTGACCACCTCGCCTGCCGCCCCCGACGCCACCCCCGCCGCACCGGCCGCCCTGTCCGCCGACACGGTGCCCCCGGCCCGCTCCGCCGCGCCGCCCACCGGCGGAGCGGCCGGGCCCGCCGCGCTCCCCGCCCCCCGGCGGCAGGTGCCCGGCGCCGTGCTGGTGCTCGTCGCCATGTGCCTGCTGCACACCGGCAGCGCCCTGGCCACGGAACTCTTCGCCACCCTCGGGCCCGCGGGCACCACCTGGCTGCGCCTCACCTTCGCCGCGCTGCTGCTCGTCGCCTTCACCGGCCCGTCCCTGTGGCGGACCCTGCGCGCGACCGGACGGCGGGACCTGGTCGCCACGGTGCTGCTCGGCGCGGTCAGCGCGGGCATGATGCTGCTCTTCTCCGAGGCCGCCGCCCGGCTGCCCCTCGGCACCGCGACCGCCCTGGAGTTCCTCGGCCCGCTCACCGTCGCCGTGATCGCCTCGCGCCGCCCCCGGGAACTGGCGTGGCTCGCGCTCGCCGCCGCGGGCGTCGTGCTGCTGACCTCGCCGTGGACGGGCGCGACGAGCCTACCCGGCGTGATGTTCGGCCTCGGCTCGGCCGCCTGCTGGGCGCTGTACGTGATCGGCACGGCCCACGTCGGCAGCAGGCTGCCCGCCCCGCACGCCCTCGCCGTGTCCCTGGCGGTGGCCGCTGTGGTCGCCGCGCCGTTCGGGGCACCGGCCGCCGTCGGCGGGCTGACCTGGGAGACGGCGATCGCCGCGCTCGGCATCGCCGTGCTCATGCCCCTGCTGCCGTTCCTGCTGGAGATGCAGGCGCTCCAGCGCATCGGCAAGACCACCTACGGGACGCTGGCCGGGCTCGAACCGGCCGTCAGCCTGGTCGCCGCCATGATCCTCATCGCGCAGACCCCGATGCCGCTCCAGATCGCCGGCACCCTCCTGGTCGTCGCCGCCGGCATCGGCGCCACCCGCGCCGAGGCCCGCGCCAACCGCTGACGCAACCCGGTGCGCCGATCCGGGCCGCCGGCCGCCGCACGGGGCCGCGCCGCCGGCGATCTGCGCCACACGGCGGAACTCCGCGTCCCGCGCCGAGCGGGCGGACGGGGTGGCGGGCCCCGGCGCGGAGCCCCTCCACCTGCGCGGACCCGCGAACGGGTGAACTCCCCTCCGGGGTGTCCGGCCTGCGGAGAGTCGTCCGGGCGGGCGATCATCCTACGTGTCATATTCCGGCGGGTGGACGCCATCGTGACCGCCGCTGAAGCGGCCTGTGAGGACCTGTCCGTACCGCCCCAGGGCACCGCCGCCCGCACCGGCACCGTCGCCGTGGTGGGGCTCGGCTACGTGGGACTGCCGACGGCGCTCGCCCTGCGGGCGGCCGGCGCCGCCGTCACCGGGATCGACATCAGCGGCAGCCGGCTCGCGGACATCCGGCGAGGCGATGTGGACCTGCCGCCGGAACAGCTCCGCTCCCTCGCCGAGGCGCTGCGGGATCCGGAGTTCCGCCTCACCGAGGACACCGGGGCGGTGGGGCGCGCGGAGGCCGTGATCGTCTGCGTGCCCACCCCCGTCGACCGGCACCGGGTGCCGGACCTGCGGGCGCTCTCCGCGGCGTGCGCCACCGTGGTCCGCCACGCCTCCGCGGGGCAGGTGCTGGTGCTCACCTCGACCAGCTACGTCGGCACCACCCGGGACCTGCTGGTGGAACCGCTCGCCGCCCGGGGTCTGCGCCCCGGCACCGACGTGTACGTCGCCTTCGCGCCCGAGCGCATCGACCCCGGCACCGAAGGCCACGCGCCCGAGTCGACCCCCCGGGTGATCGGCGGGGTCGGGCGGCGCAGCACCGAACTCGCGGCCGAACTGCTGCGGCGCACCGCGCCGAGCATCCACCGGGTGGACGACCCGGAGACCGCCGAGATGTGCAAGCTCTGGGAGAACACCTTCCGCGCCGTCAACATCGCCCTGGCCAACGAACTCGCCGACACCAGCCTGGAGTTCGGCCTCGACCCCCGGCAGGTCATCGACGCCGCCGCCACCAAGCCGTACGGCTTCATGCCCTTCTACCCGGGGCCGGGCGTCGGCGGGCACTGCATCCCCTGCGATCCGCACTACCTGCTCTGGCAACTGCGCTCCCGGCAGCGGGAGGCGCCGCTCGTCGACTCGGCGATGTCCGCGATCGCCGCCCGGCCCTCGGCGGTGGTCCGCCGGGCGCGCGAGGCCCTCGCCGACCGGGCGGTGGCCGTCGCGGGGGCACGGATCCTCGTCGTCGGGGTGGCGTACAAACCGGGGGTCGCGGATGTGCGGGAGAGCCCCGCGCTGGAGATCATCGACCGGCTGTCCGCGCTCGGCGCCCGGGTCGGCTACCACGACCCCCTGGTGCCGGAGGTGACCTCCCGGGCTGGTGGACGCCGCCACCTCGCCGAGGCGGCCTCGCTGCCGTGGGACCTCGTCCTGGTGCACACCCTCCACGACGGCACCGACGTGGCCGGCCTCGCCCGCGGCTGCCCGGTGCTCGACACCACCCACAGCCTCGCCGGCCGTCCCGCCGGAGCGGTCCGATGAGCCGACGGACGGCGGTGACGGGGGCGGGCCGGCGCCGCGGCACGCCACCCGAACCTCCCGCCCCGCCCGCGGCCACCGCTCCCGCCGCGTCCCGGGCCCCCTCCGCCGCCGCGGCCGGGCGGACGGCGACGGCCCTCCACCCCGCCCCGGCCGCCCAGGAACCCCGGGGCCAGGAACCCCCGGCCCAGGAACCCCCAGCCGCCCAGGAACCCCCGGAAGCCCAGGAACCCCCGGCCTCCCGTGCCCCCGGCACCGCGCCGCCGGCGCGCGGCGGACCGGTGCGGCGGTTCGCCGGGCGGTGGCTCGCCGGGCTGGACCCGTCGACCCGGCGGGGGGTCGTGCGCGTCGTCGTGCTGCTCTGCCTCACCCCGCTCACCGTCATCCTGGCGAATCGTTCCTTTGCGATCGCCGACGGCCTCGGCCCCGCCGCCGTCTACGGGACGGCGGTGCTCGCCGCGACCGCGGCGATGTTCTACGTCGCCTACACCCGCTACCGGGACCCGGCCGTCGAGCAGGTGCCCTGCCCGCGGCGGCTGCGCGGCACCTTCCCCCCGCTGCCCGAACAGCCCCGGGTCAGCCTGCTGCTCGCCGTCAGGGACGAGGAGGCCCGCATCGAGGAGTGCGTGCGCTCGATGGCCGGGTCCGACCTCCCGGGCGTCGAGATCGTCGTCGTCGACGACGCCTCCCGCGACGGCACGGGCGACATCCTGCGGCGTCTCGCCGCCGAACTCGGCATCACCGTCGTCCACCTGACCGAGAACGTGGGCAAGAAGCACGCCCTCGTCCGAGCCTGCGCCCGCGCCGACGGCGATGTCGTCGTCTTCACCGACTCGGACTGCGTCCTCGCGCCCGACGCCGTCCGGCGCTGCGTCACCGCCCTGGTGCGCAACCCCCACCTCGGCGCCGTCAGCGGCCACTGCCGGGCCCTGAACACGGACGCCTCGCTGCTCGCCCGGATCCAGGACGTCTGGTACGAGGGCCAGTTCCGCGTCGCCAAGGCGGCCGAGTCCGCCTTTGGCTCCGTGACCTGCGTCTCCGGCCCGCTGGCCGCGTTCCGCCGGGACGCCGTCTGGAACTACCTCCCCGCCTGGGCCGAGGACCGCTTCCTCGGCGCCCCCTTCCGCTTCGCCACCGACCGGCAGCTCACGGGCTACGTCCTCGGACAGGCATGGCACGGGAAACGGCTGAAGGAACGTCACGCCGGCTCCCCGTTCGTCACCGGCGAGGACTACCCCGAGCGCCCCTGGCTGGTCGGCTACGTGGCATCCGCCCGGGTCGGCACCGACGTGCCGGCCGGCGTCCGGGCGTTCCTGCGCCAGCAGGTCCGCTGGAAGAAGAGCTTCATCCGCAACCTGTGCTTCACGGGCGGCTTCATGTGGCGCCGCGGCCCCGGCGCCGCCGCCCTCTACTACGGGCACGTCCTGTGGGTGCTCCTCGCCCCGCTGATGGCCGTCCGGCACCTGCTGTGGGCCCCCCTCCAGGGGCTGTGGCTGCTCACCGGCCTCTATCTGTGCGGCGTCCTGCTCAAGGGCTGCGCCTGGGGCCTGGCGTACAAGGCCGACCACCCCGGGGACACCCGGTGGCGCTACCGGCCATTGATGAGTCTGCTCTCCTCCACCGTGCTGGCCTGGCTGCTCCCGTACTCGCTCGCCACCGTCCGCCGGGGGGTCTGGTCCAGGGGCACCTCGTGAGGGGCGCGGCGGCGGCCGCCGCCCGGGCCCTCGCCGCGGTGCTCTCCGCCCTCGTCGTCGTGCTGCTCCTGCTGACCGTTCTGACCAGGGGAGACCTTCTGTGACGCGCTCCGCCCACGATCCGGCCGCCGGGCGGCGCCTGCTGGTACGGGTGCTGCTCGGCGCGCTCGCCGCGGCGGTCGCCGCGATCCCGTTCCTGGCCGCCTGGCAGCACCGGACCGACCGGTTCGCCGTCGAGGAGCAGCTCTCCCCGGCCGCCGCGCCGCCGCCGGCCGCGGGCGCGCCCGCGCTGCGCGGCCTGCCCCGCGACACCGGCCCCGTGGTCCTCGCCTACCACGACGTGCGTCCCGACGGCGAACGCCCGTACACCGTGACACCCGCCGCCTTCGACGCGCAGCTCGCCGCCCTGCGGGCCGCGGGGTACCGGACGCTGAGCACCGCCGAGTTCGTCCGGCATCTGCGCGGCGAGCGGGTGCCCGGGCGCACCGTCTACCTGACCTTCGACGACGGCGCCCAGGGGCTGTGGCGGTACGCCGACCGCAGCCTGGCCCGCCACGGCATGCGCGCCGCCGCCTATCTGATCACCGGTCAGGTGGGGGAGCGGCACACCTACTACCTCTCCTGGGAGGAAGTGCGCCGGATGGCCTCCTCCGGCCGCTGGGACTTCCAGAGCCACACCGACGACCTCCACCGCCGCCTGCCGCTCGACGCCTCGGGCGCCCGCCTCGGCCCCGCCCTCACCGAGCGCCTCTGGCTGCCCGCCGAGCGCCGCCGCGAGACGCCCGCCGAATACCGGACGAGGGTCGCCGCGGACCTGGACCGCTCGATCGACGCGATCACCTCCCGCGGGCTGCCGAAGCCCCTGCTGTTCGCCTACCCGTTCTCCGAGTCGCACGGCTCCGGCCCGTCGGGCGCCGGCGTGCTCCAGGGCATGCTGCGGCAGCGCTTCACCGCCGCGCTCACCAACCACCACGGCCCGCACCCGCTCGGCGCGGGGGCCCGGGCCTTCGCCGAACGGACCGTCCAGCGCCTGGAGATCACCAGCGGCACCACCGTCGCCGGCCTCCTCGCCGGGCTCGCCGAACGCGGCCCCCGCCGCCCCGGCGGCGAGCCGCGGCCCTTGGCGGTGCCCGCCGGGTGGGAGTTCCCCGGCGCGCCCGGCGGCACCACCGTGGGCGCCTTCACCGGCGCCGGCCCGTACCCGCTGGAGCGCGGCCACCTCTCCGCCGAGTACCGCCCCCTGGCCACCGCGGACTGGACCGGCTACACGGCCGAGGCGAGCGTCGACGGCCTGCACTCCACGGCGAACGGCGTCTCCCTGACGGTGCGCGCCCACGGCGGCCGGCCGGTGCTCGTCGCGCTGAGCCGGGCCAACGTACGCGTCACCGAGGGGACCGGCGCCGCGCGGCGCACGGTCGCCCGGGCCCGGCTGGAGCCGGCGGCCCGCCACACCCTGCGGATCGTGGTGACGGCCGACGCCACCGAGGTCCGGGTCGACGGACGGCTCCGGGCCCGCGTCCCGGTGCCCCCGAGTGCCGCCGGGGGACACGCCACCGGCGGCGTCGCCCTCGGCGTCCACAACGACGGCGCCCCGCGGTGGCCGGCCTTCCGGACCCTGACGGTGGCCCAGACACGGCCCGCGGCCCCGGCGGAATCCGCACCGGAAGCGCCGCACGGCCGGGGACACGGAAGGACGGCACCATGAAACCGCCCGAGGCGCGCGGCCCGCTCGGCCGCAGGGCGCTGCTCGCCGCGGCCGTCGCCGCGTCGGCCGCCGGCACGGCCGCCGCCGCCCACGGCGCCGGCACCTCCCCGGCCCCGGCCGCGGATTCCACCGCGCCGGCCCCGGCCCCGTCGCCGGCCCCCGCCGGAAGCGATCCGGCCCCCGGCGGAACCTCCCCGGCCTCCGGCGGAAGCGATCCGGCCCCCGGCGGAACCTCCCCGGCCTCCGGCGGAAGCGATCCGGCGGCCGGCCGGCCGCCCTTCCCGCCCGACCCCGTGTCCTTCCGCTCGCGCTTCCCCGCCGACGGACTGGTCACCAACGAGTACGCCTTCCGCCGCCCCGGGGACCCGCGGGCCCGCCTCCACCCCGACTGGGACGTGACCAGCGGATCCCTCTTCGCCCGCTGGACGTACGGCTGGACGGGCGTCCCCGACGACCGCTCGCCCGACGCCCGTTCGTCCGACGGCACCGGCTCGTGCGTCTTCCGCCTGGTCACCCGCCGACGGGACCTCCAGGACGTCGCCGTCACCTTCCGCGCCCTGGTGGAGCCCCCGGTCACCACCCCCGGCACCCCCGCGCGGGACTGGGACGGCGCGCATCTGTGGCTGCGCTACCGCAGCCCCGACGAGCTGTACGCGCTCAGCTTCCGCCGCCGCGACGGCGTGGTGGTGCTCAAGCGCAAGAGTCCCGCGGTGCCGGGCGGCGAGGGCGTCTACCGCACCCTCGCCGAGGCCCGGCACCCCGTCCCGTACGGGCGGTGGCACCGGGTCAGCGCCCTGGCGCGCACCGTCAGGGGCGGTGTGCTGATCCGTCTCGCGGTGGACGGCCGACCGGTGCTGCGGACGGTCGACACCGCGCCGGGCGCGCTGGGCGGCCCCGGCGGTGTCGGGCTGCGCGGGGACAACACCTCCCTGGTCTTCGACCGGTTCACGGTGCGCAGGTCCCGGCTGCCCGGCCTCGGGTAGGGCTGACGGCCTCCGCCCGCCCGGCCCCCGCCCGCCCGGCCCCGCCCCGCCCCCGGACCCGCCCGGCCCCGCCCCGCTTTCCCCGGGACCCGCCCCGGCGGGCCCCTCCGCCGCAGGCCCGCACCGTCCCGGGAGAGCGCTCTATGCCTCTGGCCGGGCAGAACGCTAGGGTGCGGACATGAACAGACAGGTCCCGACACTGGAGGACGTGGCACGCGAGGCCGGAGTCTCACGGGCGACCGTCTCCCGGGTCATCAACGGGATCCGCAACGTCGATCCGCACATCCAGGACTCCGTGCGCCAGGCCATCGAGCGCACCGGCTACGCCCCCAACCGGGCCGCGCGCTCGCTCGTCACCCGGCGCGCCGAGACGATCGCGCTGATCGTCTCCGGGGCGGGCGACGCGGGTGAGGACGAGCAGGACGCCTTCGCCGCCCGGGTGTTCGCCGACCCCTTCTTCGGCCGGGTGGTCAGCGGGGTGGTCGGCTTCCTGCGGGGGCGCTCGATGCACCCGGTGCTGATGTTCGCCGAGACGAGCGCCGCCCGGGCCCAGGCGATCGCCTACCTCAAGCAGGGCAGTGCCGACGGGGCGCTCGTCGTCTCCACCCACGCGGACGATCCGCTGCCGGGGCTGCTGGCCGAGGCCCGTCTGCCCGCCGTGCTGTTCGCCCGGCCCGCCCACTCCGTGCCGCTGAGCTATGTCGACCTCGCCCACCGGGACGGCGCGCGGCTCGCCGCCGACCACCTCCTCGACCGGGGCTGCCGCCGCGTCGGCACCGTCTCCGGTCCCCAGGACGTGCCCGCGGGACAGGAGCGGCTCGCCGGTTTCCGGGACGCCCTGGCCCGCCGCGGCCACCCCTGGGTGCCGGTCGCCGAAGGCGGCTTCACCCTCCAGAGCGGTGTCTCGGCGATGATCCGGCTGCTGGACGAACACCCCGGCATCGACGGGGTGTTCGCCGCCAACGACCTGATGGCGCAGGGCGCGATCCAGGTGCTGCGCGAGCGCGGGCTGCGGGTCCCCGAGGACGTCGCGGTCGTCGGCTTCGACGACTCCAGCGCCGCCGCGGTGTGCCGGCCGCCGCTGACGACCGTCCGCCAGCCGGTGGAGCGGATGGCCGCCGCCATGGCGGAGCTGCTCGACGAGCACATCCGCGGCGCCCGGACCGAGCCCACCTCGCTCGTCTTCGACCCCGAGCTGATCGTGCGCGCCTCCGCCTGACACGAACCCCCGGACACACGGGAACCGGGGCCCGCCCGGCCCCGGAGGACGGGGACGGGGCGGGCCCCGGCGTACCGGGCCCCCGGATCGGCGTACCGGGGGCCCGGCGGATCAGGGCGGCCGGGCGGTTCTCGTCGAGCGCCGCGCCGCGGTGCGGCCCGGTCGCGTCGTCAGCCGCGCGAGGTGCACGGAAGACCGCCGACGGCGCCGTGGCCGGCGGGGGCCTTCGGCGTCGGGCCGGTGGCGCCGGCGCGGGCCCCCTCGTGCGGCGCTGCCGGCGGGCCGGCCTCCCCGGAGGGAAGGACCGGCCCGCCGCCCCGGCGGACCGGGCCCGGCCGCGTCAGGCTGCGTGGTGAGCGCTCTCCAGTGCAGCCCGGTGCTCGCGGATGACCTCCGCGTAGCCGCGCCCGCTGCCCTTCACGGTGCGCGCCTGGGTCTTGTAGTCGACGTGGACGAGGCCGAAACGCTTGTCGTAGCCGTACGCCCACTCGAAGTTGTCCAGCAGGGACCAGGCGTAGTACCCGGCCAGCGGGGCCCCCTTGCGCGCGGCGCTCGCGCACGCGGCGAGGTGGCTCAGCAGGTAGTCGGCCCGCTCCGGGTCGTCCACCGTGCCGTCCGCGCCCACCACGTCCGGGTAGGCCGAGCCGTTCTCGGTGACGTAGAGCTTCCGGGCGCCGTACTCCTCGGTGAGGCGCAGCAGCAGCGTCTCGATGCCCTCGGCCTCGATCTCCCAGTCCATGCCGGTGCGCGGCACGCCCGGCCGGCGGACCTGCCGGGCGTACGGTGCCGGGCCGGCCGGGTCGTCGGCGACGACCGCCGGGAAGTAGTAGTTGAGCCCGAGCCAGTCGAGCCCGCCCCCGATGATCTCCAGGTCGCCGTCGCGCACGGGCAGGTCCACGCCGTACAGCTCGACCATGTCCTCGGGGAATCCGCGGCCGTGCACCGGGTCGAGCCACCAGCGGTTGGTGTGGCCGTCCATCCGCCGGGCCGCTGCCACGTCCTCGGGGCGGTCGGACGCGGGCGTCACCGTGGAGAGGTTGTTGACGATGCCGACCTGCGCCCCGGGCGCCGCCGCGCGGATCGCCTGCGCGGCGAGCCCGTGACCGAGCAGCAGGTGGTAGGAGGCGCGGACGGCGGTGGGCAGGTCGCTGACGCCCGGCGCCATCCGGCCCTCCAGGTGGCCGATCCACGCGGAGCAGAGCGGCTCGTTGAGCGTGGCCCACTGGGTGACGCGGTCGCCGAGGCGCTCGGCGAGGGCGCCGGCGTAGGCGGCGAGGTGGTGGGCGGTGTCCCGCTCGGGCCAGCCGCCCCGGTCCTGGAGGGCCTGGGGCAGGTCCCAGTGGTAGACGGTCAGGCTCGGCGTGATGCCCGCCTCCAGCAGGCCGTCCACCAGCCGGTCGTAGAAGTCCAGGCCCCGGTCGTTGACCGGGCCGTCGCCGCCGGGGACGACCCGGGGCCAGGCCGCGGAGAAGCGGTAGGCGTTGGTGCCCAGCTCCTTCATCAGCGCGATGTCCTCGCGCCAGCGGTGGTAGTGGTCGCAGGCGGTGTCGCCGTGATCGTCGTTGTCGATCTTCCCGGGGGTGTGCGAGAACGTGTCCCAGATCGACGGGGAGCGGCCGTCCTCGGCGACGGCGCCCTCGATCTGGTACGCCGATGTGGCGGTGCCCCAGGCGAAGTCGTGCGGGAGCGCGGCGAGGTCGATGGGCTTGGTCACGGACGTCCTTTCAGACAGGGGAGGGGGGTGCCGGCACGGCGGGGGGTCACTTGACCGCCCCGGCGGTCAGGCCGGTCACCAGGTAGCGCTGGAGCAGCAGGAAGCCGGCCACCACCGGGATGCTGACGACGAGCGAGGCCGCCATGATCTGGTTCCAGTACACGTCGTTCTGGGTGGAGTAGCCCTGCAGGCCGACGGCCAGGGTGCGGGTGGTCTCGTTGGTCATGACGGAGGCGAAGAGCACCTCTCCCCAGGCCGTCATGAAGGCGTAGACCGCCACCGCCACGATGCCGGGGATCGCGGCGGGCACGACCACCCGGAACAGCGCGCCGATCGGGCCGCAGCCGTCCACGGTCGCCGCCTCGTCCAGGTCTCTCGGCACGGACTCGAAGTACCCGATCAGCATCCAGATCGAGAACGGCAGCGAGAAGGTCAGATAGGTGAGGATCAGGCCGCCCCGCGAGCCGAAGAGCGCGATGCCGGTGGCGTTGCCGATGTTGACGTAGATGAGGAAGAGCGGCAGCAGGAAGAGGATGCCGGGGAACATCTGGGTGGAGAGCACGGTCACCGTGAACACCCGCTTGCCGCGGAAGGTGTAGCGGCTCACCGCGTACGCGGCGAACACCGCGATCACCACCGAGCACACCGTCGCCGCGCCCGCCACGATCAGCGAGTTGACGAAGTAGTCGGCGAGCGGCACCGTCTCCCAGATGTCGAAGTACGGCCGGATCGTCAGTCCGCTGGGGATCCACCGGAACTCGCCGGTGACGTCCTGGAGCGGCTTGAGCGAGCTGGAGACCATCACGAACACCGGCAGTGCGACGAACGCGGCGAGCACGGTCAGGAAGATCCGCCGGGACCACACGAAGGAACGGGGCGCCGCCATCGGCGACCGGACGGCGGGGCGGCCGCCGCGGGAGGCGTGACTAGACATGGGAGACCTTCCGACCTCGGGAGGTGAAGAACAGGTACACGCCCGTCACCAGCAGCAGGAAGCCGAGCAGCAGTACGGACATGGCCGCCCCGGTGCCGAAGTTCCAGGTGGCGAACGACGACTGGTAGATGTGCACGGATATGAGGTCCGCCGCCTCCGGCGCCGCTTTGCCGAACAGCACGAAGGGCGTGTTGAAGTCGTTGAAGGTCCACAGGAAGAGCACCAGTACGAGGACCTGGTTGACCGGGGCCAGCGACGGCAGGGTGATGCGCCGGATCTGCTGCCACATGCCGGCGCCGTCCAGGGCGGCGGCCTCGTACAGCTCCTTGGGGATGTTCTGGAGTCCGGCCATGACGATCAGGAAGGCGAACGGCCAGCCCTTCCACACCGAGACGGTGAGCAGGGCGAAGAAGCTGTTGTCCCCGATCAGCCAGAACGGCCGCCCGTCGGTGAGCCCGAGCTGGTCGTGCAGGACGTGGTTGATCAGGCCGTTGTCCCGCTGGAACATGAACGCCCAGGTGATCACCGCCGCGTACACGGGCAGCGCGTACGGCACCAGGAACAGGGCGCGCAGCAGGCCGCGCCCGGCGAACGTCTCCTGCATGTACACGGCCGCCGTGGTGCCGAGCAGCCAGCACAGGCCGACGGACAGGACGGTGAACAGACAGGTGATCCAGAAGGAGTGGAGCAGTCCCCGGCCCACGGGCGCGTCGAAGTCGACGGCGACGGAGAAGTTGTCGAACGCCGTCCACGGCGCCGCCGTCCAGTCCCGCAGGTAGAACTGCGTGAGCTCCTTGAAGCTCATGACGAAGCCGATGACGATCGGGACCAGATGGACGAGCAGTTCCAGCGCGAGTGCGGGCAGGAGCAGGAGGTACGGCAGTCCGATGCGGCGGAGCCGCCCGGGGCGGCGCGGGCCTCGCGCCGTCCCGGGGGCCTTCCCCCGCACCCCGGCCTGTCCGGCCGGTGTGCTGATGGTGGTGGTCATGGCAGAAGCACCGCTCACTGCCCGGCCATCTGCTGCTGAGCCTTGGTCAGCTCGGCCTTGACGTCCGCGTCGGTGGGCTGCTTGCCGGACGCCGCCTGGGCGAAGAGGTTCTTCACGGCGGTGCCGACGGCGGTCTCGAACTGCGACTCGTTGGGCACCTGCGGCAGGGCGGCCGCGCTCGTCGCAAGGGTGTCGCGGAGCACCTTGAGCTCGGGCCGGTCGAACGCCGGGTCGCTCTGCGCCGCCTTGACCGGCGGGATGGAGCCGTAGGTCGAGCAGAGGTGCTTCTGCTCCTCGTCGCTGGTCATGAACTTCACGAACTCGAGCGCGCCGTCGAGGTTCTTGGTGTTCTTGAAGACGGCCATGTTGATGCCGGCGACCATCGAGTTGACGCTGGTGTCCTGGCCGGGCGTGCCCGACTGGACCGGGACCGGCGCGACGCCCCAGTCCTCGTCCTTCATGCCCTGGGCCTTGAAGGTGGTGGCGGCGGCCTGCCACAGCACCATCGCGGTCTTCCCCTTGGAGAAGTCGCTGAGGGACTGGTTCTGCGCGTACTCCGCGTTGCCGGGGGCGACGACCTTGTCGGTGGCCATCAGGTCGACGTACTGCTTCACGGCCTTGACCGCGCCGTCGCTGGTGAAGTCGGCCTTGCCCTCGGCGTCGAAGAAGTCGGCGCCGTGCTGCTTGCCGAGGACGAACACCTGGTGGATGTTGTTGGAGAGGTTGGAGCCCTCGGCGCCCAGACCCCACTTGTCGTCCTTGGAGATCTTCCTGCCGGTGGCGACGAGCTCGTCCCAGGTGGCCGGGGGCTTGTCGACGCCCGCCTCGGCGAACATCTTCTTGTTGTAGTAGAGCGCGTACGCCATCGAGTACAGCGGCACGGCCGCCGGGTCCTGGCCCTCGGCGCCGGTGGACCCGAGCGCCGAGTCCACGAACCGGTCCCTGCCGCCGATCTTCGCGAGGTTCTTCTCGTCCCAGGGCAGCAGTGCGCCGGTGGCCTGGAGCGACGCCGACCAGGTGTTTCCGATGTTCAGGACGTCCGGGCCCTGGCCCGAGGTCGTCGCCGTCATGATCCGGGTGAGCAGGTCGGACCAGGGCACGACCTCCAGCTTGACCTTGATGCCCGTCTGCTTCTCGAACTTGTCGAGCTCGGGCTGGAGGATCTTCTTGTCGGCCTCGATGTTCGGGCCCTGGTTGGAGGCCCAGTAGGTCAGGGTCTTGGGCGACTCGTTCGATCCCCCATCGGTGGACGACCCGCCGCCGCAGGCGGTGGCGGCGGCGAGCAGGGAGACGACGACCGCGCCACTGGCGGCTGCCCGGATTCTTCGCATGGCTCCAGGTGTCCCTTTCCTCAGGAGCGACGAAAGCCGTGAGGGACGGAGAGGCCGGATGGCTACGGCGTTCGACTCCCGAACGCCCTCAGGGCTTAATTTAGGACGTGAGTTAAGCTTCGCCGAAAGGTCGCGTCAAGAGGGTGAACGAAGGTATGTTGCCGCGAAGGCAGTCCGGGAAGGAGTCACGATGGCCCAGCGGACCAGGCGCACGGTGAATGACCTGCGCAGGGGCAACCGTGCGGCGGTATTGCAACGGTTGTATTTCGACGGACCGATGAGCCGCCAGGCGCTCGGGCCCGTCACGGGGCTGAGTTCGGGCTCCATCAGCAACGTGGTCGCCGAACTCGCCGCCGAGGGCCTCGTGGAGGAGGCCGGCAGCGTCGAGTCCGACGGCGGCCGTCCCCGCACCCTGCTCAGGGTCAGCCCGGCGGGCGGCCACATGATCGGCGTCGACCTGGGCGAGACCCGGGTCCGGGTCGAGCTGTTCGACGTCACCCTCACCGAACTCGCCCGCGCGGAAAGGCCGTTGACCGACTCCGCCTACGACGTCGGGGTGATCGTCGAGCACATCCGCAGCGGCGTCGACGAGGTCCTCACCCGGGCCGCCGTGCCCCCCGAACGCCTGCTCGGCGTCGGCATCGGCACCCCCGGCATCGTCGAACGCACCGCCGGCCGGGGCGCCGTGGTGCACGGCCAGACCATCGGCTGGGACGCCGTGCCCCTCGAAGCGCTGCTGCGCACCGCGTGCCGGCTCCCCGACACCGTGCCGTACTTCATCGACAACGGCGCCAAGACCCTCGGCCAGGCCGAGATGTGGTTCGGTGCGGGACGCGGCGCGCACAGTGCCGTCGTCGTCCTCTTCGGATCCGGCGTCGGCGCCTGCCTCTTCTCCGAGGGCGCCGACCAGGGCAGAGCCCTCGAATGGGGCCATCTGACCGTGCAGGCCGGCGGACGCCGCTGCCGCTGCGGGGCGGCCGGCTGCCTGGAGGCCTACGCGGGCGCCGAATCCGTGCTGGAGCGCTGGCGCGAGGCCGGCGGACGCCCGCCGGAGGGCGTCGACGAGGAGACCCGGCTGACCGCGCTGCTCGCCGCGGCCTGCCCCCCGGACGGCACCGCCCCCGACCCCGTCGCCCACGCGGTGATGACGCAGACCGCCGAGTACCTCGGGGCGGGGATCTCCGACCTGGTCAACCTCTTCCAGCCGGAACGCGTCCTGATCGGCGGCTGGGCGGGCCTGGCGTTCGGCTCCCGGTTCCTCGACGACGTCCGGCGCCACGCCGCCGCCTACTCGCTGGCGCATCCCGCCTCGCGTGTCACCGTCGACCTCGGCCGCCTCGGCCCCGACGCGGTCACCGTCGGGGCGGCGACCCTGCCCCTCGCGGACTTCTTCGCCCGCGGCGGCCGCCGCGCCGCCCCGGTGGCGGACATCGCGCCCCCGGCATGGCGGGCCGCCCTGGAGGACCGGGTCCTCGGCTAGGCGCTCGGCCTGCGGCCACGGATCCCCGCGAGGCGTTGCCTCGCGGGGATCCGGCGCGCGGGTCAGCCGTCGTGCAGCGCCTTGCGCAGCGCGTCGACCGCGAGATGGCGGGCGACGTTGGCGGCGCGGGTGTCACGCAGGCTGTCCAGCAGCAGGAAGTCGTGGACCATGCCCGCCACACGCACCGACGTCACATCGACGCCCGCCTCCCGGAGCCGGTTGGCGTACTTCTCGCCCTCGTCCCGCAGGACGTCCGCCTCGTCGGTGATCACCAGGGTCGTCGGCAGCCCCTTGAGCTGGTCCAGGCTCGCCCGCAGCGGGGAGGCGTGCGGCTCCCGGCGCTGCTCGGGATCGGTCGTGTACTGGTCCCAGAACCAGATCATGCCGTCCCGGGTGAGGTAGTAGCCCTCGGCGAACTGCCGGTACGAGGGGGTGTCGAAGTCGGCGTCGGCGACCGGGTACAGCAGCACCTGCGCCCTGAGGTCCAGCCCGCCGCGCTCCTTGTTCATCAGCGCGAAGACCGCCGACATGCACCCGCCGACCGACTCGCCGGTGACGGCGACCCGGCCGGGGTCCAGGCCGTGCTCGGCGCCGTGCCGCGCCAGCCACTGGCCGACCGCGTAGTTCTGCTCCACCTGCGTCGGGTACTTCGCCTCGGGCGCCCGGTCGTAGACGGGGAACACCCCGGCCGCCCCCGCGCCGACGGACAGCTCGCGGAAGAGGCGGTCGTGCGTCACGTCGTCGCCGAACACCCAGCCCGCCCCGTGGATGTAGAACACCACGGGGAGCGGGCCGGTGAGGCCCCGGGGGCGGATGATGCGGGTGCGCACCTGGCCCCACTCGCCGGCGTCGACCGTCACCCACTCCTCGTCGACCGAGGGGCGGTCCACGCCGTCGCCGGTCTGCAGGCCCAGCAGGATCTCGCGGCCCTTCTCGGGCGGCACCTCGTAGATCCGCGGATGGGGGTCGGTGGCCTCCGCCAGTTCCTTCGCGGCGGGTTCCAGGTACGGCGTGATCGGCGGGGGAATCTCGGCCATGCTGGATCTCCTCCAAGCTGTGGGGGGAGTGCCCGGCGGCCCGGCGCGCGGAACCTGCCGCGCGCACCTGGCCGGGCACCCTCCCCATGCTGGGCCGGAACCGCCGCGGGCGCACCCCGGCCCCGGGGGCCGTGCCGCGAAGCCCCCGGCGCCCCGCTCCCGGACGGGGGCTACAGCTCGTAGACCTGGCCGGTCTGGGCGCCCTCGACGGAGCGGACGTAGGCGTCGGCGACCTCCGCGAGGGGCACGGGCCTCATACCGGGGAACACGCTCCCGTACCGCCCGAGGCTCTCGGTGAACACCGTGGGGCTCACCGCGTTGACCCGCCGGGGCGCGATCTCCACGGCCGCCGCGCGCACGAACGCCTCCAGCGCCCCGTTGGCCGCCGACGCGGCGCTGCCCGTGAGCACGGGCACCCGGGCCAGTACCCCGGTGATCAGGGTGAACGACCCCCGCTCCGCGACATGGTCCAGGCCCTGGCGCACCAGCTCGATCTGCGCCAGCACCTTCCCGCGGAACGCGGCGGTGAAGTCGTCCGGGGTCAGTTCGGCGAACGGCCGGTAGGGCACCGACCCGGCCGCGCTCGCCACCGCGTCCACCCGGCCCGCCTCCGCGTACAGGGCGGTGATCTGCGCCGGGTCGGTGATGTCGTACCGCAGGTCGCCGTCACCGCGCGCCACGGTGACCACCTCGTGTCCGCGGCCGGTCAGAGCCTTGTGCACGGCCGAGCCCAGGGTGCCCGTGCCGCCGATCAGCAGAATCCTCATGACCCCGACGCTAGGTCCGGCGCGCCCCGGTGCGGAAATGCCGTCCGGGACGCACTTATGCTCGGTGGTCATGAATGTGGAGCTGCGGCACCTGCGGGCACTCGCCGCCATCGGCGACGAGGGAAGCGTCACCGGGGCGGCGGCCGTGCTGCACATCGGCCAGCCCGCCCTCTCGCGCACCCTGGAGCAGCTGGAGCGCCGGCTCGGCGTGCGCCTGGTGGAACGCACCACCCGCACCCTGCGCCTCACCGACGCCGGACGCCGGCTCCACGAGCGCGCCCACCGGATCCTCGCGGACCTCGACGACGCCCTGCTCGACGCGGCCCGGGGAGCGCGGCCGCTGCGCATCGGCTTCCCCTGGGCCGCCCTCGGCGACCGGACCGTGCCGCTGCTGCGCGCCTGGCGCGAGGAGCACCCCGACAGCCCGGTGCGCGCCCACCGCGGCGACGACCCCGAGGCCGCGCTCCGCCGCGGCGAGACCGACGCGGCCCTGCTGCGCACCCGGCCCGCGCCGGACGCCGGGCTCGTCGTGGAGGAGCTGTACTCCGAGCCCCGCGTGCTCGCGACCGCCGCCGACGACCCGCTGGCCGCCCGCGCGGCGGCCGGCCTCGGCGATCTGGCCGGCCGCTCCGTCGCCGTGTGCGCCACCGCCGCGACGACGGACGGCCTCTGGCCCGACGGCGGGCCGCGGACCTTCGAGGTGGCGAACGCCGACGACTGGCTCACGGTGATCGCCACCGGCGATGCGCTCGGCGTGACCGCGGAGGCCACCGCCCACAGCCACCCGCACCCGGGCGTGCGCTACCTGCCGCTGCCGGACGCGCCGCGGGTCACCGTCCGGGTGGCCCGCCCGCGCGTCCCCACCCATCCGGCGACCCTCGCCTTCCTCGCCCACCTGCGCCGGGTGACGGCCCGTCACCCGGGCTGAGCGGCGGCCCTACTGCTCGCGCACACCCCACGGGGAGCCGTACGCGGTGAGCAGGTCGAGGAACGGGCGCGGGGCGAAGGCCTCGGGGCCGAGCACACCGGCGCCCGTCCAGGTGCCGTCCGCGATCAGCTCCAGGGCCACGACGGGGTTCACCGCCGTCTGCCAGACCACGGCCTGGCAGCCGTACTCCGCCATGGACCAGGCGTTGTCGACGACATGGTGGAGGTAGACCTCGCGCGGCGCGCCGTCCCTGGTCCCCTTGACCCAGGTGCCCGCGCAGGTCTTCCCCCGCATCCGGTCGCCCAGGGCCGCCGGGTCCGGCAGGCAGGCGGCCACCACGTCGCGCGGGGAGACCCGGACCCGCTGCCCGTCCTCCGCGGTGACGGTGACCGGCCGGGTGCTGTCGAGGCCGACCCGGTGCAGGACGCGCAGCGTCTCGATGAACTCGGCGCCGAGCCCGTACTTGAAGGTGACCCGGTCCGCCTCCACCCACCGGGGGATCAGCAGCACCTCCTCGTGCTCGACGTTCACGCACTCCACCGGCCCGATCCCGCCGGGGAAGTCGAAGACCTCCGGCTCGCTGAACGGGGGAGTGGTGAACCAGCCGCGGTCCTTCTCGTACACGACGGGCGGGTTGAGGCACTCCTCGATCGTCGTCCAGATGTTGAACGACGGCGCGAAGTCGTAGCCCTCCACGGTGAGGTCGGCGCCGTCGCGCACACCGATCTCCTCGATGGTGTCGAAGAGTTCGTCGGCCGCGTACCGGGCGAAGACGTCGGAGAGCCCCGGTTCGACGCCGATGCCGACGAGCGCCAGCCGGCCCGCCTCCTCCCAGGCCGGGGCCATGGCGAACTGCTCGTCCCCGAGCTTCACCCCGGTCCTCTCGTGCGGCAGTTCCGCATGGGGCCGGGACAGCGACATCGCCATGTCCAGGTAGTGCGCGCCGGCCGCGAGCGCGGCACGGAACAGCGGCATCACGAAACGCGGGTCGGTGGCGTTCAGCAGCACGTCGCAGCCCTCGTCGCGCAGCAGCGCGGTGACGGCCCCCTCGTCGGAGGCGTCGACGCGGGCGGCGGCGAACCGCTCGGCCCGGCCGGAGCCGGCCAGCGCCGCCACGGCGGCCTCCGCACGGGGCAGCGCGTAGTCCGCGACGACCATCCGCTCGAAGAAGCCGCGCCGGGCGGCGATACGGGTGATCGCCGTGCCGACTCCGCCGGCGCCGATCAGCAGGATACGCATATCAGGTCCTTTCCCTGCACAACGGTCTTCGCCCGGGCTGCACCGATCCAACGCGCCGCGTGCGGTTATGGTCAATGGCGTTGGCATAAGCGTCGGTGACGGCGGACGGCACGGCGGCAGACACGCCGGACCCGGCCCGGGAGGCACACGCCCGGCACACCGGGCCGGCCCGGTGCCCCGCCCGCCCCGGGGAAGGAGCGCGGGCGATGCCCAAGAAGGTGGTCGCCGAGGGGGACCGCAGACGGCGGCGCCCCACCAAGGCGGGCGCGGTGCTCTCCGAGCGCCTGATCGTGCTCACCGCCCTGCGCATGCTCCGGGAGCACGGCGGCGAGGGACTCACCGCGCGGCGGCTCGGGCTGGCGCTGGGCGCCGACCCCAGCGCCCTCTACCGGTACTTCCGGGGCATGGACGACCTCACCCTGGCGATCGGCGACGAACTGATCGGGCGCGCGCTCACGGGCTGGTCGCGCACCGGCGACTGGCAGGTCGACCTGCGCGCCCTCGGTCTGCGCGTCCACGCCGCCTACCTCGACCACCCCCAGGCCGCCGTCCTCACGGCGAGCCGGGTCTCCGGGCGGGCGCACGAGATCGCGGCCGACGAGGCGATCCTCGACGTGCTCCACCGGGCGGGCTTCGACGTCGCCGCGGCCGTCGGCGTCTACCACTGCTTCATCGACCAGGCGCTCGCCTTCGCCGCCCTCGACGCGGCCACCCTCGCGCTGCCGGAGGCCGCCCGGGCGGCCGACGAGGCCGTGTGGCAGGCCACGTACGCCACGCTGCCGCCCGCGACCCACCCCCGGATCGCGCGGGCCGCCCCGCGGCTGGTCGCCGAGATGAACACCAGCGCCTATCCGGCCGCCCTCGACATGCTCATCGAGAGCGCCGCCGCCCGCCTGGGCCGCTGACCCCGCGGCCCCCGCCGCCCGGCATGGGGGCGCCGGCCCGGAACACCCCTGTGCCGCAAGGGAGACGGGAGGCACACTGGGGCCCATGGGAGAGGCAGCGCACACGGTGCGGGACGGGGCGGCGGACGGCGAAACGCGGACGGACGCCCTGCTCGCCGCGGCGGGGGCGGCGGGCGCCGACGTCACCGGCCGCGTCCCGCTCACCGGCGGCACCTACAACACGGTGGTCCGCGCCGACCTCGCGGACGGCCGCCGATGGGTCGTCAAGATCCCGCCCCCGGCGGGCACTTGCGGGCTCAGCTACGAGAAGGACCTGCTGCGCGCCGAGGCCGAGTTCTGCTCCCGTGCCGCCGCGCTCGGGGACGTCCCCGTACCGGAGCTGGTGCACGCCGCGTTCGGCCCGTCCGACCCCGGCGGCCCCGGCATGGTGACGACCCACCGCCCCGGCACCGCCTGGCACGAGTGCGCCGGCACCATGGACGACACCGAGCGGCGCCGCCTGCGCGGGCTGCTGGGGCAGGGCGTCGCCCGTCTCCACACCGTCACCGGCCCCGGCTACGGCTACCCGGGCGGCGGCCTCGGGCCCCTCGCGCCGACCTGGGGCGAGGCGTTCACGGCCATGACGGACGCCCTGCTCGCCGACGCCGGACGCCACCTGCCCGAACCGCCGCTGCCGCTCGACCGGATCCGCCGGCGGTTCGCCGCTGCGCGCCCCGTCCTCGACGACGTGACCCGGCCCGCGCTGGTCCACTTCGACCTCTGGCAGGGGAACCTGCTCGTGGACGGCCCGCCGGGCCGACGGGTCCTCAGCGGCATCGTCGACGGCGAGCGCATGTTCTGGGGCGACCCGGTCGCCGACTTCGTCTCCCTCGCCCTGTTCGAGGACATCGGGGACGACGCCGACTTCCTGGCCGGCTACGCGCAGGCCGGCGGCCCCGCCGTCCTCGACGACCCGGCCCGGCTGCGCCTCGCCCTCTACCGCGCCTATCTGTACCTGATCATGCTGGTCGAGGCCGGTCCGCGCGGCTACGGCACGGAGCAGCGCGCCTGGCTGCGCGGGACGGTGGAGCCCCTGTTCACGGCCGCGCTCACCGAAGCGGCCGACCGGACCGGGCGGTGAAATCCCGTCACGGCGGCCACGGGGCGGGATAGCGTCACCGACGGGCCCCTCCGAGGGGCCCGGACGGCACGGGAACACACCCTGGGGAGTGCGATGACCGACGAAGCGGATCTGCGCCATCTGCGGCGCTGCGTGGAACTGGCGGCCGAGGCGGTGGACGCCGGTGACGAGCCGTTCGGCTCCGTCCTGGTCGGGGGCGACGGCACGGTCCTGGCGGAGGACCGCAACCGGGAGACCTCCCTCGCGGACCAGACCCGCCACCCCGAGTTCGCCCTGGCCCGCTGGGCCGCGGCCAACATGACGGCCGAGGAGCGCCGCGCCGCGACGGTGTTCACCTCCGGGGAACACTGCCCGATGTGCGCCGCCGCCCACGGCTGGGTCGGCCTCGGCCGCATCGTCTACATCGTCTCCTCCGGGCAGCTCGGCGAGTGGCTCGGCGAACTGGGCGTGGCACCGTCGCCCGTGCACCCGTTCGCGGTGTCGGAGGTGGTGCCGGGCATCGAGGTGCAGGGCCCGGTCCCCGCGCTCGCGGACGACGTCCGCGCCCTGCACATCCGCTTCCGCGAGGCCCGCGCGCGGGGCTGACGGACCGGCGCAGCGGTGCGGCGCATCCCGTCAACCGGGGTGCGCCGCACCGCTCCTGACCCCTGCGGTTCGGCGTTCCCGGGCGGCCGCCCCGCCCCGGAAAACCGGTGTCGCCCGCTCGCACCGGCCTCGTACACTCGGCTCGCGCGCCGGCACACCGCCGGTGCCGACCGCGGACGCCGGCGACCGGCGCCGAGGACCAGCAGAGGGGAGCCCGCCGTGCGTGACCACACCGCCGTCGCCGTTCCCCGTTCCCGGTTCGACGTGATCCCGGTGTCCCGGGACGCCCGGTGCCGGCTGCGCGGCCGCCACCGGACCCCCGTGACGAACGCCTGACCTCCCGCTCCCCGCACGCCCGCCCTCCGCCGCCCGGACGGCTCGGTCACCGAGCCGTACCGCAGGCCGGTCCGCGGGCCGCCGCGGCGAGCCACGGTCCGCGGCGCGCGGCTCCCGCCCGCCCGTGGCCCGTTCGTCCCGCAATCGCGCCGCCACCTTCCCCGTCACACCGTGAAAGGCCACCGGCCGTGCGCATCAACCTGCCCCAAGCGAACGCCACTTCGACGGACGCCGTCCGCAACCTGGGCATCCTCGCCCACGTCGACGCAGGCAAGACCACCGTCACCGAGCGGATCCTCTACCTCACCGGCGCCACCCACAAGCGCGGCGAGGTCCACGACGGCACCACCGTCACCGACTTCGACTCGCAGGAGCGCGACCGGGGCATCACGATCTTCGCCGCGGCCGTCAGCTGCCAGTGGGACGGGCACCGGATCAACCTCATCGACACGCCCGGACACGTGGACTTCGCCGACGAGGTCGAGCGCTCCCTGCGCGTCCTCGACGGCGCGGTCGCCGTGTTCGACGCCGTCGCCGGCGTGGAACCGCAGAGCGAGTCGGTGTGGCGCCAGGCGGACCGCCACGGAGTGCCCCGGATCGCGTTCGTGAACAAGCTCGACCGGGCCGGCGCCGACCTCGACACCGCCGTCGCCTCCATCCGCGACCGGCTGCACACCGTCCCGCTCGTCGTCCAGCTCCCCATCGGGCGCGAGGACGGCTTCACCGGGGTGGTCGACCTGCCGCGGATGCGTGCCCTGGTCTGGGACGGCGACACCTGCGCCGAGGGCCCGGTGCCCCCGGACCTGCTGGCGCAGGCGCTGCGGCGCAGGCGCCTGCTCGAGGAGGGCGTGGCGGAACTGCACGCGGCGGCACTCGACGAGTACTGCGCGAGCGGCACCCTCTCCGAGGGGACGCTCGAAGCGGCGCTGCGCGACATCACCCTCGGCGGCGAGGGCGTCGTGGTGCTGTGCGGATCGGCGTACCGCAACCGCGGCATCGAGCCGCTGCTCCGGGCCGTCGTCGCCTATCTGCCCTCGCCGCGGGACGTCCCGCCGGTGAGCGGAACGCACGGCGGCACGCGGCAGCGGCGTCCGGCCGAACCGGACGCACCGTTCGCGGGTCTGGTGTTCAAGGTGAACTCCACGGCCACCGGCCGGCTGACCTATGTGCGGGTGTACTCGGGAACGCTCACCAAGGGGGACACCGTGCTGGACGCGGGCACGCGCCGCACCGAGCGGATCGGACGCATCCTGCGGGTGCAGGCGGACCGGCACGCCGAGGTGGACCGGGCGGTGGCCGGGGAGATCGTCGCCGTGGTGGGGCCGAAGGCCGCCCGGGCGGGGGCCACGCTGTGCGCGCCTTCGGCACCGCTGCTCCTCGAACCGCCCACCGTCGCCGCCGCGGTCGTCTCGGTCGCCGTCGAGCCCCGCACCGGCCCCGACACCGACCGGCTCGCGTCCGCGCTGGCCCGGCTGGTGGAGGAGGACCCGTCGCTCACGGTCCGGAGCGATCCGGAGACGGGCCAGACGGTGCTGTCCGGCATGGGCGAACTGCATCTGGAGGTCGCGGTGGAGAAGATCCGCAGGAGCCACGGCATCGAGGTCGGCGTCGGCCGGCCGCAGGTCGCCTACCGGGAGACGGTCGTCCGCGGGGTGTCGGGTCTGGTGTACCGGCACGTCAAACAGGACGGCGGCGCCGGGCAGTTCGCCCATGTCGTCATCGACGTGGCGCCGCTGGACTCCGCCGCGGGCGAGGACTTCGCGTTCGAGTCCGCCGTCGTCGGCGGGCGGGTGCCCAGGGAGTACGTCCGGGCGGTCGAGGCGGGCTGCCGTGACGCGCTCGCCGAGGGCCCGCTCGGCGGGCACCCGGTCACCGGGGTGCGGGTCACGCTGACCGACGGCGCGACCCATCCGAAGGACTCCTCGGAGATGGCCTTCAGGACCGCCGCCAGGTTCGCCCTGCGCGAGGCCCTGCGGGCCGCCGTGACCGGTCTGCTGGAACCGGTGGTGGAGCTGACCGCGACCGTGCCGGACGACGCGGTCGGCGGCGTGCTCGGCGACCTGGCCGCCCGGCGCGGCCGGGTCACGGGCCAGACGGCCCGGGCGGGCACCGCCGTGATCACGGCGACGGTGCCGCTGGCCGAGCTGTTCGGCTACGCGTCCCGGCTGCGCAGCCGTACGCAGGGCCGTGGCACCTTCACGACCCGCACCACCGGCTACGCCCCGGTGCCCGCGGCCGTCTCGGACGCGGTGCTGCAGCGTTAGCCGCTGCGGCTGCCGCTGCCGCTGCCGCGTCGGCGGCCGTGAGGCTCCCCGCACGGGCGGGGAGCCTCACGGCCGCCTGTTTTCTGCCCGTTTCCTGCCCGAATCTGTTTACTTTGCTCCGGATGGTGCGTAGGCTCGCCGAAAACCACATGACCGGTCATGGAAACGGATGTAAAGCCACATGTTCGCAGCGGAGCGTCAGCAGGAGATCCTGCGCCTCGCCCGGGACGGAGGGCGGGTGGACGTGCTCTCCCTCGCCGAGGAGTTCCAGGTCACCGCCGAGACCGTACGGCGCGACCTCAAGGCGCTCGACCGCGCCGGCCTCGTCCGCCGCGTCCACGGGGGCGCCATCCCCGCCGGGCAGCTCGAACCGGATCTGGCGGAGCGGGACACCGTCGCCACCGACGAGAAGGACGGCATCGCACGCGCCGCCCTCGCCGAGCTGCCCGCCGAAGGCAGCGTGATCCTCGACGCGGGCACCACCTCCGCGCGGCTCGCCGCCGCGTTCCCGGTCGACTCCCGGCTCACCGTGGTCACCCACGCCCTCCCCATCGCCGCCCGGCTCGCCGACCACCCGGGCATCGCCCTCCACCTCGTCGGCGGCCGGGTCAGGCACCGCACGAGGGCCGCCGTCGACGCCTGGGCGCTGCGCGCCTACGGCGAGATCCGGGCGGACGTCGTCTTCCTCGCCACCAACGGCTTCGCCGTCGACGGCGGACTGACCACGCCCGACCTGGCCGAGGCGGCCGTCAAGCGGGCCGCCGCCCAGGCGGCCCGCAGGGTCGTCCTGCTCGCCGACTCCGCCAAGTTCGGCCGCCGGCACTTCGCCCGGTTCGGCGAGCTGCGGGACGTCGACGTGCTGATCACCGACACCGGTCTCGGCGACGACGACGCCCGCGCCGTCGAGGCCCAGGGCACGGAGGTGATCCGCGCATGATCCTCACCCTCACCCCCAACCCCAGCCTGGACCGCACCTACGAGCTGCCCGGCCTCCGGCGGGGCGCCGTGCTCCGCGCCGGACGCGACCGGGTCGACCCCGGCGGCAAGGGCGTCAACGTCTCCCGGGCCGTCGCCTCGGCCGGCCGCCGCACGGTCGCCGTGGTGCCCCTCGGCGGCCCCGAGGGCGCGCTGCTCGCCCGCCTCCTCGGCGAGCACGGCATCGAGGCGGCGGGAGTGCCCGTCGCGGGCTCGACCCGCGTCAACATCTCGCTCGTCGAGCCCGACGGCACCCTCACCAAGGTCAACGCGCCCGGCCCGGAGATCAGCCGCCCCGAGGCGTCGGCCCTGCTGGAGACCGTCGGCACCCACGCCGCCCACGCCGAGTGGATCGCCTGCTGCGGCAGCCTGCCGCGCGGCCTGGCACCCGAGTGGTACGCGGAACTGGTCGCGGGCATCCACCGCACCGGCGGACGCGTCGCCCTCGACACCTCGGGCGCCGCGCTGACCGCGGCCCTCCCGCAACAGCCCGACGTGATCAAGCCGAACGCCGACGAACTGGCCCAGGCCGTCGGCCGCCCCCTCGCCACCGTCGGCGACGCCGTGAAGGCCGCCGAGGAACTGCGCGGCCTCGGCGCCCGCGCCGTGCTCGCGAGCCTCGGCGCCGACGGGCAGCTCCTGGTCGACGCCACCGGCACCTGGTTCGGCCACGCCCCGGCCCGCGCCGTGCGCAGCGACGTCGGCGCGGGCGACGCCTCGCTCGCCGGGTTCCTCGCGGCGGGCGGCGGCGGGCCCCGGGCGCTCGCCGCGGCCGTCGCCCACGGGACGGCCGCCGTCCAGCTGCCCGGCAGCGTCATGCCGTCCCCGTCCGACCTCGACCCGGCGTCCGTCACCGTGACCGGCGACGTCCCGCTGGACCGCCCGCTGGCCCGCCCGGCGGGGGAGCCCGCCCCGTGAACCGGCGCCCCCGCCCGGCCGCCCCTCCCGTACGGGCCCCGCACCGCCACGTCCCCACCACCGCCGCCGAGGCGGTCCGCCCGCAAGGAGCCGCGTGATGAGCGAGCTGATCACCCCGGACCTGGTCGACACCGGCCTCACCGCCGACACCAAGCAGGCGGCGGCGCGCTCCCTGGCGGAGCGCATGGTCGCCGCCGGACGCGTCACCGACCTCGACGGCTTCCTCGCCGACGTCGCCGCGCGCGAGGCGCAGATGCCCACCGGCCTCGACGGCGGCATCGGCATCCCGCACTGCCGCAGCGCCCATGTCACCGAGCCGACGCTCGCCTTCGGCCGCAGCCCCCACGGCATCGACTTCGGCGCCCCCGACGGCCCCGCCGACCTGATCTTCCTCATCGCGGCCCCCTCCGGCGCGGACGACGCCCACCTGACGATCCTGTCCTCCCTCGCCCGCCGCCTGATGGACCCCGCCTTCACCACGGCCCTCCGCGCCACCGACGACCCCGCCACCGCCGCCGCCTTCATCCGCGGCGACACCCCGGCGACCCCCACCGCCCAACCGCCCGCGCCCGCCTCGGCCGCCGCCCCGCACCGGGCCGGCACCGGGCCCGAGGCCCCGGTCGCGCAGCCCGGCCCCGAGGATCGGCGAGGCGAAGCGCGGAGCGCGGGCATGCAGACGGCCGCGGAGCCGGCCGCCTCAGCGGGCCCCGGTACCAGCCTCCCGGGACCTGACACACACCCGACGGCAGAGCTCACCCCGGATCCTGCGCGAAACGCGACCGCCCGGGGCGTCGGCACGCACGCCTCCGAGCACCCCGCCCCCTCGGCCGGCCCGGCCGCGGCGGGCACCGGGCCCGAGGCCCCGGTCGCGCAGCCCGGCCCCGCCGCCATCCCCGGTGGGCCCGACGCCGGGGCGCGGGGGTTCAGGATCGTGGCCGTGACCTCGTGTCCCACCGGGATCGCGCACACGTACATGGCCGCGGAGGCGCTCCGGAGGGCGGGGGAGGCCGAAGGCGTCGAGGTCGTGGTCGAGACGCAGGGGGCGGCCGGGTTCACCCGGCTCGACGCCGGGGTCGTGGCGGCGGCCGACGGGGTGATCCTCGCGCATGACGTGGAGGTCAGGGAACGGGCCCGGTTCGCCGGGAAGCCGACCGTCGACGTCGGCGTCAAGGCCGCGATCAGCCGGCCCGCCGCGCTCATCGCGGAGGTGCGCGCCAAGGCGGCGGCCGGTGCCGCCACCGCCCCCTCGGCGGCGAGGACGGCGGCGACGGCTCCGGGCGCCGAGCCCGAGGGCGGGGAGCACTTCGGCACCCGGCTGCGCAAATGGCTGATGACCGGGGTCAGTTACATGGTCCCGTTCGTCGCCGCGGGCGGCCTCCTCATCGCGCTGGCGTTCGCCGTCGGCGGCTACGAGATCGCCGACGCCCCCTCGGTCGCCGAGCACTTCCTGTGGACCGAGTCCGCGAGCTGGGCCGCGCTGATGTTCCAGATCGGCGGCGCCGCCTTCGCGTTCCTCGTCCCGGTGCTCGCCGGGTACATCGCCTACGGGATGGCCGACCGGCCGGGGCTCGTCCCCGGCTTCGTCGGCGGCGCCGTCGCCCTCACCATCGAGGCCGGGTTCCTCGGCGGGCTCGCCGCCGGTCTGATCGCCGGTGCCGTGGTGATGGCGATCCAGCGGGTCCGGGTGCCGGACGTGCTGCGGGGCATCATGCCGGTCGTGGTGATCCCGCTGATCTCCGCGGCGGTCGTCGGGTTCCTGATGTTCGTCGTCGTCGGCAAGCCGATCGCCTCGTTCCAGCGCGCCATGACCGACTGGCTGAGCGGTCTGTCCGGCGGCAACGCCGTCCTCCTCGGGGCGCTGCTGGGCCTGATGATGTGCTTCGACCTCGGCGGCCCCGTGAACAAGGTGGCGTACGCCTTCGCCGTGGGCGGGCTCGCCGCTCCCACGGACGGCAGCCTCAAGGTCATGGCGGCCGTGATGGCGGCGGGCATGGTCCCGCCGCTGGGGATGGCGCTGGCGACGACCGTGCGCGGCCGTCTGTTCAGCAAGGCGGAACGGGAGAACGGCAAGGCGGCCTGGGTGCTGGGGGCCTCGTTCATCAGCGAGGGCGCCATCCCGTTCGCCGCCGCCGACCCGCTGCGGGTGATCCCGGCGGCCATGGCGGGCGGCGCCGTCACGGGGGCGCTGTCGATGGCGTTCGAGGCCACGCTGCGCGCGCCGCACGGCGGGGTCTTCGTGGTGCCGCTGATCGGCAGCCCGTGGCTGTACCTGCTGGCCGTCGCGGCCGGCACCGTGGTCACCGCCGCGCTGGTCGTCCTACTCAAGAGCCTGCGCCGGCCGGCGGCGGAGGGCTCCGCGTCCCCGGCGGCCGAGCAGCCCGCGGTCCCGGTCGCCGCCTGACCGTCGCCCGCCCCCGGCTCCCCCAGCGCCCCGCCCGCGCTCCGTCCCCGGCCCTCCGCCCGGGACGGAGCGCTCGGCATCGGGGCGCGCCGCGTTCCGGAGCCGGAACATCCGGATCACCTGCACGGTGTTTGAGCGCCGCCTCAACGGTCACGCGAGGAAGGAGCGCCCCCCGAGGGCGGCCTGACAAGAAGACGCCAACTGCCAAGGGAGTGAAGCCATATGACCGACTGGCGCATCGAATCCGCCTGCCGTGACGTCGACCCGGAACTGTTCTTCCCCGTGGGCGGCAGCGGCCCCGCGCTGCTCCAGATCAAGGCGGCCAAGGAGATCTGCGCCGCGTGCCCCGTCCGCGAGCAGTGCCTGGACTGGGCCGTGCGGGAGCACCAGGACTTCGGCGTCTGGGGCGGGATGGACGAGAACGAGCGCCGTGCGCTCCGCCGCCGTGAGGCCCGGCGGGCGAAGGCCGCCGCGCAGGAGGCCCGTTGAGACGCCCGGGCCGTGACCGGACGGCCGGTGACACACGGGAACGGCCGCCCCGGACCGATGTCCGGAGGCGGCCGCCCGGTCACCCCGCGGTCGGTTCCGGATGCTCCCCGGGGTGCCCGAGATCGCGGTTCGCCAGCGGTGTCGGCGACAGCGAGGTGCTCTCCTCACCCGGCTCCAGCAGGGTGTCCGCGGGGCCGACGATGAGCGGGTCGGGCCGGCCCACCACCTCGGGGTCCTTGCTCGTGTAGTCCAGGCGCCACAGCAGGCTGCGCATCGCCTCCAGACGCCCGCGCTTCTTGTCGTTGTTCTTCACGACCGTCCACGGCGCGTACGGTGTGTCGGTCGCCCGGAACATGTCCACCTTGGCCCGGGTGTAGGCGTCCCACAGATCCAGCGACGCGAGGTCCGTCGGCGACAGCTTCCACTGCCGGACGGGGTCGACCTGGCGGATCGCGAACCGGGTGCGCTGTTCCGAGCGGGACACCGAGAACCAGTACTTCACCAGCACGATCCCGTCGTCGGTCAGCAGCTCCTCGAACAGGGGCGCCTGGCGCAGGAACGTCCGGTACTGCTGCTCCGTGCAGAAGCCCATCACCCGTTCCACACCGGCCCGGTTGTACCAGGACCGGTCGAAGAAGACGATCTCGCCGGCCGACGGCAGGTGCCCCACGTACCGCTGGAAGTACCACTGGCCGGCCTCCCGGTCGGTCGGCTTCTCCAGCGCCACCACCCGCGCGCCACGGGGGTTGAGCCGCTCGGTGAACCGCTGGATCGTGCCGCCCTTGCCCGCCGCGTCACGTCCCTCGCACACCACGACGAGCCGCTGCCCGGTGTCCTTCACCCACTTCTGCATCTTCAGCAGCTCGATCTGGAGCAGCCGTTTCTCCGCCTCGTACTCCCGGCGCTTGAGCTTGCGGTCGTAGGGGTAGTTCTCGCGCCAGGAACGGATCGGCCGGCCCCGTTCGTCCAGCAGCACGGGGCGCCCGTGCTGTCCGCTGTCGACCGTCAGCCCGTCGAGCAGTTCGTTGTCGTCCGCGAGCGGTTCACCGGCGTCGCCTAGGAGTTCGTTGTCTTCGTCCGTCACGACGTCATCTCTACCTCACCCGCGTCCACGGCGGGCCGTGCCGCCGGACGCGTTCAGAACGGCGGCTCGGCGGAGCCCGTGATCAGCAGCACCCCGGTGCCGAAGAAGCGGCGGTTCACCACGAAGGGCGCCACCCGCCCGTCCGGCATCACCAGGCGCCGGTCCTCGGCCTCCATCACCTTCCAGGCGGCGCCCTCGCCGCCCGTCACGTCGATGCTGCCGTTCCAGTCCGTCAGGCCGTCGGCGATGTCCACCGCCCGCTCGGCCGCGGTCTCCTCCGCGCTGTCCTCCGCCCAGGAGTGCAGCTCCGCCGCCGCCGGGTAGTCCACACCGTCGGCGGTCACCGTCACATCGCCCTGGAAGTCGGCCATGCCTCCAGTGTGCGCTCCCGGGCCGCGCCGCGCGGCCCGCGGCCCCGCGGGGCGGCTCAGCAGGGCAGCTCAGGAGGGCAGGGGGATCTCGGCCCAGATCGTCTTGCCCTCGCGGGTGTACCGGGTGCCCCAGGAGGAGGCGAGCTGGGAGACGATGAACAGCCCCCGGCCGCCCTCGTCGACCGTCTGCGCGTGCCGCAGATGCGGGGCGCTGCGGCTGGTGTCGTGGACCTCGCAGGTCAGCGAAGCGGTGCGGATCAGCCGCAGGGTCACCGGAGCCGTCCCGTAACGCACCGCGTTCGTCACCAGCTCGCTCACCACCAGCTCCACCGTCTGGACGGTGTCCTCCGGCAGCCGCCAGGCCGTGAGCCGCTCCCGGGCCAGCGCACGCGCGGCCGCCGGGTCCCGCAGGTCGTGGGCCAGTTCCCAGGTCGCCTGGTGCTCGGAGGCGAACGAGCCGGTCCGGGCGAGGAGCACGACCGCGCCGTCGAGTTCGGGTGCCGGGAAGTTGTAGACCAGCGCGTCGCACACGTCGCGCAGCGGCCGGTCCGGTGCGGCGAGCACCTCGCCCACCGGCCGGGTGCCCGTCTTGTCGAGCAGGCCCCGGCTCCCGCTGTACAGCACCAGCAGGGAACCGGGCTCCAGCTCGGTGGACAGGGTGCCGAACGGCGCGCGGTCGGCCGAGGCCAGTGGCGGGCCCTCGGGCACGTACAGCGCGTCCACCTGCCCGTCCGGGGTCACCACCACCGGCACGGGGTGTCCGGAACGGGCCATGGTGCAGCGGCGGCTGAAGGGGTCGTAGACCGCGTAGAGGCAGGCCGCCTCCAGCGGTTCGGACGGCTCGTCGCCCCGCGGCCGGGCGTTGCGCTCGCGGTCCAGGACCCGCGCGGTGTCGTTCAGCCGCGCCATCAGCTCGTCCGGTTCGAGGTCGAGCGCGGAGAGCGTCTGCACGGCCGTGCGGAGCTGCCCCATCACCGCCGCCGTCTGGATCCCGTGGCCCTTCACCTCGCCGACGACCAGCGCGGTCCGCGCCCCGGAGAGCGGGATGGTGTCGAACCAGCAGCCGCTGTTGCGTCCCGGCAGGTAGGCGTGCACGGCCTCCACGGAGACCAAGGCGCGGGACTCCGCGTCCGGCGGGAGGAGCCGCCGCTGCACGGTGGAGGCGATCGTGTGCTCCCGCTGGTAACGGCGCGCGTTGTCGATGGAGACCGCCGTGTGGGCGGCGAGCGTCGTCGCGAAGCCGACGTCCTCCTGCGTGTAGGCGGGACTCCCGCCCCGCCGGTACAGGCTGAGCAGCCCGAGGACGGTCCCGCGCAGCGTCAGCGGGAGGACGATCAGCGAGTGGGAGCCGTACTCCGCGATGGACCGGGCGCGCGAGGGGTCACCGGCCAGCCACTCGCTGTCGGGGCCGACCTCCAGCAGCCGGGGGCGCAGGTCGGACAGCGCCAGGCTGTACGGCGAGGGGTGCGGCATGCCGCGCACGTCCCCGACGGGGTGCGCCGGCCCCCCGTCGGGCGGTCCGGCGAACGCGGTCCGCCGCAGCGGGGTGTCCCGCCCGAGCGGGCCCTCGGGGGCCTGTGCGCCCCGCAGCACCTCGTCGACGATCTCGACCACCGCGATGTCGGCGAAGCCGGGCACCACCGCGTGCACCAGGTCCTCGCAGGTCGCGGCGAGGTCCAGCGACTGGCCCACCCGCTCCCGCACGGCGTCCAGCGATGCCGCGCGCTCCCGGGCGCACTCCCGCTCGGTGACGTCGGCGACGAGGACGGCGATCCGCTCGGCCCGCGCCGGGCGGGTGGCCGCGTCGCCGAGCGGGTGGAAGGAGAGCGAGTAGATGCGCGTCCCGTCGTGATCCGGTGCGAGGGCGCGGCGGCCCCGCAGGTTGCGCCTGACCCGGACCTGCCCGCGGACGACCTCCGCCAGCAGCCGTTCCATGTCCGCGGGCCCGTCGCCGAGGGGGTAGACGTCGGAGAAGCGCCGGCCGACCGGCGACTGCGCCTCCTCGCCCGCGTCCCCGTCGCCGCCGTTGCGGGACGCGGCGGCGCGGACGATCCGCAGGTCGTCGTCGAGCGCGTACAGCCGGACACCGCTCCCGTTGGACAGGGCGTCCAGCAGCACGGAGTCGAGGGGGTCCACGGTCACTTCTCCACCGCCCTCCGGCGCACGGGTCGCGTACAGCGGGATCGGTGGCCCAACCTAGTGCCGCCGTCCGTCCCCCGCCTGTCGGGAGCTCCCGGGCCGGGCGCCGTCACGGTGTGCGGCGGACGGCGAGCAGGGCCACGTCGTCGATGCGCCCCGGGTCGTCCCGCAGTGTCAGGAAGTCCGTCAGGGCGGTCAGGTCGATGTCTCCGGCGCCCCGGCTCCAGTCCAGGATGCCGTCCATCATCCTGCGCACGCTGACGTCGATGTCGGCGTCCCTGCGCTCGACGAGGCCGTCGGTGAAGAGCAGCAGGGTGTCCAGGGGGCCGAGCGCGGAGACGGTCGTCGGATAGCGGGCCGAGGGGTCCACCCCCAGCGGCGGGCCGCCGGCCAGCTCCACCTCGGTGATGGTCTCCGGCCGCACCCGCAGCGGCTGCGGATGGCCGGCCCGGGCCCCGCGCAGCACGCCGTCGACCGGGCTGAGCACGAGATAGGCGCAGGTGGCGAACCGGTCCGTGTCGAGGTCGCACAGCACCCGGTTGACCTTGCCGAGCAGCGCGCCGGGCGCCAGGCCCGACTCGGCGCACGCGCGCAGCGCCACCCGGAGCTGCCCCATCACCGCCGAGGCGTGGGCGTCGTGCCCCTGGACATCCCCGATCACCAGGGCGGCCGTGCCGTCGTCCAGCGGGAGGACGTCGTACCAGTCGCCGCCGATGCGCATGCCGCGGGTGCCGGGCAGATAGCGGGACTGCGCGCTGAGACTCGGCAGCACGGGCAGCCGGCGGGGCAGCATCGCCTGCTGGAGGTCGGTGGCGCGCTGGTGCTGCGTGTCGAAGAGCCGCGCGCGCTCCAGGGTCTGGGTGAGGATCACGGCCACGGCCGTGAAGAAGGTGCGCTCCGCGGCGTCGAACAGCCGCGGTCCGGCGAACGAGATCAGGCAGGCCCCGGTGGCGTGGTCGGCGGACCCCAGCGAGAGCACCACCCACGAGCGCGAGGGCAGCTCGCCGACGAGCGCGAGACCGGGCACCCCGTGCTCGGCGTGCCGGGTCAGGTCCTCGATGAACAGCGGCTCCTCCCGGGTCGCCGCGAACGCCATCACGTCCAGCGCGGGCACCCGCAGATGCTCCAGGGCGGGGGCGATCCGGCTCTCGCCGACGATCTCCAGATGGCCGCTCTCCATGATGCCGAGCAGCAGGTTCTCCGCCCCGAGCGCGGGCCGCGCCACATCCGTCATCACCCGCGTGACGTCCTCGACCGTGACCGCCTTGGACAGCGCCCGGGTCAGTGTGAAGAGCAGGGAGTTGCGGGAGGACGGGTCGGCCTCGGCGCCGGGGCCGCGGCCGGCCGCGGGGAGGTCGGCGCCGGCCTCGTAGACCACCCCGAGCGCCCGTGCCGGGCGGCCCTGCTCGTCGAGGACGACCCGGCCGCACTCGGTGACGTGGTGCACGCTGCCGTCGGGGTGGACGACCCGGTACTGGAGGCGGTAGCGGCCGGGATCGCCCGTGACGCCCGCCCCCGGGGGTGTGAGCGCGGCCTCGGTGACCTGGGCGATCGCGGCCTGGAGCACGGGGACGTCCTCGGGGTGCAGCAGGGCGAAGAACGTGTCGCCCCGGCCGTCGAAGACCTTCGGGTCCACTCCGTAGACGGCGCAGGTGCGCTCGTCCCAGAAGACGTTGTCCGCCGAGAAGTCCCAGGCGAAGATGCCCGCCGCGGCGGCGTCCATCGCGGCGGTGAGCGGTCCCGTCCGGGCCTGGTTCCACAGCCCGAGGGCGCAGCTCTCGGCCAGCAGGGCGAGGCCCTCGAAGACGGCCCCGGCGTAGGGGTCCTCGCCCTCCTCCAGACCGGCGGCGAGCGCCCCGCACCGCTGGCCCTCGACGGTCAGCGGCAGCACCAGGGCCGGCCCGCGGGCGGTGTCCACCAGCCGCGGGCCCCCCGTCCGCACGACCTCGCGGGCCGCCGCGTCGAGGGGGTCGTCGCCGGGCGGGGCCGGGGGAAAGGGCTCCAGGGCCGGCCCGCGCCCCACCCAGAGACGGGTGCGCCCGGCGGGCAGGCCGCCGTCGGCGGTCAGCGCGCCGAGCATCTCCAGCGGGTCCCGGGCACGCAGGACGCGTGCGGCCCGGCGCATGAGGTCCGAAGGGTCCGCCATGTGCGTGCCCTGCCCTTTCCGACACCGGATGCCAAATCACAGACGGTGCGAATTCTACATAAGGGGCATTTCACCGCAGTGTGGCCGGAGGGGCGGGCCGGGCCGTCCGCAGGTCCGCGCCGAGGCCCGCCGCCCCGCCCCGTGAGGCCCCCGGTGCGCGGGCCCCACGGGGGCGGCCGCCTCAGGCCGCCGGCGCCGGGGTGTCCGCTTCGAGCTCCCAGGCGTGGCGCTTGAACTCCTTGAGGAAGTCCGGGTGGTCCTCCCAGTTGCGGGCCACACCGCGCAGCACGTCCCAGTTGTGCTCCAGCGCCTGGTCGACGACGGCACGGGTGGCCGGGTCCGCGTCGTCGCGGCCGGCCGCGATCCCCCGGACCGCCGCCGCGGCGCGCACGGTGTTGAGGAGGGCGCGCAGGGCACGCGAGGTGTCGTCCATCCCGAAGCCGTGGTCGCTGCCGGTCTCCGCGTCGAACAGCGGCCGCAGCCGTGCCTCGACGAACGCGCTGATGCGCTCGAAGTGCTGGATGTCCATGGTGCCGACCCGCCTTCCGTCGCGGCGCCCCGTGCGCCCGACCCGTGTGCGATCCGGTCCCGGTGCCCCGGAACCCGGTGCGCGTCGCGCCGGGCGACCCGCATGGGCCATGATGCTGCACGGCGCCCCGGTGATCATCGACGGGGCTCGTGAGCAGCAGGAGGAACCATGGACATCCGTGTCGGCGACAATCCGGAACTGTCGCGCTTCGAGATCTTCGCGGACGAGGAGCAGGCGGGCTTCGCCGAGTACCACCGGTACGAGAACGAGATCGCCTTCATCCACACCGAGATCGACCCGCGCTTCGAGGGGCGCGGACTCGCCGGCCGGCTCGCCCGGGAGGCCCTCGACACGGCCCGCGCGCAGGAGCTCACCGTGCTGCCCTACTGCCCGTTCTTCCGCGGCTGGATCGGCAAGCACCCCGAGTACGCGGACCTGGTGCCCGTGGCCCAGCACGCGCGTTTCGGACTGACGGCCGCTCAGGCCTGACGCGGGCCGCCGGCGGCGGCGGGGGCCCGGTCCGCCCGTACGCCCACCCGCAGCGGCGCCCGGAAGGAGAGCAGCCCCAGCATCGGCGCGCCGCCCTCCAGGGACACGGCCGGCAGGACGCGGGCGGCCGCGCGCAGCGCGACCGCGGCCTCGGTGCGCGCCAGGGAGGCGCCGGGGCAGCGGTGGCGGCCCGCGCCGAACGCCAGGTGGTGACGGACCTCGGGCCGGTGCGGGCACATGCGTCCGGGCTCCGGGAAGACCGCCGGGTCCGATCCGCTGCCCATCAGCATCAGCAGCAGGTGCGCGCCGCCGGGCACCGTGGTGCCGCCGACCGCGGCCGGGCGGGCGGCGATCCGGCGCCAGGTGGTCACCGGCGGCTCCCGCCGCAGCACCTCCTCCACCCAGCCCTCGGCGAGTCCGTCCTCGTGCGCCAGGCGCGGCCACAGCCCCGGTTCGGCCAGCGCCCGGCGCAGCACGGTGGAGATGAGCTGGCCGGTGGTGGACTGCCCGGCGACGAAGACGAAGAAGCAGGCGGCGACGACCGTGGCGGTGTCCACGGGCTCCCCGTCGGGGCCCCGGTGCCGGGTGAGCGCCCCGATGAACGAATCCGGCGCCGCGCGCCGGGCGTCGTGCACCGCCGAGGTGAGCCAGCGGTGGAACGCCCCGGCGTGGGCGGCGAGTTCGAGCTGTCGCTCGGGGGAGGGGCGGCCCCAGAAGAGTTCCAGCGAGGCGTCGCTCCAGCGGATCAGGGTGGCCGGGTCGACGCCCGTGATGCCCAGCAGCTCCATCAGGACCCGGCAGGGCAGCACCTGGGCGAAGCCGGTGAACAGCTCGGACCGGCCCGTCTCCCGCAGGTCGCCGGCGGCGGCCGCCAGCAGTTCGCCGGCGACGCGTCCGATCACGGGCACCGCGGCCGCGACCCGCTGCGCGTTGAAGAAGCGCGTCACCACCCGGCGCAGCCCGGGGTGGCTGTCCGTGCCGTTGTTCGCCAGCGCCGGCGGCAGGCCGAAACCGGCCCGGGCGAGGACCCGCAGCGTGGCCGTGGGCAGGCGGGTCACGGCCTGCTGGGCGTTGTCCGGGCGGAAGGCGCCGGTGTCGAGGAGCACCTGCCGGATGTCGGCGTGCCGGCTGACCAGCCACAGCCCGGTGCCGCGGTCGAGGTGCACGGGCGCGTCGGCGCGCAGGGTGTCCAGCCACGGGTGGGGGTCGCCCACGAAGTCGTCGCCGAACAGGTCGAGCGTGCCGAGCGCGTCACGGAGGTCTGGCATACCTGGTCCGGGGAGGGGGTGAGGAGGGGACACGGGCCGCCCCGTCCGGTCCCCGGCCGGCGGCGGAATCCGCGCGCAGACGCTAACACGCCACCCACCCGCCCGATGCGGGGGCGCCTCACGGCGCCGGGGCCTTCGGAGAACCGGACCGCGGTCGCCACCCGGCGGGATGACCGGTCCCGAGGTCCCGCCCCCGCGGTCGCCACCCGGCGGGATGACCGGCCCCGCGGTCCCGCCCCGCGGGGTCCGGGGCCGGCGTCGTGTCACCGGGCGCGGCCGCTGAGGCCGGTGACACGACGCCGGCCGTCCAGCGGGGTCACCCGTCCCGCCTGCCCGCGCCCCCGGCCCAGGGGCCCCGCCGCGCGGGGCGCCCGGGCCGGTGTCACGTCACCCTTCGGGGCGCAGCCCCCCGCTCGTCAGGCGGACTCGCGGCGGACCAGTTCGGTCGGGAGGATGACGGCCGCCGGGTCCTCGCCGCCGATCCGGGCCAGCAGCATGCGCACCATCTCCTTGCTGATCCGGTCGAACGGCTGGCGGATCGTGGTGAGCCGGGGCACCGCGGACAGCGCGGCCGGCGAGTCGTCGAACCCGCCCACCGCCACGTCCCCGGGCACCGAGCGCCCGGCGCGCCCGAGCGCGTCCAGCACACCGTCCGCCATCAGGTCGGAGGCGACGAACACCGCGTCGATGTCCGGGGCGCGCTCCAGCAGTTGCTCCGCCGCCCGGCCGCCGCTCGCCCGGCTGTAGTCGCCGGTCGCGATCAGCTCCTCGTCGACGGGCAGCCCGCACTCGGCGAGCGTCTCGCGGTAGCCGGCGAGGCGTTCCACACCGCCGGGCGTGTCCGGCGGCCCGGACACGGTGGCGATCCGGCGGCGCCCCGACTCGTACAGGAAACGGACCATCTGCCGCGCCCCGTCCCGGTCGTCGGCGGCGACGTAGCTGATCCGCGCCTGCTGCCCGATCGGCTTGCCGCAGGCGACCACCGGGATGCCCGCCGCGTCCAGTTCGCCCGCCACCGGATCGCCGGAGTGGCTGGAGACCAGCAGCACCCCGTCGACGTGCCCGGCCTGGATGTAGCGCAGGTTGCGCCGCCGTTCGTCCTCGTTGCCCGCGATCATCAGCAGCAGCGGGATGTCCTGCGAGGCGAGCTCCTGGGTGCAGGAACGCAGCAGCACATTGAAGTTCGGGTCCTCGAAGAACCGCTCCTGCGGCTCGGTGAGCAGGAAGGCCACCGAGTCGGACCGTCCGGTGATCAGCGAGCGGGCGTGCCGGTTGACCACGTAGCCGGTCCGGCGGATCGCGTTGTTCACGGCCGTCTGCGCCGCGGGACTGACGTAGTGCCCTCCGTTGAGGACACGGGAGACGGTGCCGCGCGACACCCCGGCCTCGCGTGCCACGTCGTGGATGGTGACCGGCCGGCGCCTGCCCTCTGGGCCGCGGTTCATGGTGCTTCCCCTCGTTCCCCGGAGCTCATGACTTTACGGCCCCCGACAGCAGGTCGAGGCTCCAGAACCGCTGGACGACCAGGAAGAGGGCGATGAGCGGGACGATCGCGAGCAGGGCGCCGGTGATCACCAGCGTGTAGAGGGCCGGAGTGTTGCTGCCCTGCGCGAGCAGGGTGAACAGGCCGACGGTCATGGGGAACTTTCCGTCGTCGCTCAGCATGATGTAGGGGAGCAGGAAGTTGTTCCAGATCGCCACGAACTGGAAGAGGAAGATCGTCACCAGGCCCGGCGACATCATCGGGACGCCGATCCGCAGGAAGATCCGCCACTCGCCCGCGCCGTCCATCCGCGCGGCCTCGACCAGTTCGGACGGCACGGCGGCCTGGGCGTAGACCCGCCCGAGGTAGACGCCGTACGGGGAGAGGATCAGCGGCAGCAGCACCGAGAGGTACGAGTCCGTCAGATCGGCCTTCGCCATCAGCAGGTACTGGGGGATCGCGAGGATGACCGGAGGCATCAGCACGCCCGCGAGGAGCACGTTGAAGATCACCTCACGGCCGCGGAAGCGGTACAGCGCCAGCGCGTAGCCGGAGACGGCCGACACCGTCGTGGACAGCACGGCCCCGAGGCCCGCGTAGAGCCCGGAGTTGGCCATCCACTGCCAGTAGATGCCGTCGCGGTAGGAACCGAGGTCGGACAGGTTGTCCGCCAGACCGCTGCCGGGCAGGAAGGTGAACGTGGAGAACAGCTCGCTGCCGGACTTGGTCGCGGCCACCAGCACCCAGGCCACCGGCAGCAGGCAGTAGACGGCTCCCAGCAGGAGGGCCGCGGTGGGCAGCAGGGCGGTCCGCCGTGCCCGTGGCGGCCCCTGCGGGGTGCCGGGGGTGGTGCCGGCGGCCGGCGCGGCCTTGCGGCGGCCGGCGACGGGAGTGGTCGTGCTCATCGGGTTCCTCGGTGCTTGGCGCGGGAGTTGGCGAACCGCAGCAGGGCGAAGGAGAGCGCGAAGGTGGCGAGGGCGAGCACCACGGCCGTCGCGGACGCCGCGTACACGTTCCCGGCCACGAAGGCGTCGTTGTACACCTTCATCAGCGGGCTCCAGGTGGTGGAGATGCCGTTCGTCAGCGGCTTGAGCGTGGTCGGCTCGCTGAACACCTGCAGGGTGGCGATGACGGAGAAGAAGAAGGTGAGCACCAGCGAGGGCACCACCATCGGGATCTTGATCCGCAGCGCGATCTGCAGCGGGCTCGCGCCGTCCAGCCGCGCCGCCTCGTACACCTCGGCCGGGATGGACCGCAGCGACGTGTAGATGACGATCATGTTGAAGCCGGTGCCGCCCCAGACGGCGATGTTGGCCAGGGACCCGAACAGCGCCCCGCCGTCCATCAGGTCCGGGCCGGGCAGCCCCGCCCGGTCGAGCAGATAGTGGAACGGGCTGACGTCCGGCAGGTACAGGAAGCCCCAGAGCAGGGCGGCGACCACACCCGGGATCGCGTACGGCAGGAAGATCGCGAGCCGGGAGAAGGACCGCGCCCGCACCCGCTCGGTGTCCAGGAGCAGGGCGAACAGCAGGGCCAGCCCGAGCATCACGGGCACCACGATCGCGCCGTAGCCGAGCACCCGCAGGGCGCCGTGCCCGAGCTCGGAGTCGGTGAGGGCCGCGGTGTAGTTCGACAGCCCGGCCCAGACCTCGCGCCGGGCGCCCCGGCCGAGGCCGAGCCCCTGGACGTCGATCCGGTGGAGGCTCAGCCACAGCGCGTAGCCGATGGGCAGGGCGAAGAACAGCAGGAAGAGCACGGCGGCCGGGAGCAGGAAGCCGTACGGGGCGCTGCGCACCCCGTTCGGCACCCGGCGCGCGCGGGGTGTGCGCGGTGCGGTCACGGGGCGGCCTCGAAGCCCTGCTTCTTCAGGTCCGCGACGGTGGCGGCCTGCATGGTGGACAGCGCGTCGCCGAAGCCGGACTTCGCCTTCGCGGCCTTGCCGAACGCGTCCTTGAAGGTGGCGTACGCGACGTTCACGTTCGGGCCCCAGTAGGCGGGCGCGGCGGTCTCCGCTATCTCCGCCGCCTTCGCGTAGAAGTCGGCCTGGCCGGCGAAGAACTCGTGGGACGAGGCGAGGGCGCCGCTGGTCTGGGCGGCGGTGGCCGCCGGGTAGATGCCGCCCTCCTTCACCAGCGCGGCCAGCGCCTCGGGGTCGGTGTTCAGCCAGGTGGCGAACTTCGCGGCGGCCGCCTTGTGCTTCGAGTCCGTGGTGACCGCGGTGGTGGAGCCGCCCCAGCTCCCGGTGGTGTTCGTGCCCTCGTCCCACTGGGGGAGGGGCGCCATCCGCCACTTGTCCTTGGTGTCCGGGGCCGCGGTGGTCAGCGTGCCCGGCGCCCACACGGCGCTCACCCAGGCGATCTGCTCACCCGTGTTGAGCGCCTTGTTCCAGGCCGGGGTGTACATGGGCTGGTTGTCGATCGCGCCCTCCTCGACCAGACCGCCCCAGAAGTCGGCGACCTTGCGGGTGGCCGCGTCGTCGATGCCGACCTTCCAGGCGTCGCCCTCGACCGTCCACCACCGGGCGCCCGCCTGCTGCGCGAGGCCCGCGAAGAGCCCCGAGTCGTTGGCGGAGAAGGTGGTCAGCGACTTCTCCGGTGCCTTCTTCTTCAGCGCGCGGGCCGTCTCGGCGAACTCGTCCCAGGTCACCGGGACGTCGAGCCCGTACTCCTCGAAGAGGTCGGCGCGGTAGTAGAACATCATCGGCCCGGAGTCCTGCGGCACCGCGTAGACGGCGTCCGTGCCGAGGGTCGTCTGCTGCCAGACGCCGGGGGCGAACTGCTTCTCGATGCCGCCGACCTCGCCGGAGATGTCGGCGAGGGCGTCGTTGCTGACCAGCGTGGGCAGCGCCTGGTACTCGGCCTGCACCAGGTCGGGGGCCTTCTTGGCCTTGGAGGCCGTGATGATCTTGGTGACCAGGTCGTCGCCCGACGCCTGCTTCTGCACCGTGACCTTGATCTCCGGGTGCTTGTCGTTCCACAGGTCCGCCACCTTGTCCATGCCGGGCGCCCAGGCCCAGTAGGTGAGGGAGACCGGGCCCGAGTCCGCCTGGGCGTCGCCCTCGGACGAGCCGCAGGCGGTGAGGGCGGACGCGCCGAGAACGACGGCCGTGGCGGTGGCCGCGAGGCGGCGGTGCAGCGTGTGGGACATGGATGGTCTCCCTGACCGAAGGGCGTCCCGCGAGAGGCGCGGGGCCGGTTCTGCATCTGTGAGCGTTCACAGTAGAGAAACGTCCTGGACACTTGTCAATGGTTGTTCCTGTGCGCTTATGTTGCGTCATCGCATCGATGCACGTGTGTGCACGTTCCCAGAAAGTCTCAGTCCGCTGAGGCGTTCACGCTGTCGACCCAGGAGAGAGACACATGCCGGAGACCACTGACCGGGGCGCCCGCCGGCTCGCGTTCGGCGGGGACTACAACCCCGAGCAATGGCCCCAGAGCGTCTGGGAGGAGGACGTCCGGCTGATGCGCGAGGCCGGCGTCACCATGGTCAGCGTCGGGATCTTCTCCTGGGCGCTGCTCGAACCGGAGCCCGGCGCTTACGACTTCGGCTGGCTCGACCGGATCCTGGACCTGCTCCACGAGAACGGCATCCGGGCCGACCTCGGCACCCCCACCGTCTCGCCGCCCGCCTGGTTCTACCGCGCCCACCCCGAGGCGCTCCCCGTGACCCGCGAGGGCGTCCGCTACTCCTTCGGCTCACGCGCCGCGATCTGCCACAGCAGTCCCGCCTACCGCGAGGCCGCCGCACGGATCACCACCGAGCTCGCCCGCCGCTACGCCGGCCATCCCGCCCTCGCGATGTGGCACGTCCACAACGAGTACGGCGTCCCCGTCAGCGCCTGCTACTGCGACGGCTGCGCGGCGCACTTCCGCCGCTGGCTCGGCGACCGCTACGGCACGGCCGACGCCGTCAACGAGGCGTGGGGGACCGCCTTCTGGGGGCTGCGCTACGGCTCGCTCGACGAGATCGACCCGCCCCGCCTCACCCCGACCGTGGGCAACCCCGCGCAGCAGCTCGACTACCGGCGCTTCGCCGACGACACCCTGCGCGAGAACTTCCGCGCCGAGCGGGACATCCTCCACCGCCTCGCCCCCGGCGTCCCCGTCACCACCAACTTCATGACCGCGCTCAGCCAGTGCGACACGGTCGACTACTGGGCCTGGGGACGCGAGGTCGACGTCGTCACCAACGACCACTATCTGATCACCGACGGCCGCCGCACCCACGTCAACCTCGCGATGGCCGCCGACCTCACCCGCTCGGTCGCGGGCGGCGCCCCCTGGCTGCTGATGGAGCACTCCACCAGCGGTGTGAGCTGGCAGCCCCGCAACCCGGCCAAGCGCCCGGGGGAGATGGCCCGCAACTCCCTCGCCCATGTGGCGCGCGGCTCCGAGGGCGCCATGTTCTTCCAGTGGCGCCAGTCCCGGAAGGGCGCCGAGAAGTTCCACTCGGCGATGCTGCCGCACGCCGGGACGGACTCCCGGGTGTGGAGGGAGGTCGTCGAACTGGGAGCGGGTATCGCCTCGCTCGCCGCCGTCCACGGCACCAGGACCGTCGCCGACGCTGCGATGGTCTGGGACTGGCAGTCCTGGTGGGCCCAGCGGCTGGAGTGGCGGCCCAGCGAGGACCACGACGCACGCGAGCGCGCCGACAGCTTCTACGAGACCCTCTACGACCGGCACCTCACCGTCGACTTCGCCCACCCCGAGGCCGACCTCGCCCGCTACCCCCTCGTCGTCGTCCCCGCCCTGTACCTGGCCTCCGAGGAGACCGGCCGGAACCTGCGCGCCTACGCCGAGGGCGGCGGCACCCTGGTCGTCTCCTACTTCTCCGGCATCGTCGACCGGAACGACGCCGTCCACCCCGGCGCGTACCCCGGGGTGCTGCGCGACGTGCTGGGGCTGACCGTCGAGGAGTGGTCGCCGCTCGGGGAGGGCGAGAGCGTGCGGATCACCGGCCCCGGCGGCACGGCCCTGACCGGCGACGTCTGGAGCGAGTTCGTCGTCCCGCGCGGCGCCGAGACGGTGTGGACCTACGCCGACGGCCCGGCCGGGGGACACCCGGCCGTCACCCGCCACCGCATCGGCGACGGCACCGCCTGGTACGTCTCCACCCGCCTCGGCGCCCCCGCCCTCGACACCGTCCTGGACGCCGCCTTCGAGGACGCCGGCCTCGCCCCGCGCGGCGAGCTGCCCCGCGACGTCGAGGTGGTCCGCCGCGAAGGCGAGAGCGGCGCCTATCTGTTCGCCGTCAACCACACCGGCCACGACGCCAAGGTGCCGCTGGACGCCCCCGGTACCGAACTGCTCACCGGGGAGCGCGCCGGCGGACACCTCGCCGTCCCGGCGGGCGGCGTCCGCGTCGTCCACCTCGACGCCTGAAAGCCCGGCCCCGCGCCGGCCGCCCTCCGGGGCGGGCCGGCGCGGGGAAGGACCCTCCCGCACCGCCCCCGGTGTCCGCCCCCCTCGCATCACCGCCCGGGGCGGCAACCGGGCCCCGCCCAGGGCCCGGCCGGCGGGCCCCACCCCCGGGACATCGCTCCCGGGCCACCGCCTCCCGGAGCGGCCGCCGAGCTGCCGGCCGCCCCGGGTCACCGCACCACCCGCCATCCGTCCTTCTTCCGTCACCGTCGAAGGGACCGACGATGCACGCAGCCCTCTTCCGTATCCCCACAGCCCGCGGACTGCTGCGGGCGGCCGCGCTGACCGCGCTCGCCGCCCTCCTCACCGCGGCGCTGCCCGCCCCGGGCGCCCGAGCCGCCGCCACCCTCACCAACACCGGCTTCGAATCCGGCACCACCGGCTGGTCCACCTGGTCCGCCACCGGCCAGGACGCCGCCTCGTACGCCGAAGCGGGCGGCCGGAGCGGCGGCAGCCGCCTCACCCACTGGTCGGCGTCCGCCTACCGGGTCGAGACCTACCAGTACCTGTCCGGCCTCGCCGACGGCACCTACACCCTCACCGCCTGGGTCCGCTCCAGCGGCGGCCAGAACACCGCCCACCTGGCCCTGCGCAACTGCGGCTCCGTCGAGCAGCGCACCGATCTGCCCGTCACCTCCGACGGGCGGTGGATACGCCTGGTCACCTCCGTGGCCGTGCGGGGCGGCGGCTGCACGGTGAGCATCGAATCCGACGCGCGGGCCGGCGACTGGATCAACGTCGACGACCTCTCCTTCACCCCGGGCGCCACCGGACTGTCCGTCCGCGGCGTCGACGTCTCCTCGCTCGGCAAGAGCGAGGACCTCGGCGGCGTCTACCGCGGGACCACCGGCACCGCCGGGGACGCCCTCGGGCTGCTGCGGTCGGCGGGCGCGGACTACGGGCGCCTCAAGGTCTGGGTGGATCCGGCCGACGGCTACAACGACAAGCGGCACGTGCTGGAGACGGCCGAACGGCTCAAGGCCCGCGGCATGAAGCTGCTGGTCGACTTCCACTACTCCGACATCTGGGCCGACCCCGGCGCCCAGACCAAGCCGTCGGCGTGGTCGGCCCACACCTACGAGCAGCTCAGGGCCGACGTGTACGCGCACACCCACGACGTCCTGAACGCGCTGAAGGCCCAGGGCACCACGGCCGACATGGTGCAGATCGGCAACGAGATCAACACCGGCCTGCTCTGGCCCGAAGGGTCCACCGACGACTGGGACCGCACCGCCGGCCTGCTCCGCTCCGGGGCCGACGCCGCCCGCGCCGTCTCCCCGTCCACCAGGATCGCCCTCCACCTGGCCCACGGCGGCGACAACGCCCTCTACCGCTGGTGGTTCGACAACGCCACCGCCCGGGGCGTCCCCTTCGACGTCATCGCCGTCTCCTTCTACGGCTACTGGCACGGCTCGCTGTCCGCCCTCCAGGCCAACCTCGACGACATCTCCGGACGCTACGGCAAGCAGGTGATGGTCGCCGAGACCGCCTATCCGTTCCGCCTGGACAGCAAGGACGACCACGAGAACATCATCGACCTCCCCGGCGAACTGGTCACCGGCTACCCGGCGACCCCGGCCGGCCAGGCCCGGTGGCTGCGCGACGTCATGAACGTCGTCGAGGCCGTGCCCGGCCGGCGCGGCCTGGGCGTCTTCTACTGGGAGCCCACCTGGACGGCCGTCCAGGGCAACGGCTGGGACCCGGCCGACCCCGCGTCCGGCAACGGCTGGGAGAACCAGGCGCTCTTCGACTACACCGACCGCCTCCTCCCGGCCGCGGCCTGGCTGCGCCACCGCTGAGGCGGGGGCGCGGGCGGGGACCGGTGGGCTGACGGTGCGTCACGTCGGCTGATGAGCGGCGGACATGGGATGAATCGATTCATGATCTTCGCCGCGAGCGTGCGGCGCCCGGACCCGGCCGGGCGCCCGCCGGTGGTCCATCGGGCCCGGGTGCGCCGATCCGCCTGCGGCGCGATGACGGTCGGCGGCGGGGACGCGCCCGCCACCGGCCGGGCGGGTGCGGCGGCGGTTTGCGCCGGGGGTGCTGCTTCCCCCGGGCGGGCGCGGCGCCCGTCTGCGCCGGGGTGCTGCTTCACCCGGCGGGCGCGGCATCGGCTTGGGCCGGGGGTGCCACTTTCCTTGGCGGGAGCGGCGCCGGTCTGCGCCGGGGTGCTGCTTCACCCGGCGGGCTTGGCATCGGCGTGGGCCGGGGGTGCTGCTTCACCCGGGCGGGCGCGGCATCGGCGTGGGCCGGGGGTGCCACTTTCCTTGGCGGGCGCGGCATCGGTCTGCCCCGGGGGTGCCACTTCCCCTGGCGGGCGCGGCACCCGGGAGATGCGGGGCGGCCTGCCGGGAGGCCCGCGGCGGTACTCCGTCCCGGTGTCCTGGTGCCCCGGTGTCCCGGTGCTCCGTCCCGGTGTCCCAGGGCCCCGGCGGCTCGCGCCCGCCGAGGCCGGGCGGCCGGCGCTTCGGGGGACGGTCCCGCTCGGAGGGGGCGTCGGCCCCTGCCGGCGGGCGTGGTCTCGACGCCGGCCGCCCGGCTGCGGGACCCGGCCCGCCGGGCGGGAGGCTCCCGCCCCGCGACGCGCGGTGGGGGCCTGCCCGACGCCCACCGCGGCCGCCGTGGCCGGGCGGCCGGTGCGCCGGGGGCGGCCCTGCTCGGAGAGCACGTCGGCTCCCGCCGGCCGACGTGCTCTCGACGCCGGGTCGTCCGGCTGCGGCCCGGACCCCGGACCGCAGGCTCGCCCGGGGCCGCGCGCCGCGGCTCCCGTTGCGGCCCCGCCCCGCGACGCGCACCGCGGTCCGCCCGAGGGCCTCCCTCCGGGCGTCCTCACGGGCCGGTGAGGCGCCCGGAGGGAGGCCTCAGGCGCCCGTGTCCGAAGTTTTGGCGCATGTTCGACATGACGGACCGCTCAAACCGTTGACGCGGTCTCACCGCCACCCCTACATTGCGGGGCAAGCGCTTTCCTGAAACGTTTCATTAATCTTCCCCACGCATCGACGAGAGGTGCATCATGCGTATGTCCAGGCACATGGAGCGGCGGTCCTTCCTCAAGGCCACCGGTGTGACGCTCGCGGGCGCCGGGCTCACCGCCGCCGGCTGCGGTGGGGGCAGCGGCTCCTCCGGCGGCACGGTGACCATCCGCTACGCGTGGTGGGGCGCCGACGACCGGGCGAAGAAGATCAACGAGACCATCGCCCTCTTCGAGAAGAAGCACCCGAAGATCAAGGTCAAGACCGACTTCCAGCAGTACGCCGACTTCTGGAAGAAGTTCAACACCCAGGCCGCGGGCGGCAACCCGCCGGACGTCTTCCAGAACGCCATCGGCTTCCTGCGCAAGTACGACGCCAAGCGCGTCCTGCTCGACCTCTCCCCGCAGGCCGACAAGGGCAACCTGGACCTGCGCAACTTCCGTGCCGGACTGGAGAAGTTCGGCGAGGTCGACGGCAAGCTCCTCGGCATACCCGTCGGTTCGAACTCCATGGGCTACGTCATCGACGAGAAGGTCTACGAGAAGGCCGGGGTCTCCCCGGAGCCCGGCTGGACCTGGGACGACTGGCGGAACGGCCTCGTCGCCATCCACGACAAGGGCGGCACCTCCGGCGACTCCGGCGCCTACGGCGTGATGTACCTCTACGACCTGATCCTGCGCCAGCAGGGCAAGGCGTTCTTCACCGAGAAGGACCTCGGCTTCACCGAGAGCGAGCTCGCCGCCTACTGGGACGAGGCGCTGAAGGGCGTCAAGTCCGGCCTCTACGCCGACCAGAAGAAGGTCGAGCAGGTCAAGCCCAAGTCCGCGCTGGCCGCGGGCCTCGCCGGCGGCGAGTTCACCTGGGACAACTTCACCGCCCGCTACTCCGCCGAGGGCAAGAGCTCCTACGCCATCGCGCCCATCCCCACCCTCGACGGCAAGCGCACCGGCCAGTACCTGGGCTCCCTGATGCTCAGCGGCAGCGCCCGCACCAAGCACCCCGCCGAGGTGGCCACCTTCATCAACTTCATGGTCCACGACCCCGAGGCCGGCCGGATCATGGGCTACGACCGGGGCGTGCTCTCCACCACCGAGCAGTACGAGGCGTTCCAGCCGACCGACCCGGTCAGCAAGAAAATCGCCGCCTACGAGCAGCAGATCGCCGACGCCGGTGTCCTGGAGCCCATCACCCCGCACCCGGCCGGCGCCGACATCGTCGAGGCCGCCTTCCTGCGGATCGCGGGCGACATGGCGCTGGGCAAGGCCTCCGCCGCGGACTCCGCCAAGCAGTTCTTCACCGAGGCGAAGACCGCCCTCGGCGCCTGAGGAGAACTCCACCCGTGACACATCTCCAGGAATCCGTGCGGCAGGCCGGGACGTCCCCCGACGGCGACGCCCCCGGCCCCGCGCCCCGCCCCGCCGGACGGCTCCGGCCGAAGCGGGACGGTCTGATCGGCTACCTCTTCATGTCGCCCTGGATAGCAGGCTTCCTCCTGCTGACCGCGGGCCCGATGGCCGCCTCCCTGTACTTCGCCTTCACCGAGTACAACCTCTTCGACTCCCCGAAGTGGATCGGCCTCGACAACTTCACCGAGATGCTCGACGACCCGCGCTGGCGGACCTCCGTCGAGGTCACCGCGAAGTACGTCGTCATCGGCACGCCGATCAAGCTGCTCCTCGCCCTCGGCGTCGCCATGCTGCTGGCGCAGAGCCGGCGCGGACAGGGCTTCTACCGGGCGGCCTTCTACGCCCCCTCCCTCGTCGGCGCCAGTGTCTCCGTCGCCATCGTGTGGCGCGCCCTGTTCTCCGACGACGCCGTCGTCGACCGCACCCAGTCCCTCTTCGGGATGGACGTCGGCGGCTGGATCGGCGACCCCACCTGGGTGCTGTACTCCCTGGTGGCGCTGACCGTCTGGCAGTTCGGCGCGCCGATGGTCATCTTCCTCGCGGGCCTCAAGCAGGTGCCGCGCGAGCTGTACGAGGCGGCGGAGGTCGACGGGGCCGGCCCCTGGCGGCGCTTCTGGAACATCACGCTGCCGATGATCTCGCCGGTGATGTTCTTCAACGTCCTGCTGGAGACGATCCACTCGTTCCAGATCTTCGGCTCGGCGTACGTGGTCAGCAACAGCACCTGCGGACCGGCCGACGCCACCCTCGTCTACACCTGTTACCTGTACCAGCAAGGCTTCGAGAACAGCCGGATGGGCTTCGCGTCCGCCATGGCCTGGATGCTGCTGATCGCGGTCGGTCTGGTCACCGCCGTGCTGTTCTGGTCCCAGCGGCGCTGGGTGCACTACGAGGAGGCGGCCCGATGAGCGGCACACTCACCAACCGCGCCCGGCGCAGCTCGGGATCCCTGTTCTGGCACGCCGGGGCGCTCGCCCTGCTCGCCGTCGTGCTCTACCCCGTGGTGTGGGTGATCGGCGGCTCGCTCAAGCCGAGCGACGACATCGTGGGCAGTCTGGACCTGCTGCCGACGCAGCCGATCGCCGACAACTACCGCCGGCTGACCGAGGGCATCGCGGACATCCCGATCTCGACGTTCTTCGTCAACTCCACCTTCCTGGCCGTCGGTTCGGTCGTCGGTGTGCTGGTGTCGAGCTCGCTGGCGGCGTACGCCTTCGCCAAGATCGACTTCCCCGGCCGCAACGTGATGTTCGCGCTGATGATCGGCACGCTGCTGCTGCCGTACCACGTGCTGCTGATCCCGCAGTACGTGCTGTTCCAGAAGCTGGAACTGATCAACACCTATGTGCCGCTGCTGATCGGCAAGTACCTCGCCACCGACGCGTTCTTCGTCTTCCTCATCCTCCAGTTCATGCGCAACCTGCCGCGCGAACTGGACGAGGCGGCCCGGCTAGACGGCTGCGGACACCTGCGGATCTACTGGTCCATCGTGCTGCCGCTGTGCAGGCCGGCGCTGATCACCAGCGCGATCTTCACGTTCATCAACGCGTGGAACGACTTCATGGGCCCGCTGATCTATCTGAACGAGCCCGAGAAGTACACCGTCTCGCTGGGTCTGAAGATGTTCATCGACCAGGACGCCGTCGCCGACTACGGCGGCATGATCGCCATGTCGCTCGTCGCGCTGCTGCCGGTGCTGGCGTTCTTCCTCGCCTTCCAGCGGTATCTGATCGACGGTATGGCCACCTCCGGACTGAAGGGCTGACCGCCATGGCCGTCCGCACAGCGGCGGTGCGACCGCCGTCCCGTCTCGCCACCGGTTTCGGCGTCTTCGCCGAGTGCCTGCTGACCGGTGTGTGGATCACACTGGCCGCGCTGCCCGTGGTCACCGCGCCCGCCGCCTTCGCGGCGGGGGCCCGCCATCTGCGCCGCCACCTGAACCACGAGACGGGCGGCTGGCGGCACTTCGTCTCCGACGTCCGCGCGGCGGCGCCCGGCGGTGCGCTCGTGGGGGCCGGCGGGCTCGCCGCCGTGTGGCTGCTCTGGCTGAACCTCTCGGCGGTGGCCGCCGGGCTGCCGGGTGGTCCGTTCGTCGGCGCGGTCGGCATCCTCGCGTTCATCGGCGGGGCCGTGACCGTGCTGCGGGCCGCGGCCGTCTGGCACCCGGGCGCCCGCTGGCGCGAGCTGCTGGGCGCCGCCGCCCGCCGCACCGTCCGCGACCCGGCCGGATCGCTGCTGCTCGTCGGCGGCTTCGCGGTCGTCGCCGGATCGGCGTGGGCGGTCGCGCCCCTCGCGGTCCCGGTGACGGGCGCGGTGGCCGCGGCGGCCATCGCCGTCGAGTCCCGCTGCGCCGCCCGCTGAACCCCGCCCGCCCGCGGTGTGCCACCGCGGGCGGCCGGCGCACGCGGCGCGCGGGTCATGCGACGCGCGGCGGACCGTGCGCCCGCGCCCGGCGCACCACCCGCGTGGCTGCGCCGGGTTCGTAGGGCGGCACCGTGCCGTGCCCGCGAGGCGCACACGCCCCCGAAACCCCCTGTCTCCGCACTCCGCCCCTGCCGGGCCGGGACCCCGCCGCCCGGCAGCCCCACCGAGCCCTCACCGCCCGGCGGCACCCGGCCGAGCCCTCACCCCACCCGGCGGCACCCCGCCGAGCCCGCACCCCACCCGGCGGCACCCCGCCACCGCACGCGGCGGCCGTCAGGCAGCACCCCGCCCGGCAGGCCGCCGAGTCGCCGCGCCCCCGAGCCCGCAGGGCCGTCACCCGCACAGCCCGGCATCCCGGGCCCGGCCGACCCACCCCCGCCCCCGGAGCCCGCCCCGGGCCGACGATCCGTGCCCCGCCCCCGCCCCGGCACCCCATGCCCCGCCCCGGCCCCCCGACGGTGCCAGTCCCAGGGCCGTCACCGCTCCGGGCCCTCACCGCCCCGGGCCCCCTGAACGCTCCACCCGATCCGCCGCCCACGAGGAACCATTCACCGAAGGAGTCGACATGTCACCGATTTCCCGCAGGTCCCTGCTCTCGGCCGCCACGGCCGCCGGAGCGGCCGCTCAGTTCAGCTGGGCGCTCGGCGGCAGCACCGCGCAGGCGGCACCGGCGGCCGAGGCCGGCCGGCCCGAGGCGGTCACGCTCGGCTGGCTGGAGTCCGGCGGGCTCGGCGCCGCGCCGGGGACGACGCTCGGCGTGCCGTGGCCCAAGGGCGCGTACCCCGGGAACCAGAAGTTCGCGCTGAGCACGGCGGACGGCAAGCAGGTGCCGGTGCAGTCCTGGCCCCTCGCGCAGTGGCCGGACGGCTCCCTGAAGTGGTCCGCCCACGCGGTCGGCCCCGAGACCACGGCGGACACCTTCACCCTCACCGCCGGTGAACCCGCCGCGCCTGCGCGCCGGATCACGGTCGGCCGTGACGGCGGCACCGTCACCGTGGACACCGGCGTCATCGTCGCCCGGCTCGGCCGCAGCGGGTCGAGCCTCGTCAAGTCCGTCACCCGGGGCGGGCGGGAGATCGCCTCGAACGGGCGCCTCGTGCTGCTGCGGCAGGGCGAGATCGAGGACGGCGATCAGGGCAAGGAGTCGTACGAGCGCTTCGAGAGCACCGTTCTCGCGACCGAGGTCGAACAGGACGGCCCCGTCCGCGCGGTGGTCCGCATCGACGGCAGGCACCGCCGCGGCAACCGCAGCTGGATGCCCTTCTCCGTCCGGCTCTACTTCTACGCCGGCTCCGAGTCGTTCCGCATGGTCCACACCGTCACCTACGACGGCACACAGGAACCGGGCAAGGCGAGCGGCGACTTCATCAGGGGGCTCGGCGTGCGCTTCACCGTGCCGATGCGCGACGCCTCCTACGACCGGCACATCCGCATCGGCGGCGACGGCACCGGCCTGCTCCGCGAGGCCGTCAAGGGCGTCACCGGGCTGCGCCGCGACCCGGGTGCCGCCGTCCAGGCCGCGCAGTTCGACGGCCGCAAGCTGCCCGATCCCGCGACCTGGGACCAGCGCGTCACCACCCGTCTGCACCTGATCCCGGAGTGGGGCGACTACACCCTCAGCCAGTTGTCCGCCGACGGCTTCACCGTCAGGAAGCGCACCAAGAAGGGGCACGGCTGGATCGCCGCGGGCGGCGGGCGCCGCGCCTCCGGCTTCGGCTACGTCGGCGGCGCGAGCGGCGGACTCTCCTTCGGGCTGCGCGACTTCTGGGAGAAGCACCCCGCCGGCCTCGACATCCGCGACGCGCACACCGACCGGGCCGAGGTCACCCTGTGGCTCTGGTCTCCCGAGGCCCAGCCCATGGACCTGCGCTTCTACCACGACGGCCTGGGCCAGGACACCTATGCCGAGCAGCTCGAAGGCCTCAACATCACCTACGAGGACTACGAGCCCGGCTTCGGCACCCCCTACGGCATCGCCCGCACCAGCGAACTCCTCTTCTGGGCCCACGACAGCACCCCCGACGCCGCGCACCTGGCGAAGGAGACGGCCGCGGTGCGCACGCCCCCGCAGCTCGCCGCGCCGCCCTCGCACATGGTCGCCGCCAAGGTCTTCGGCGGACTCTTCTCCGAGCCCGACCGCTCCACCCCGGCCAAGGCGAAGATCGAGGACCACCTCGACTTCCTGTTCACGTACTACCGCGACCAGGTCGACATGCGCCGCTGGTACGGCTTCTGGGACTACGGCGACATCATGCACAGCTACGACCCGGCGCGGCACCAGTGGCGCTACGACGTCGGCGGCTACGCCTGGGACAACTCCGAGCTCTCGCCCGACCTCTGGCTCTGGTACGCCTATCTGCGCTCGGGCCGCGCCGACATCTTCCGCTTCGCCGAGGCGATGACCCGCCACACCGGCGAGGTCGACGTCTACCACCTCGGCACCTGGGCGGGCCTCGGCACCCGGCACGGCGTCCAGCACTACGCCGACAGCGCCAAGCAGCAGCGCATCGCCAACACGACCTACCGGCGCTTCTACTACTTCCTCACCGCCGACGAGCGCACCGGCGACCTGATGCACGCCAACGTGGACTCCGACGAGACCTTCCTCGCCCTGGACCCGATCCGCAAGATCCGCACCGAGCCGTACACGCCCGACCGCCACGCGCTGTCCGTCGGTTTCGGCACCGACTGGAGCGGACTGGTCTCCGCCTGGCTCACCGAGTGGGAGCGCGGCGGCCCGAAGGCGGAGCGGGCGAAGGCGCGGGTGCTGTCCACCATGGAGACGATCGCGGCACAGCCCAACGGCTTCGTGCAGGGCAGCGGGCTCTACGACCTCGACACGGGCCGGTTCGCGGTGGAGACCGAGCCCAAGGTCTCCGTCTCCCATCTCTCGGCCGTCTTCGGGCTGAACGAGCTGTGCGCGGAGCTGATCGACCTCGTCGACATGCCGCGCTTCAAGGAGGCGTACCTCGACTACTGCCGGTACTTCAACGCCACGAAGGCGGAACAGGCCGCACGGTACGGGGCGAACTTCGGTTCGCTGATCCTCTTCCAGGGCCACTCGCGTCTCGACGCGTACGCGGCCGTCCAGACCGGGGACGAGAAGCTCGCCCGGCGGGCCTGGGAGAAGTTCTACAACAGCGACGGCTACCGCGAGTCCGCCCCGTGGGCCACCGAGGAGGTCGGCGGCCCGGTCACCCTGGTGCCGGGCAGCGAGGCCGACTGGGTGTACACCAACGACACCGCCCTGTACGGCCTGGCGGCCATCGAGAACCTGGCGCTGCTGGGCGACCGGATGCCGTGACGGCCCGCCGCCCGTGAACGCCCGGGCCGCGGGCGGGAGTTCTCCCGCCCGCGGCCCGGGCGTCGTCGTGTGCCGCCGCGCGGCACGGGTCACCAGTCCTTCAGATGCCCCTCGACGGCCTCCCGGTCCAGGGCGCCGTCGGCGACCACGATCCGGTAGCGGTAGGCGAAGCCCTCGCCGGGCGGCAGCGCGAACTCCTCGTGGAAGGCCCAGGAGAAGGCGACCGTCGGGACGGGCTCGGAGCGCACGAACCAGTGGGACGGGTGGTCGGCGGCGGCGTTCTCGGGCGCGTGGGCGAACACCAGGGTGCTGCGGGTGTCCACCTCGTCGTGGACGCCGGTGAAGGCCAGCCACCGCCCCGGGGTGCCCATCAGGGCCGCCGCGCCCTGCTCGCCCGCGCCGCCGGTCCCGTCCGGTCCCAGCACGTCGCCGCCGGTCAGGTCGCGCGGTCCCCGCCAGTGCAGCCCGGTGTATCCGGCGCCCGGGCGGCCCGCCGTGGTCGGCGAGCCGAACCTCAGCGGCTCGTCGTGGACGTTGGTCAGCGCGATCGTCCAGTCCAGCGCCCAGGTGCCGGCGCCGGTGTCCACCGAGTGCACCGTCAGCGTGCGCCGCTCACGGGCCCACTCGCGGCCGCCGTTCTCGATCCACGTCAGGTGCTCGTCCAGGGTCACCCGGCCGCCGCCGGGGGAGAGCGGTTCGAACCGGTCGTGCCGCATCCGGCCGATCCGCTCGGGGAGCGGCAGGTAACCCGTGCCGTGGACGTAGGAGTTGCCGCCCCAGAAGTTCTGCCCGGACAGATGGCTGGCGGTCATCTGGAGGCCCTTGTGCCAGCGGTGGTCGCTCGGCCGGTAGCCCGTCACCGTGCGGCCGGACAGGGTGCGCAGCGGATGGACGTAGGGCTTGGCCGACTCGAACGCCTCGGGGTCCGGCCGGTACACGTAGGTCAGCAGCTCCACCCCGGCGGCCGCGACCACGATCCGCTCGCCGTGGGTGTGCGTGACGGTGACGGGCGCGCTCATGCCCCCGCCCCCGCTGCGCCCGCCGGGGCCCACGCGGGGTCGCCGCCGTGCATGGCCGGGTAGTACGGGTCGCCGGGGACGATCTCCCCGGCGTGCACCGGGCGGCCGGTGAAGGCCGACTTGTAGAGCGCGGCCACGAACTCGACCGT